>NZ_JYNQ01000001.1:2784166-3132500 GCF_000934685.1 Lacinutrix sp. Hel_I_90 | reverse complement strand
CTGTCCCTACCATTGTAGCACGTGTGTAGCCCAGGACGTAAGGGCCGTGATGATTTGACGTCATCCCCACCTTCCTCACAGTTTGCACTGGCAGTCTTGCTAGAGTTCCCGACATGACTCGCTGGCAACTAACAACAGGGGTTGCGCTCGTTATAGGACTTAACCTGACACCTCACGGCACGAGCTGACGACAACCATGCAGCACCTTGTAATGTGTCCGAAGAAAAAACTATCTCTAGTCCTGTCACACTACATTTAAGCCCTGGTAAGGTTCCTCGCGTATCATCGAATTAAACCACATGCTCCACCGCTTGTGCGGGCCCCCGTCAATTCCTTTGAGTTTCATTCTTGCGAACGTACTCCCCAGGTGGGTCACTTATCACTTTCGCTTAGCCACTCAAACCGAAGTTCGAACAGCTAGTGACCATCGTTTACGGCGTGGACTACCAGGGTATCTAATCCTGTTCGCTCCCCACGCTTTCGTCCATCAGTGTCAGTTGATTATTAGTAATCTGCCTTCGCAATTGGTATTCTATGTAATATCTATGCATTTCACCGCTACACTACATATTCTAACTACTTCATAATAACTCAAGATAACCAGTATCAAAGGCAATTCTACAGTTGAGCTGCAGGATTTCACCTCTGACTTAATTATCCACCTACGGACCCTTTAAACCCAATGATTCCGGATAACGCTTGGATCCTCCGTATTACCGCGGCTGCTGGCACGGAGTTAGCCGATCCTTATTCTTACAGTACCGTCAAGCTGCTACACGTAGCAGTGTTTCTTCCTGTATAAAAGCAGTTTACAACCCATAGGGCAGTCATCCTGCACGCGGCATGGCTGGATCAGAGTTGCCTCCATTGTCCAATATTCCTCACTGCTGCCTCCCGTAGGAGTCTGGTCCGTGTCTCAGTACCAGTGTGGGGGATCCCCCTCTCAGGGCCCCTATCTATCGTTGCCATGGTAAGCCGTTACCTTACCATCTAGCTAATAGAACGCATAGTCATCTTGTACCGTAACCTTTAATGATATCTTGATGCCAAGTCATCATACTATGAGGTATTAATCTTCGTTTCCAAAGGCTATCCCTCAGTACAAGGTAGATTCTATACGCGTTACGCACCCGTGCGCCGGTCGTCGGCGGTGCAAGCACCCCGTTACCCCTCGACTTGCATGTGTTAGGCCTGCCGCTAGCGTTCATCCTGAGCCAGGATCAAACTCTTCATCGTTAAATTTTAAAGTCTTTCGACTAATTTGCTTAACAACCAAAGAAATTAATTTTAGTACTCAAAATGGCTTATTCTCTTGTTTGAAAATTATTGTTTCCAATAACTTTCTTACGCTGTCAATTCAATATGTATATGAACTTGTTTTCTGTTTCTCTAAGACTTTTATCGCTTAGCGGGTGCAAATATAAAACTTATTTCCAATCCCACAATACTTTTTATAAAAAAAACTAAATCTTTTTTTAATCCGTATCTCAATAAATTTCTTTTGAACTTTTTTGAAAAAACATTGCTGTTTTTTCGGATTGCAAACTTACAACCTTTTTTTGTTATCTCAACACTTATTTTAAAAAAATAATCTTTTTTTGTAAGCCTTTTAATGAACGTTGCTTTGCTGCCCAAGTCTACACCTGTTTCGCTTAGCGGGTGCAAATATAGATTCTTTTTTAGTTATGGCAACCCTTTTTTTAGAACTTTTTTAATCTTTTTTTAACCACTCCCTTACCGCCTTTGTTTTAAGCACTTTACAAACAAAAATAATCTTGTTTTTTTAGAGCCAATCTGTCCTTTATATATAGGCTCTTTTTTCCAAGGCTTTGAAACTATTTGTTATCCAAGCGTGAATAACACCCTTTCTATAAAGACAGCGCCAAAAAGAGAATGCTTTACACTTAGCTATTTGCCCGCGTTAGGGGTTGCAGCGGCATCCTTTTGCTTTTTTGCAAAAGATACAGCGGAAAACCCGACCTGAAAGGGAACGCCCCAATTGTTATTATAGGATTATAGAAAGAAGTTCCAAACGACACCAAAACGGACTGAAAAATCACGATATGGATTATTTGGTGCAGAAAAATAATCACGCCCTGTAAAAGAAGCATTAAAGTGCTCTGCTTTGAGATAGATTCGTGTTTGACGAATTTTTGCATTCACAAAAAAATCTAATCTTGGAAAACCACCAAGCTTTTCATCATTCTGTGTGTAGAATTCTGCCAATAATGGGTCGTAGCCATTCATGTTGTATTCTGTAAAATAATTAAAAGTCACCCCTGTTTGAAGGTACAACGCTTTTTTGAAAACATGGTTAGCATAATACAATGTGTTTCGTGTTATAAGCTCTGGCACATTGAACACCATATTTTCATCTTGAACATTTTGGTACATGACCGTGTTATTAAGTCTGAAATTACCATATATAAATTCTTTTTCCGCTTTTAGCCTAAGATAGGATATTGCTTTATCGTTTTGAAAAGGCTTAACGAAGTTTGTGGTTTCATCTTTTGCAAAATAGACATAATCATTAATCGTTGATAAATCTACTGATAGATTTACGTACTTATTAGAATTAATATTAAAGGCTAATTGCTGTGTTTCTATGTTATTGAAATCATTCTTCCAATTATAGTTTATATAATCACTCTGATACAATTGAGCATTATAATTTGGAGCAGATGCATTATGATTTATTTGTGCTTGAATACTTAAATCGTCGTTTATAGTATAAGAAGCTTCTGCTTTGATATAGTTTCCTTCGAAATCACCCGAAACATTGACCCCTAATTCTCCTTTTAACAAAAACCCTTTAATTTGCTTCTTGTATTTACCACCAACTCCCAATACATCTCCTTTTAACCTATTAGGTATAACACTACTATTTAATACTACAATTTTATCATACCCATAATTATAATTATGATGAGAAGCATTAAACTGTAAGTTTCCTATTATATTATTGCTATAATTAAGCTGTAGCTCATTGTGTAGTTCTTCTAAAGTTACTCTATCTCTAAGATTAGACTGTTTAAAGCCATCACCAAAAAAAGCGTTTTGTCGTGTTTGCTCAAAAAGGTAACTTTTATCTTCTAATGCCATAACATGCGTTATGTTTAGATTGTTTTTTGAGATTGAATCTGACTTATTTATAATGTTATATGTATGATTAAGGTAAAATCGCTTTCCTTTAAGCATATTTTGAGCATCTTCAAAATTGACCTCAAAAACGCCTCTGTCAAGAAAATCTTCATCGCCAATTTCAAAAAATTGTAGATTATCAGCTTTAATTCCTCCATTTTCCTGATTAAATAAATCCTGAGCCACAAAATGTGTATTAGCTACGTAACGCTCATTTTTAGTTTTATAACTTGTAGTAAATCTAAAATTACCAGTACTCGTAAGTATATGTTGGTACTTACCCAAGGAGCGTAATCCTTTGTAAGCTATTGAAAAATTGAGCTGTTTTGAGGTGTTAGTTGTAAACAAAGCATCAATTAACTGACCTTGTTCGAAAGCACTTTTATACATAAGCTCGGTTAGCGGTGTCGGAACATGAAAATAATTTATGTCTTCAATTTCCATATAATTAAAATGCCTTGCTCGTGCTCCAAACTTTGGCATTAAACTAGTACTTTCAAAATTTTCACTCAATGTATTATAACTTTGACCCAAGTTTGAAAATGGCATTAAATTAAAATTATCTTTACGTAAATAATTGTATTTGTATTCTTTTAGAATGGTCAAAGTAGTATCCACATAAGTGGTATCACTCAGGTGAGAAACAATAAGATAATCTGTGATTTTTGCGTCTTTATTTTTTATGTTCTTGTTACTCGTGCTCTTGCCTGACCCCCTTCTAATAGAATCATTTGGCTGCCCCACCTCTCCAGAATAATTATTTGGATCTTTTTCTAATGGTTGTGCTGTTGGTCGCGTTTGTGCTTTAGCAAAGACAGCAAAAGACATAAAAAAAACAACTAAAACTACTTTATTCATTAAATTCCTATTATTTGTAAAACTTACTCTGGTAAGCACCTTAAATTTGCGGTAAAAATAGTAAATATCTACAAGGATTTTTATATTATACTCAGAAAGACCAATTCATATGTATTAAACATGAAAAAGACTAAATCAATTCCTTTATTTTTTACTTATTTTCCTTAAAAAACAGACCCTATTCAAGAATATACTTCGTTTTTTTGATTTAAATCAACGAAAAATAATTCAAATTATTTCTAAGCCTTTTCTAAATTTCATCGATATTACAATTTATTATTAGTTTAGGATGTTAAGAATTATATAAATGCTAAAATTAAATTACTCTGGTTTTGATTTGGAATGCGGTACAGATGAAGCTGGCAGAGGTTGTCTTGCTGGCCCTGTTACTGCTGCAGCCGTTATATTACCAAAAGATTTTAACAATTCCATCTTAAACGATTCAAAACAACTCTCTGAAACTAAACGTGAATTTTTAAAACCTATTATTGAAGCTGAAGCACTCTCGTTTGCTTTTACTCATGTTTTTGAAGCAGAGATTGATAGCGTTAACATACTTAATGCGTCTATAATTGCGATGCAACGTTCCATAATAAAGTTAACCCCCGCGCCAGAATTTATAATCGTAGATGGTAATAGGTTTAAACCATTAAATGCTATTACTTATAAAACCATTATAAAAGGAGACAGTAAATATTTGAGCATTGCTGCGGCTTCTGTTTTAGCTAAAACTTATAGAGATGCCTACATGACTAAAATTCACGAAGAATTCCCAATGTACAACTGGAAACAAAACAAAGGCTACCCTACAAAAGAACATCGGGAGGCCATTAGAAAATATGGCATTACCAAATACCACAGAAAAACCTTCAGACTATTACCTGAACAATTAAAATTAGAATTGTAATTTTGAGCATTCTTTAAATTTTATAAAAAAAATAAATGAAGTATTTCTGGCTAATCGTCCTTTTTACATTTACTATTTTAAGTTGCAACACTCGCAAAAGCAATACCTCAATTTATGATTTTGTGCCTAAAAACGCGGAAATTATTTTGAATGTTAATGGTATAGAAAACCTGAAAAGCAACGTTAATAATAATGATTTGATTAGTAATTTAGCTTCAACCGAACTTTCTAGACTGTTATCAAAAAAGTTAGCTTGTTTAGATTTTATATCAACGACAGAACCAGTGGTCTTATCTTTTTTTAAGGATAAAAAAAACGGAGTACAATTTGCATTATCTACCAAAAGCGTTTCAAATTTATTTAATATTGCTGCTTTACCTAATCACAAAGCAGAAAGCGTAACCATTGGTAAACTCAAAGCGCAAAAATTCACTTATAAAAATGAAGTAATTTATGCCGTATTAAAAGATAGCGTCACGGTGATTGCTTCAACCGTAGATATACTAAAATCCCTACTGGATAAAAATTTTAAAAATGAAAAAATAAGCGCTGCTTTTAATACTATTAATAAAGAAAAACCACTTTCGGTTATAATAAATTCCCAAGAATCGAATGCCATTAAAACATTGTTTTATTCTGAAACACTCCCTTTTAAAGACTTTACGGAGCTTACTACTTTTGATGCCGCAGTATCTCAAGATCAAATTATATTAAGTGGTATAACTCAAGCGAAAGATTCCACCGAAAGTTTAATTAATATCTTTAAGAATACAACGCCGCATGAAAATCAATTGGCACAAATTGCCCCAAATAATTGTGATGGCTTTTTGAGTTTTACTTTTGATGATTTTTCTGTTTTAAAGACACAGTTGAAGGCTTTTAGAAAAACACAGGATTCACTACCTTCTACTACGCTTTTTGATAATATAGTTGAAGTTGGCGTGATTTATCAAACAAATAGTAAGGCTATTGTATTAAATTCTATTGATATTATTGCTACTAAAGATGCTTTGATAGGTGAGCAAAGTCTGGAAGAAACCTACAGGCAAATTGAAATTTTTAATTTCAGTAAACCAGAACTTTTCTCAGAAACGTTTCAACCTCTAATAACTTATGATAACGCAAATTATTATTGTGTTATTGAACAGTTCGTGATTTTTGGAAACAGTACAGAAAGCCTGGAGAACATTATTGCTAATTACCAAAACGAAACCTCTTTAAGTTCCCGCGACTATTACAAAGCAATCGCAAAAAACCTAAGTACAGATGCTTCTATTTTGCAAGTTTCAAAGTCTCAGGTTCTAAAAAACATGTTGGAAACAAATTTAGAGGCTACTTTAGAATCCGATTTTGAAAACTACAAAATATCTGCTTTACAATTTATATACGACACCGATTACGCACACCTAAATGCTATTATAAAAAAGGATAAAGTAAGGGCTGAAAGCAATGCTATCACTGAAGTGTTAAACATTAAACTAGATGTTAGATTATTAAATGACCCACAGTTTGTTATTAATCATCGTACAAACGAAAAAGAGATTGTTGTACAAGACATTAATAACAAGTTGTATTTAATTTCCAATACAGGTACTATTCTTTGGAAAAAACAACTTAACGGTCCTGTTTTAGGTAGGATTGAGCAAATAGACATCTACAAAAATGGCAGACTGCAGCTCGCATTTGCTACACCAAATCGTGTATATTTAATAGCTAGAAATGGCAAAGACGTTGATGGTTACCCGTTATTGTTTAATGATAATATTACCCAACCGCTTTCTGTTTTTGATTATGATAAGAAAAAGAATTACAGGTTATTTGTTACCCAAGGAAAGCATGTCTTGTTATACGACGGAAAAGGCAAAACAGTTCAGGGTTTTAAATTTTCTTCTGCTAACGAGGTCATAAATCATCAACCACAACATTTCCGTATAGGTAGCAAAGATTATATTGTTATTAAAACAGATAAAGAATTACATATTTTATCCCGTCGAGGTAAACCGAGAGTCACCCCTAAAACAAGCCTCGAGTTTTCAAACCAGCCCGTATTTCATTATGAAAATGGTTTTGCAACCACAACAAAAGATGGCAGTTTGATAGAAATAGATCAAAAAGGAAAAGTAGCAACAAGCACGCTTTATGGTAAAGACACTAATTTAATAACAACTACTCAAACTCTTGTTGCCCAAAACGAAAATAAATTAAAAATAAAAAATAAAACATTAGAACTTAATTTTGGTAATTACACTGCGCCTAAACTCTTTTATATTAACAATAAAATCTATGTAGCCATAACCGACTTACAGTCACAAAAAGTATTATTATATGACAGTCAAGCAAAAGAATTACCAAATTTCCCTGTGTATGGCACTGCTGCTATTGAGTTAGACAATATAGACAAAGACCCGGCTTTAGAGTTTGTTACACGAGGTGACGATAGCACTATTTTAGTCTATGAAATAAATTAATTTTGCTATTAAACTAAAAAAGGCCTTAATTGCTAAGCCTATATTTACAACAACCAGTGACACAACTTATAGTGAAATTCTTTTTTTAAAATGTTAACTTTATTGGCTTATACTTATTAAATGCTATACATCAATAACTAAAAACTCAAATTATGAAAATTAAATTAACACTAGTAACGGTCTTTTGTTTGCTCTTGTTTGCTTGTCCCTCATCAGATGATGATGCGCCTACACCAATAGAAATTACAGCAACCAACTATTTATTTGAAGCAGAAGTCACACAAGAGTTCTATGCTAAAACACTTGCAGATTTAGAACAAAATGACCCAAATAACACTGCTGGTATTCTAGAGGCTGACGCCAATTTGAACAGCTATAACGAGTTTCTAAACAACTTAATAGAAACCGTTGGTATTGGAGTATTACCACCTCCTCCACCTTGCCCAGATAGTATTGTCGGCGAATTATGCTTCCCTAATGAAGGATTTCTATTAATGCCTGCAGGCGTCAATGTAAGCTTTAGAATTTTGTCTGAGAATTCAGAAGAGCTCGCTGTAGTGAGTGGACAACCCCAAACGCTACCTAACAGTAACGGCGCCTTAAGCTATTATACTTACAGTTTTGAAGCTGGTATTAATGGGCCTATTCTATTAGAAATTACGCGCGTGGATGAAAATGCTACTTTAATCTATGCTATTCCTGCTGGTATAAGACCATAAAAATCAAATATTTGTATATTAGCCTTTAGATTTTCTAAAGGCTTTTTTATGAAAAAAACGCAGCTATTTTTTATTTTAACTTTTATCGCTTATTTTTCTAGTGCTCAAAAAAGCAATTTAAAATCACTAGAATTCTTGGAACAAAAAGCAGGAGAATTTGCCTGGACCAATAAAGATTCTGCCTATCACTATTTTAATAAAGTGAAAATTTTAGCCAAAGCTGAAAAAAATTGGACCGCTTTAGCCGAAAATTATATTAATACAATACGTAGTGCTGCATATCACTCAAGAAAGGAACTGGATTTAGAAACTATTAGTAAAAATTTAGATGAGTTAAACATGCTTTTTGTTCATCAAAACACTTTTTTTAGCACACATCCAGATTATCCATTCTATAAAAATTCCCTTTTAAATGATCGGGCTACTTACTATTTTCAGTTAGACGATTATGGCTTAGCTCAAGACACATTTGATGCACTTATAGAAAATATTTTAACTAACGGTCTTGAAACCATTCCTCCTCACAATATTGACTTACTTTCAAGTGCTTACATTTATAAAGCTAAAATGTACAGTGACGAAGGTAAATATGAATTATCCAAAGTCTATTTTGAACGTAATATAAGATTGCTTGAAGATCTAAAACCGAACGATAAAAAATCTTTATTCGCCAATTACAGTCTACTAGGCGAGCTCTACAAGCGCCAAGCTAATTACCAGGAATCCAACACGTACTTTATACCCTCCTTAAAATATAAATTACGAACTAACGGAAAGAAAAACGGTATCGTAACTGATGCCCAAAATATTTTTAGCAATCACATTAAACTAGAACAAATAGACAGTGCAACATTTTATTTAAAATTAATAAAAGAACATTTGAAAGATGGCGACACGTATGAGACAAGATATCATCAAGCAAAAGCAGAACTTTTTAAAGCCGAAGGAAATTATGAAGATGCGCTTACAGAACAGCAACTCGCTCTAAATCTTTATAAAGAAAAATGGACGACTAAAAAACACCTTGAAGTTGCACAAGCGCATAGAGCTATCGGACTTACTTTGTTAGAACTCAAGAAACCAGAAAAAGCATTACAAGCCTACAACCTAGCTATAGGTGAGCTTACAGATGCTAAAACTATTAATTCAACAGTAAATAAAACAGAATTACTTAAACTATACAATGACAAAACGGACATCCTTTTAAAGCTTAACAATAACAGTGAGACATTTGCAACTGCAACTCTCGCTATAACGTTATTAGACAGTCTAAAGCCTTCTTTTAAAACAGAAACAGACAAACTTTTTATAGTTGATCAAGCCTATCCTATTTTTGAAAACGGACTAAAAGCCGCGTACAATTTATACATAAAAACCCAAGACTTCAATTTAATTGATCAAGCGTTCTTTATCTCAGAGAAAAGTAAAAGCACTTTGTTACTAGAAGCTTTATTAAGTGCAAAAGTGACGACTTTTAAAACAGTTCCAGATTCGCTTTTAACCAAAGAAAAGCAACTAAAAACCAAAATAAACTTCATCGAAAAACAAATTGATAAATCTAAAACAGACACAAACGTTTTAATGGATAATTTGTTTAATGTCAAAAAAGAGTACAACGATATTGTTGAAACTATTGAAAAAAACTATAAATCATACTATGATTTAAAATACAATTCTAAAGTAGCCTCTATAGAGGATATGCAACTGTTTTTGGATAAAGACGAGGTACTCCTTTCCTATTTCTATGGAAAAGAGTCGCTTTTTGTAATTTCTGTTACGAAAACTGAAAAACATTTTACTCAGGTTAAACTAAATGAAACGATTGAAAATCTTGTTAAAGAAGTTTACATATTACTCAGTAACCCAAAATCTGATGTAAACATATTACATGACAAGACTTTTGAGCTTTACACACTAATTCTTGAGTCACATTTGAATTACAGTAATAAAAAAAACCTTATTGTTTTACCAGATGGTCTACTAAGCTATATTCCTTTTTCAGCATTAACCACAAATGAAAGCAACTCCAATTATTTGCTTGAAGATTATGCTATTTCTTATGCTAATTCTGCGACTTTACTACTTCAACTGCAAGAGCGTAAACAGAATAACAATGCTGTTTTAGCTTTTGCTCCCACTTTTAACAGTGGCAAGTTGTTAGCACTACCAAATAATAAAAAGGAAGCACAAAATGTTTTTTCACATTTTAGTGGTGAGCTCTATAGTGGTGCAGAGGCCACTCTGGAAAAATTCAACAAAAACAGTTCAAAATACAGTATTTTACATTTGGCAACACATGCCATTTTTGACGATGCTACGCCTGAATATTCATATTTGGCATTCGCTTATGATGACAATAATGAGCATTCGCTGTATGTGCGCGACCTCTATAACATAGAGCTCAATGCCGATTTAGTAACACTAAGCGCTTGCGAAAGTGGTATTGGTAAATTAAATCGTGGCGAAGGATTAATGAGCCTGGCACGTGGTTTCTATTTTAGTGGGGCGAATAGCATTACCAGTACACTTTGGAAGATTAACGATGCTTCTTCAACAAAACTAATGGATGCTTTTTACAAACAGTTGTCAGACAGGGAAACTAAAAGTCGTGCTTTACAACAAGCACAGCTAGACTTCATTAAAGTAAATAGAGAGAATGGTTTATCGCATCCCTATTATTGGTCTGCTTTTATAGTTTCTGGAAACACAGAACCCATACACACCCATTACTATTATTTACTAATTGGAGGTTTCGCTTTGCTATTGCTACTACTCTATTTTTATCTTAGAAGCCGAAAGACTTAGCGTAATTGATTGAGTAGCGTTTCTGCTTTAGATTTATTATAACCATAATTCTCAGTGAGCTTACTAAGTTGTTTTATGGCTTCAACTTTATCTTTCTCTTTTAAAGCAATCAATGCTAAATACCACTGAGATTCTCCCGAAAACTTTTCATTTTCAGAAACAATAGCCTTTAATAATGCTTTAGCTTTATCTGCTTTGCCCAGCTTTAAATACGCTTGTGCTATATAGAACTGGTGATATGCTTTTTTATGAGCAGTGTTAATCCTCTCAAAAGCCTTAACCGCATTTTCATAATCTCCAGCTTCATAGGCTACAAATGCTTTTCGTTCTGGCGAGTCCATAGAATCACTTCTTGTTATTGCATACTCGGTATTTGGATATTCTTGAAAATTAGCGGCGTATAAGTCGTTATAGTCTACTCCAAAAAAAGTGGTATATGCAAACCAACTTGACCCTAATAAAAACACCATTGAGGCTGCAATTTTCCAATTAAAAACTGAGACTTTCCTGGATTTGTCTTTTGCTTTAACAGTGCTTTCAAAGCCTTTTAGCTTTGTTTTTAAGCTTGCATTTGTTTCGTGTTTTATGGCGCGTTTTAAATTGCTTTCAAATTCAAATTCGGCATTAAATTCGGTATTCGTTTCTAAACGCTTATTAAACTCGAGCCTTTGTGCTTCGGTTAGCGTATTAGAAAAATAATGATATAATAAATCTTCGTTAGTCATTAGTAATTGCTATTTATTCGTTCTTTTAGGGTTTTTAGACAACGTGATTTTGCGCTTTTAATCACGTTTTCACTATTATAATTACCTTGCTCTAATATATCCTTAATGGTGAAACCACGATAATAAAAGAGATTCAATAATTCTTGACATTGCTTCCCTAAACTTGCAAAATGTGTTCGCAATAACTGTTGCTCGTGTGTTAAATCCTCAGTATCAATGTCGATGTTTTCCATAACATTCTCTTGATCTCTTACAATATCCATATTGTATTCTGACCTAATGGTTTTGTTATTTTTTTTCATCTTATCAAAAATTAAATACTTACCAATACTAAACAAATAAGTAGAAATACTACTTGTCATTGTTTCAATCTTTCCAGACATTATATTGTTATGAAAAGCAACATAGGCATCCTGGTAAACATCAATTACATCATCGTGAGGTAAATTATAACGCTTTGCAAAATTTAAAAACTTGTCTCTGTTGTCTTCATAAACTTTACGAAGTTTTTCTTCTGATCCTAGTTTTAGTTCCTCGAGCGTGATGTCTTCATTTGGGTTTGACATTTAATAGTGGGAGTTGATAAAAGGTTAACACTTGGTTAGCTAATTTAACTTTTTTTCAATAAAAACACTCAAATCTGTTAACCTTTTCAGATTGAATTTATTAAGAATTAAACTTTAAAACTTTAAATTATGAAGACATTACTTGGTAAGCCGCTTTTAAAACTTCTTTTACTCTTTATAGCTATTACTACATTTTCATGCTCAAGTGATGATAGTGCCGATAAAATTTTACCACCAGAAACATTAAACCTGACTTTTAATTTAAGAACCAATCAAGATCAAATGGGCGATTTTGCCTGTAAAACGATGATTGAATTTAATGGTGAAATTTGGGCTATTGGCGGTGATGATAGCTATACTGAAGGAAACGACTATTCAAGTGCGGTATGGAAAAGTAATGATGGCGTGGCATGGGTTTCGGTAGCGAGTAATTTAACTGGTGATCGCTGTGGTCATACTTTAACCGTATTTGACGGTAAACTTTGGCTTATTGGTGGTGAAAATACCGTTGGTGATTGGTATGGTGATATCTGGTGGACAACAGATGGCGCTAACTGGACTAATACTTTTGTAACCGCGCCTTTTGGAGCAGTGACCTATCATCAAACGCTGGCTTTTAATGGTAAAATGTATGTTATTGCCGGTTCTTTAATCACTGGAAATACTTTTGTACAGTCTACTGTAGATGGGAATATTTGGGTAGAAGAAACAAATAATGCCTTTTCTGGTCGTGTCAATCAAGGCGGTTTTGTTTTTGATGGTGCTATGTATGTTTTAGGCGGCGAAAATATTGCAGGTGAAAAACTCAATGAGATATGGAAAAGTACGAATGGAAGCGATTGGTCTTTGTTATCACAGAACGCTTCTATTTTTCCAGGTTTAAATTTACATACTGCAACTGTTTATAATAATAAGGTTTGGGTTATTGGTGGTCGTACCGCTACCTCTACATTCACAAACGCTATTTATGCCTCTTCAAATCTGGAAGACTGGTTAAGTTATGACGGCATAAACCCATTAGATCCTATTACAAAACATGCCACCCTTTTTTATGATGATGCCCTTTGGGTTTTTGGAGGATACATCGCTTCTGGAACAGCAACAGGAAAAATCTGGAGTATTACAGAAGATTAATGTTAACCTTTTATTCTTAAAAAACATAAACTAGAAATCACAAAAAAATTATAAACATGAACACCATAAAACACCATTGCAAATTACCTCATAAAAACAAAATATTTTCACATAACCCCATGACATTCATGCTTTTAATCTTAGGTCTTTCATTGACAGATATTTGCCTAGCTCAAACAAAAATCACCGATTCGTCAAAAGTAAAATCTGATAATTTTTTAGATATGGGAGCAGAAAGCATGACTCAAATGTTTGGTGAAAATTTAGATGGAAATGCTACAGGTAAAAAAACTGGCTTTTTAGAATTATTAGGTAAAATGGATTTAACAGAAGAACAAAAAGCAGACTATAAAAGTCAATATTATCTGCAAGCCAACACACTCACTCAGAAACAAAAAGATTCTTTAGCAAAAGCTATAGAGAGAAAAATACTTGAAGCGAAAAGCATAAAAGATTAATCAACTAAAAAATAATAGATCATGAAACATTTAAAAATAACACTAGTACTTCTAACACTATGCTTCAACAGTCACGCAGACGCACAAATTTTTAAGAAACTAGGTGAAAAAATCAGTAAAGTTGCTGAAAAAACCATTGAGAAAAAAAACGAGGAGAAAACAGAAAAGGACCCTAGCAAAGCTTCCGATTCTACCTTTAATAATTCAAAAGAAAATAAGAAAGAAAAAAATAATCCTTTTAATATTTCTGTTTCAAAGGCAGCTCCTGCCAGGAATTATAATTTCTCACATAAATATACAATGCAAATTCAAAGCGATAAAAGAACAACTGATATTAACTATTACTTAACCAATTCCGGCAATTACATCGCCTCAACTATTCCAGATAAAAAAGGAAGAACAGATGTTATAACAGTTATGGATTTGAGCCGAGAAACCATATTTATGTTTATGGAAAATAAAGGTGATAAAACCTTAATGTCTATGAATTTAAACTTAGAAGAGACAACAGAGGATGCTATAGAAGAGACCGATGTGAGTATAACACCCACGGGAAACAAAAAACCTATTCTTGGCTACAGTTGTGAAGAATTCAAAGTCGTTGGAAAAGATTTAAATGGCTCGGTTTGGGTAACACAAAATGCAGGTATAAGCTTTTCCAAATCCTTTTATAATATAAAAGCTAAAAAAGGCGCCAATCAATCCTGGATGAAAATGCTAAACGGTTTAACTATGGAAATGGATATGGTTGATACCTCGAAAAGAAAACCTCAACGTACCGTCATGACCTGTATAGCATTAGATAAAGTCACTCTAAATATTGACACTGATAACTATAAAAAACTGATGTAATGAAAATGCTATTAATCTGTTTGGCGACCGTTTTGTTATTCTCATGTAATGGGGAAAAAATAAAATCTACTGAAGCATCAGTGGCTACCATAACCACAACTGAAAGAGAAAATAAAAAGGACATTCAGTTATGCAAAATAAACGGTGAAGACTGGCAGTACACTACAGCTTCTGGAATCATTTTTACCGAAAAAAAGAGTACTGTTAAAAAAGCCCTTTTCACTTTTAAAAAAAAAATAGATAAAGGTAGTGAAGTTGTTCAAGTTGAATATAATCTAGAAAATAACACCCTTATTCGTGTATTGGTTAATATTAAAAGAAGCAACACAGAAGGCAATAAAATTAGTGCGCACTATGCAGCTACAGAACATTCCGCAGCAACAAATAAAAATATAGTATTGTCTGGCACTATCGCTATATCAGATTCAAATACAGCTAGTGGTACTGCCAATTTTAAAGTAGACAATCGCTACGAAAAAACAACATTAAAACACTCAGAAGACCTTCTAATCCATGTTTCTAATCTTCATTTTTCGGGTGTAGGCTATTCCGATATAGATAATACATTCGGTTACTAATTAAAAAAAACAACATGAAACCATTAAACAAAACTCTACTACTAATACTCCTTAGCATTTGTCTTTTTCACTGTAGCAAAAACGACGACGATGCCGCCGACAATAGCACTAACGGAGCTTCAAATCCATTACTCGGGCAATGGGAAATCACATCTGGCAGTTTTATTCATGACAGTGATAAATACATTTATTTTAATACCGATAACACGGCAAATATTTTAAGAGAAACTAGCGATAATTTTAAAGGAATTTATAGTCCAAATTATAGTATAACAAATAATCAAGTAACCATTGATGGCACTGGTGGACAAGGAAGCCCAGGTGTTTTTAGTTACACCATTACCGAAAATACAGCAACTCTTTCTAATGGTTCTTCCAGTAAAATACTACAAAAAATAGATAACGGTCCAAGTAGCTCTAGTTGGGTTGAAGAACTTAGTATTCTATTACAAGGTAATGCGCCTTGGGATGGTGAGGTAGACCTTGCATTTACCTATGATAAAACAGCCATTGTCTATGGTAAAACAACAGATGCAGACCATATAGGATTAATTGACCCCGACACATTTCTTGAAATTGGACAAATAGCGACCACTAATAGTGCTATTGCTGTTGAAATTGAAAAATATAATGCCCCAGAGCGGTATGTTTTTCAAAGTGATAATGGCTCAGATAACTTTCATGCCTATTATGAAAACAGTAATAATTTAGGCTTCGACTCAGTAGCTACAGGTGCATGGATTAAAGGGTTAGCTTCAGTAAATACCACTACGCTATGGGTAGCAAGCAGTAATGAGTCTAGTTTATATCTATATAATTATGCGCCATCACCAGATGTTATTGAGCAAACGATAGCCTTGGAGATTCAACCAGAAGGTTTAGACTATCAAAACGGGTTTTTGTATGTCTGTGATGGGCGGTTTGTTCACAAATGTCAGGTAACACCTAGTTTTCAGGTTATTTCTAGTTACAGAGTAAAAGACACCTCCATTAGCGGCATAGCCTTCGACGGTGTAAACTTTTGGATTAGCGGTTACAATTTTACTAACGAAAGTTACACCATTGTAAAAACCAGCCTCACCTTATAATTTTTTTTAAGATACAGGTTAACCTTTACATTAAAATACACATTAAACAACAAACAAGTATAAACACTATTAAACCAAACAATTATGACTCATTTAAAAACCATTTTAACATTAGTAATCACAACCCTTGCTTTTTCATCTTATGCTCAAGATGGCTTTACAGCAAAAACTAAAGGTAACTTTTTAGCTAATGGCACTATTGGTATTATTTCTACCAATGAAAAAGCAAAGTTTGATGGCAACACGATTGATGTTGGCAGTACTTTTCAAATTACAGCATCGCCAAAAGCAGGGTATTTTATTACCGATAATATCATTGCTGGATTGGAGCTTGAAGTAAGTACCAGTACTACAAAAGTTGAAGGCATGGATGGCAAAATAATCTCAGATGGTTTAGCCGTAGGTCCTTTTGCAAGATATATGTTTGATAACGGTTTATTTGCAGAAGCGACAGTAGGTTTTGGTTCTAACAAAACCAGTTCTATAATAGGAGATATCGAGTCTACCGTTTTTGCAGTTCGTGGGACCGCTGGTTATGCCTTTTTCTTTGGAGAGCATGTATCGGTTGAACCTGCTATTAATTATACCAATCAAAGTCAGAAACCTAAAGGCAGTTCTGGTGACGCTAAAACCATTTTAAACACTATTTTCTTTAGTATAGGCTTAACAGCTTATTTCTAAATGAAACATCAATTATAAAACATTCACCTAAACAGTGTTGTGCTAATCTATATAAGTAATTTGAAAAAAGCTAAACGTATTCTTTTTACCATCTATACCGGCTTGAAGCTCTAAATTTCCTGCATAAGGTGCGTCTTTTTTTATTGAATACAATTATAAGACTGCATTTAGACTCAAAAATTTAAAAAGGATGAAAACCATACCTGCTTATGATAATAAGCTACCAAATTGAGGCTTAGCTTGCCGTCAAGCTGTTAACCAAATGTTCTAATTAAAATTTGAATTAGTCTAAAAATAATGAATCCCTGCACTAGTCTAATGGGGAGTATTTCTCTTTTTAGTTAGATTGTTGAAGAGTCGAAGTCTAAAAGCTTCGGCTTTTTTTATTTACATATTAATCTTTAAAAGAACAAAAAAGTTAATAAAATTAAACACTCAGCATTAAAAACAAAGTTTTTAGGATTAGCACTCATAGTTACTTTTGGCTTTTCATGGTCCCTAAAAGCTGTTAAAGATGGTGCTCAAGAAACCAGTGGAGACGATGGGAATGCTATCCTAACTATAAAAACAGCACAATCCATTACTTGGAAGTCTGGTTCTTATTAAGGAGCCAATTCAAAAGTAATTAAAATCGATGACACAACTCTAAATCAAGAGATAATGGATAGCGCTATGGCCCACAAAAGATTAAGGCCTTCCTTTCCTGTAATACAAAATGATATAGCTAAAAAAATAATTTTGTAAGAAATAAAACACGCCGTGCTAACAGCATGTATAAAAAAAAAGTATTTTAGGTATACTAAATGGTGCTTACTTTGTTCGCTAGCTTAATGTTTTCCTTCGGATTAGGAAAATATTTATTTGCTAATCAAGTAATTTTAATACATGAATCGTTAACCTTTTTTAAAATTAAACATTAAAAAGTAAATTAATCACTTAAAATTAAAACAATGAAAAATTTAGTTATTAAAACGAAGTATTTAGTCTTAGCCTTATTAGTTGCTTTTAGCTTCTCATGTTCTCCAGAAGATGGTGAGCAAGGTCCTCAAGGTGAGCAAGGTAATGCTAATGTAACTTCTGTACTCTTAGAAAACCAAACGATTAATAATGGTAACACTGTATTTGTCATTCCAGAGCTTACACAAGACATTTATGACAATGGTATGGTCTATGCTTTTGTTACCGTAACAGGTAATGATTATTGGGAAGTGCTTCCTTTAAGTACTGGAGGCAGTATAATTTTAGAAATTGATCGTATTGAAGTTGGTCAAGTCACCTTAAAAGCCAATTTCACTCAAGCCAGTCTAAAGCTTCGTTTTGTTTTAGTTGCTGGTACTCCTGCAGGTAAAACAAGCATAAATATAAGTAACATGTCGTACGAGGAAGCGATGGACTATTTTGGATTAGAGTATTAACTTTATCTAAAATACTTTTAAAAACCGAAGACAAAACTCTTCGGTTTTTTTATTTTGTTTTTCTACTGAAATGCCTACTATTGCAATTCAAATTTCAACACTATTTTTAAGATGATTACACGTAAAAGCGCAAGCATTTCTAAATTTATAATTCATAAAGTTGGTAATAAACATAACGATACCAAAAATGCTTTTTCTGATAAAGAAGTGCATTTTGATGAAGCTAGTTATGAATTAATGCTTCCTTTTCTATTACGTCCCTTTGGAAGCGTCGTACAAAGTTTTCGTTTTAATCATCATGCTAATGTAGATCTAAATGAGATTAATGCTTATGCCAAGCAAATCTTTAATGAGGATGATGGGTTTGTAGAAGCTTCAAAAAACATTGTAAAACATTTATACGAGCAATCAGACTCCGCTCAAATTAAAACAGGAGATGTTTTGGTTGCTGTTTTTGAGGGTATTGAATACAAGGAGATGGTAACCAATGCTATTGGCATATTTAAAATTGAAAACAAAATCAATTTCTTTCAAACCTATTTAGAAGATAACAGTTACGATGTATTGGTCCAAAAAGGAATTAGTTCCAAAAAAGTAGACAAAGGGTGTTTGATTTTAAATCAAACCGATATGGAAGGCAATATTGTTTTAAGTGTTGATAATAATAGCTACGATGCACAATATTGGTTAGATAAATTTCTAAATATAAAATATGCTGATGATAGTAATAATCATACGCATAATTATATTGATCTCTGTAAAGAGTTTTCTACCGAAATTTTAAAACCAAGTTACGGTGAACAAGAACGCAATATCTTTTTAGCTAAGACTATTGACTATTTTAAAGAAAATGAAATTATAAATGTTGAGCGTTTTAAAGAAGAAGTCTTTGCTGAAGAAAAACACATTCAGCTTTTTGAAGATTTTAAAAAGGAATATGAAACGGGTGCCGATTTTGTTTTACGTAACCAATTTGATCTAGCTGAAGCTGTTGTTTCTAAAGAAAAGAAGAAAATAAAAACCGACATCAAACTCGATACACACATTCAAATTAAACTTGATATTGACGCGCCTGAAGCGGCTAGTGAACATTTAGAACGTGGTTATGACGAGGAAAAGAAAATGTATTATTATAAAGTGTTTTTTAATGCAGAAGGTTAAGCTACTTATAAACTTCCTGTATTTTTTAAGTACGCTTAATTATGCCATTAGGCTGTAAGAACGCTATAAAATATTTGGCTGAACAAAACGATTGTCTAATTTTACTATCTGTAATAGGCATTGGGTTCTTACGATTGGTTTTTTTAGAGGCTTTAACACAGTGGTATACGCCCAAAAAAAGACCTTGATTTTAAAATCATTAATACCCGAATAACCACTATCGTAAATAAATTATTAAAGCACTACTTAGTGTTAAAAAAGCAAATTACTTTACAAACTCTGCCTCAAAAAGTGTCGTAAAATGCTTCAGTAATTTTGCTTTTACTTCAGCTTCATCTACTTCTTTTTTACCTAATTCCACATTAAGCGAAGTCACCGCCTTACCACGAATACCACAGGGAATAATATTATCAAAATACCCCAAATTAGCATTAACGTTCAAAGCAAAACCATGCATGGTTACCCAACGACTGGCACGAACGCCCATAGCACAAATTTTTCTAGCAAATGGTGTTCCTACATCTAACCAAACCCCTGTTTCTCCTGGAGAACGCTCCGCTTTTAAACCATATTCATCAAGCGTAAGAATAATCATTTCCTCAAGAAAACGAAGATATTTATGAATGTCTGTAAAAAAATTGTCTAAATCTAAAATAGGATAACCCACGATTTGTCCCGGTCCATGATACGTAATATCGCCTCCTCTATTTATTTTATAGAAGGTTGCTCCTTTTTCGGTAAGTTGTTGTTCATCTAACAATAAATTAGAGACATCACCACTTTTACCTAAGGTGTACACATGCGGATGCGTTACAAACAAAAAATAGTTTTTGGTTTCTAAACCCGCGGCTTCTCTCTTGTTTTTAATTTTAGTATCTAAAATTCCTTTAAATAATTCCTCCTGATAATCCCAAGTATCTTTAAAATCTTTAGAGCCTAAATCTTGTAATGCAATCTGTTTATTCATAGACTACAAAATTACGATAAATAATAAAGAAAACTAAGTGTTAGTTCTTAGGATTGTTTAAGATTACTAAAGCCGCAATTACACCTGGAACCCAACCGCAAAGCCACAATAAAAAAGTGATAATAATAGAACCGCAGCCTTTATCTAAAACAGCTAAGGGCGGACAAATGATTGAAAGTAGGACTCTCCAGAAACTCATAATTTTAATTTTATTGATTGATGATGTGCACTAAAAGTAAAACACAAAAGAAGTGATTAAATTCGTTTGGTATAAATAGGACGCAAACTATTGCGTTTTGTTACAAAGCATTATCTTTGTGGCTTCAAATTTTTTACAGAAAACGTATTATGTCACAATTATCTGAGCAAGAGCTCGTACGAAGAGAAAAACTCGCGAAACTACGTGAGTTAGGTATTAACCCCTATCCAGCAGATTTATTTCCAGTATCTGAAACCTCTAAGCAGGTCAAACAGGACTTTAAAGAAGGGAAACAGGTGGTTATCGCTGGCCGATTAATGTCTCGACGTATTCAAGGTAACGCTAGTTTTGCTGAATTGCAAGATAGCGACGGTAGAATACAAGTTTATTTTAATAGAGATGAAATCTGTACGGGAGAAGATAAAAGCAAGTACAATAACATCTATAAGAAGCTTTTAGATATTGGCGATTTTATTGGGATTGAAGGGGAGTTATTTACCACTAAGGTTGGGGAAAAAACAGTCATGGTAAAAGACTTTAAACTCTTAAGCAAAGCCCTAAAACCCTTACCATTACCAAAAGTAGATGCCGAAGGTAATGCGCACGATGCTTTTGTAGATCCAGAAATGCGTTACAGACAGCGTTATGCTGATTTAGCGGTGAATCCGCACGTGAAAGAGGTTTTCGTAAAGCGTACTAAATTGTTTAATGCGATGCGTAATTTCTTTAATGACGCTGGATATTTCGAAGTAGAAACACCCATTTTACAACCCATCCCTGGCGGTGCGGCAGCACGTCCTTTTATGACGCATCACAACAGCTTAGATATGCCATTGTATATGCGAATTGCAAACGAGTTGTATCTCAAACGTTTAATCGTTGGTGGTTTTGATGGTGTCTATGAGTTTTCTAAAAACTTTAGAAATGAAGGTATGGACCGTACCCACAATCCAGAATTTACAGCCATGGAAATTTATGTAGCCTATAAAGACTACAATTGGATGATGGACTTTTGTGAGCGTCTTTTAGAACATTGTGCTCTAGCGGTAAATGGAACCTCTGAAGCTACTTTTGGTAAGCATAAAATAAACTTTAAAGCACCTTATAAGCGTATTACCATGGCAGACTCAATTAAAGAGTTTACTGGTTTTGATATTAACGGCAAGACAGAAGATGAAATTCGTAGCGCTGCAAAAGGCATGGGAATCGCTGTCGATGCAACAATGGGAAAAGGGAAGTTAATTGATGAAATCTTTGGCGAAAAATGCGAAGGGAATTACATCCAACCTACTTTTATTACAGACTACCCGAAAGAGATGAGTCCGTTATGTAAAGAACATCGTGAAAACCCTGAATTGACCGAGCGTTTTGAGTTGATGGTTTGCGGAAAAGAAATCGCAAATGCCTATTCAGAACTAAACGATCCTATAGACCAACGTGAGCGTTTTGAGCACCAATTAAAATTAGCTCAAAAAGGCGATGATGAAGCGACTGAATTTATCGATTACGATTTTTTACGTGCTTTAGAATATGGTATGCCACCAACCTCTGGTATGGGGATTGGTATGGATCGCTTAATCATGTTTTTAACTAATAACCAGTCCATTCAAGAAGTGCTATTCTTCCCGCAAATGCGCCCTGAGAAAAAGCAAGTTGAAATGAATGAAGAAGAAAAAGCAGTCTTTAACATTTTAAAGAAAACGACACCTATAGACCTAAACGACTTAAAAACACAATCTGGTTTAAGTAATAAAAAATGGGATAAAACCATAAAAGGTTTAACGAAGATTGGTGTTGCTAAAGTTAGCAAAACTGATGCTGGCTTATTTGTTGAATTGGTCTAATCGCTTTGTTATTTCCTACGAAAGCAGGAATCCTATAAAACTTAAGGAATTACAGAAATGTAGTTCCTTTTTTTTTTCACAGCACCTTTTATACTTCTGCTTGATTACCATAACCCCACTTCCTCTGATAACCAATCTTAATTAATGCCTAAAAACCAATATTAAAGGTGTCTGAGAACAAAATTAAAATAGTTTTAATTAATCTAAAACTTTATCAATTCCCTTTACATAGTCATCAAAAGCAATGAGATTATTGTGGTTTCCGCCATTAATAGTTATAAAATTAATTTGCCCCTCTTTTGCTTCCTTAGCCAATTTTTTACCTAATTTAAAGGGCACAACACTATCGTCTGTACCATGAAAAATAGTGATTGGACAGTCCACATTTTTAATAAAATCTTTAGAAGGAAAGGTATATTTCAACAAGGCTTTTATTGGAAAAATTGGAAAACGGTGTTTTGCAACATCAACAATACTGGAATAGGGGGTTTCTAAAATGAGCTGTTTTATTTTATTTTTTGAAGCAATATAAGTCGCCATTCCTGTACCTAATGAGCGACCATAAACCGTGATTTCTGATGGGTGATACTGTTTCAGTAAATAATTATAAAACAACTGTGCATCATCATAAAAGGTTTGTTCACTTAACTTCCCAGTGCTCTTTCCATAGCTACGATAATCCATAACCAATACATCATAGTTTTTGGCCACAAAAAATTCGCAGATTTTAGACCAACGGGATAAATCGCCGGCATTCCCATGGAAATATAAAATAACCCCATTGGGCTTTTTAGTTTTATAGTGAATGGCATTTAACGCCGCATTATCTTCGGTTTTAAGCATTAATTCCTCAAAATTATACTGCGAAGTAAATTCGTAGTCTGCTGCTAGCGTTGTTGGTAAAAAGAGTAGTTTTTCTTGAAACATGTAAAGGGATATTCCTATTAAAAGGTATAGTGCGAAACTAATTTTGACTGCTTTTTTAAGGCTTTGGTTTACTTTTTTTGCGTGAGTGTATGACATTAATACTTGTAGTTGATAAATCTATTGGTTCGTGTTTTGCATTTAAAATATCACGAATCATAGCGTGATACGATTCAAAATTATTTAGGTTTTTATGTCCACCCCCAATAACACTATGTAATTTGGTTAATTTTGGGTTTACTTTAGATAATTTAATACTGCTTTTAAAAGGAATCAACTTATCATTCGTACCATGAATAATATGAATGGGACATTGCACATATTTTAGCCATTTATAAGTAGGTAATGGATATTTTAGCAAAACAGACAGTGGCATAAAAGGCATATAACGGCCAGTTACTTTTGTTAAGCTGTAGTAGGGGGCATCTAAAATGAGCATTTTAGGATCATTGGTTGATGCTAGTTTTGTTGCAAAACCAGAACCTAATGAACGCCCGTAAATAATAATTCTATCTTCGGTTGTTTTCTCTTTTATCTTATTATAAACTTCCTGTAAATCTCTTTTAATAGCTTTTTGCGAACGCCTTCCCGTGCTTTTTCCAAAGCCACGATAATCGACCATGAGCACACTATAATTAAGTCTGGTAAAATCTACAGCAAATTTACCCCAACCCTTAATACTTTTAGAATTTCCTTTTAAATACAAAACCAAGCCTTTAGACTTTTCTTTTGGTTTGAATAACACGCCATTAATAATTGCGCCATCTCGGGTCTCGAGATTATATTCTTCGGTTTCCTGATTGTCGTACAAAAACTGAAAGTCTTTAGGAAGCTTTTCTGGCTTGAATAAAATATAATCCTGTAAATAATATAACGCAATACTAATGACAAAATATATGACTAATATAAGTATTAGCGTCTGTAACCAATAAGCCATAAGTTGTTGTTTAATACAACAAGATAGAAAAAAATAAATACTAAATGAATATGGAGTTGTTAAAGCCCATTTTAGGAGACTAAATACCCCTATTATTAAGCTATAAACATATTATAATAAGACACTTTGACTACAAAACCCCAAAATTTAGCAAGTGCTTATTAAATGGTTGCAGAAGCATTATAACAAAAAAATTAAGACGGTAAATTTAGAAATGTTGAAGACAAAAATTTATAATAGCTATTCTTTTTAGCGATGTTCCTACCCTGTTCTCGTGACACCCTTATTTTTCTTAATGTTCTAGACACGCTTACAATACCAAAAACAAATATGGATACGATAGCAATGCTTACAATATAGATTAACATGAGTAGGTTATTTAGACCGTAATAATATAACAAACTTCTGAATTACACAGCCTTGAACTAAAAAAACGCGAGGAATTTCGTTAAAATATTAAATTTATTCGATAAAACACATGTGTAGTCATCCACTGGAAACGCTAATATAAGTCGCTTGCAGTAAAACTTCGATAGCTCAAAACCCAATGGCATACTTTTGATTTTCTGTTTTCAAAAAACAATAAACAGCCTACTCCAGACCTAATACTGAAGCACCTTGCTCAAACACAACATCTACCGGAATACTAGCATCACTTAAACGCTCTAAATCCTTTTGAAGTTCTTCTGCAATGGCACCATAATTCACTACAAATTTTGAAACACCATCATAATCGCCATCACCTTGATAGGTTAAAATAACTTGTGATAGCATTTCCATAGCAGTCTGCATTTTTTCAAAATTTACGGTATAGGTCCCATCGTTATTTCTGGTAAATGCTCCCATTTGTTTAAAGAAATTAAAACGAATCATATTCGCCTTACCGTGTGCACTTGATGCTCCAAAACGAACCGATCTAAAAATACCAGCCATAAAAGTGACCATGTTATCTTTCAAATCATTAGTTAATTCTCCTTTTTTATTGAGTTGTTGCACCATGTATAATCCTAAAACATCGGCCTTACCTTCTTCTAAGGCACTAGCGTATTCTTTTAGTGCTGTTCTTACTGTTCCATTTCCGTTAATGGTATTCTTTATTCCTAAACCGTGTGCCACTTCATGAAACATCGTGTTTTCAAAAAAGGCATCAAAGGTAATGTGTTGACGCTGGCTTTCATCTATCAAAACCTGCGCTATCGGTACTAATATTTTATCAAATTTAGCCTGCATGGCATTTTTTAGCTGCAAGCGTCTTGTTCCTTTTTTAAGCTGAACCTCTTCGTCATTTGGTAAGTTAATAGCAATAGTTTTACTGCCTGCATTACAATCGCCAGCATAAAACACCACATCGTAGGCATTTAAATCACTATCTGTACCTGGCGTTTCTTTTTTGTATTCTGAATCAACCGGTAATCCCTTTTGAAGCTCTGGTAAAAAGCTACTGAATTTTTCTAATTTTTTACTCCAAGCCTGATCTTTAATTAACACATAACCTTCATGTGCTGCTTTGTTTCCAAACAATTGGTCTTCGTAAGTCTCTATTGGGCCTATAACAATATCCAAAGTGTTTGTTTTCATAGCCATCCAAGCAAAATCACTTTTCTGGTAGTTATCATCTAATACCGCTGCCGCTCTAAGTTCTAAATAGTTTTTAAGCCCTTCATCTTCAGCTAGTTTAGCTGCTTCTAATAATAACTCAGACACATGTTTAACTTCTACTTCAAATTTTTCGTGATATGGAATAGTAAATAATTTACCTTCGCTATCACGTCTCACAAAGTTGTAGAGACTCGATTTATTATCCATACGCGCTTTTTCAAACGCTTCTTTAGTCATGTCTTTTGGATAAAAGTTAGCGCCTTTTGGCTTTTCTCCTACGCCATCAACAAATGGTTTGTTATTGTCTAATCTGTCCCAAGGGCCATAATTTATTTTTACAAATTTCTTGGTGTCCTCATCTGCAATACTGTTAAGTAAAGCATCACAATCGCCATAGGCTTCATACCAAAACAAATCGTTCATTTTGTTCGCTGCTTCAATGAGAATAGGCAGCATTTGTTTTTCTTTTGCAGACAATACACTTAAATCACTAATTAGTTTTACGCTAACATATTTGTCTAAATTGGTTTGCATTTCAAATTTCGGTGTTTCAGTTACACTAGTTTCGGTTTCTTTAGCTTCTTCTTTACATGAGAAGATACAAACGAATACTAAAAGAGATATGGCTTTTTTCATTTTTGAAGCGTTAATTGATGGTTTTGGTAAAGTTAGGGATTTTGTATTAATTAAAAGTTGTCATAACCACCAAAAAAGCTAGGCTATAAAACATTCGTAAAGCTTGGGCTCACCTACGGTATTACTTTGTAGAGCACCCTAAAATGACTAAGTTTAGAAATCTAAAGGACGTAGGAAAGATAGAAAAAAACACTTGTTACGCAATAACAAAGACTGGGATTGACCTAAACGAACGGAGCAAAAAAGCATAAGTGTCTTTAAAAGCAACAAATTATATTTAGCACATTAAAATCTGTAACAAATTTAAAAATAAACGTCTATTAAGTAAATCAAACGAAGCGTGAATACAAAAATTTTAATGATTACAAGCGCCATTATTCTTGGAATAATGGGATTGGGACTAACCTTTCTACCTGAAGAAATCTCTGAAGTACTTGGAATGAAAACGAATCAAGTATCTTTACTGACCATACAAATATTGGGGGCAACCTATTTGGGATTTGCAATGTTGAATTGGATGACCAAAAACAATCTCATTGGTGGCATTTATAGCCGACCCTTGGTTATTGGAAATTTAGTTCATTTTTTGGTTAGCTCATTTGCGTTAATAAAAATGCTGCTGCATTTGGAAAATCACATTGAAATTATTGTTACTCTCACTATTGTTTATTTTATTTTAACTTTGGGTTTCGGATACGTATTTATGACCAACCCAAGCAAAATAGCTAAGACTGAATAAAAACGGTACACAAAACCTCGTGTATAAAAAAATGCTTTTTTTAATAAACACGTAGCTCCTTACATACCGCATATTTACAAACCGTTGAAAAATGACAATACGCTACAAAAAAAAGAAATTAAAAATAAACTTAATATTAGGATGGCTTTGGTTGGCTTTCGCCATAATTCAAATTTTTATTTTAGATTATGAAAAAGAAAGTTGGATTACATATGGGTGGTTGCTTATCTCAATAGCATACATCGGCCTGTATTTTTACCACTATTTCAATCAATATTTGACCATTGAAAACGGAATTATTAAGCAAAATTGGCCCTTTGGAAAGAAAATAAATTTAGCCGACATACGCAAAATTAGACATTTTGCGGGTGATTATATTGTGAAATCTGAAAAGTCCGAAATGACTATCTATCTTCAATTAATAGACGAAGCCTCGCTTTCAGATTTGAAAACTGAATTAAAAAAACTAAATGCAGAATGGTATTAAAAACCATTTGTGGAGAGTAAGTATCCGTATTGTTTGAACTGCTCTTACTTGTGAAATGCTCGCAAAGCCTTACTCTGGATTGTTTTCTTTGACTAATTTAAGGGAGACCATCCAACTCAGTGAATACAAACAAAACACCTACGCAAAAAAAACACAACGAATGAAAATGAGTTTGACCCAATATATTAAAAAAAGAAATGGTGTATCTGTTGGCAATTCAAGATCTTTAAGAAATAATCTATACCGTTCCTTAGGTTCTAAAGACTTCTCTACATTTTGGAATTATTGGAATCCTATTTTCGGATATTATTTGGGGAAACTAATATTTAAACCGCTTAAGAACATTTTTCCAGTTCAAATAGCACTGCTATTTACATTTATTTTTTGCGGACTCGTACATGATGCCGTAACCACTATTTTTCGTGGAAAACTATCCATTTTCTTTTCAATTTGGTTTTTATTCATGGGGTTAGCAGTTATAACAACTAGAATTCTTAAACACAATTTTTCAAATCAATCGTGGATAGCACGTGCCGTTATTAATTTGAGTATAATAAGCGCCTGTTTGCTATTGACTATTTATGTTAATCAATTTTTGACGATTAGGTTTTGAAAGAAATTTAGTTAAAAAACGTAAGGAATACCCGAATATAAACCCATAACACAACCAATTAATCTGCCCCCAAAAATATTTTAAACCACTAGTTTATATTAAGCAATTTCTTTAATTGCGCTATTCAAACACCAACTAAAATAAGATTACAAGGCGATACTTCAGCCCAATTGTACTAACTTTACAATTAATCTTAACTGCGCCATTAAATCATAAATCCATTTGAAAGAAAAACTCAAACAGCTCGAATTATTTCTAAAAAGTTCCAGTTTTGACCGAGGCATTCGCCTTGGCGTGGGTATTGTTGTGCCCTTTGCTGTGCTCCATTTTTTAGGGTATTTTGAATATGCACCAGCTGTTGTGATTGGTGCTTTTTTAAATGCGCCAGGTGATATTCCAGGGAGTTTTAAACGTAAGGTCAATGCCATTTTAGTTAGTATTGTATTAACGATGGTTATTACCGCTATCATTCTATTTTCTAAACCTTTTTTCCCACTTTTACTGGTGGCACTTGCAGTCATCTCCTTTATTGTATCGCTAATTTCGGTGTATGGCTTTAGAGCGTCTTTGGTATCCTTCTCTGGCCTGTTAGCCATGGTATTGGCATTTGCCATTCAAAAAGAAACACCAAATGACATTTGGGTTCAGGTGGTCTTAATGGGCATTGGTGGTCTTTGGTATTTGGTGGTGTCCTTTATTTTTCAAAAACTTACGCCTAAAAAAGACCAGAACCAACTATTGTCAGATACGCTTCTGCTTATTGGCGAATATCTAAAATTACGCGCCAAATTATTAACAAAGAAAACCAAGCGTGACAAACTCCTTAAACAAACCTTCGTCCTTCAAAATCAAATCAACGATAAGCACGAAACTCTTCGAGAAACATTACTTACCGAACGTAAACGCTCAGGACGTTCTCGCTATGAAGAAAAGCAACTGCTTATTTTCATTTCCTCTATAAATATCTTTGAATTGATAGAAGCAAAACATTTGGATTATAAAATGCTCGATGAGATTTTTGGTCAACGAAAAGAATTCCTCAAAGCATCCAAAAGGTTGAACAAAATCATGGGTAATCATCTCATCCGCTTGTCGGAATTATTGATTCAAAAAGATAACATACCAAATAAAAACAAACTCTTAAACGCACTATCCAAAACCAACGAATCGATCACCAATTACATTGACACCGTCAAATTACCAGAAGCGCGTGAAGGCGCTTTAGTTTTAAAAAACCTATACGATTACCAAGAGCAACTGCTTCAAGAAATTAGAGCGATTAGGCGGGCTATGGCAAACGTTAAAGAGGCCTCCAAAATATCCTTAAAAAGACAAGATTCAAGTCAGTTTTTAACCCTTCAGGAATACAGACTGAATGTTCTTATTCAAAATTTCAGTTTAAATTCCACAATGTTTAGGCATGCCCTACGCTTTACTATTTCAATACTGTTTGCTTACTTGTTAGGCTATTTTTTGGACATCCAAAACACTTATTGGATTCTGCTCACCATCATTGTTATTATGCGGCCTAGCTATGGGCTAACTAAAGTGCGCTCCAAAGATCGAATTATCGGTACACTCATTGGTGCTGCGGTTGCAGTTGGGATTGTACTAATAACTCAAAATGTAGTCGTCTATTCGATTTTAGCCCTTGTTTCATTGATTTTAGCATTTGCATTGATCCAGCAGAATTATAAGTCTGCCGCTGCATTAATTACCATTAGTATCGTCTTTGTTTATTCATTAATCAATCCTGACGCCTTTGAAGTCATTCAATATCGCGTTATCGACACCATGATTGGATGTGCTATCGCTGTCGTTGCCAATTACGTCCTATTTCCAAGCTGGGAAGCTAATAATTTAACCAAGGTGCTTCTGAACGCTTTGAAAATGAATAAAAAATATCTTTTAGCAACACAAGCGCTGTATCAAGAACCTTCTAAACAAAAACTCTCTTATAATGTAGCAAGGAAAGAGGCATTTCTTGCTATAAGTAATTTAAACGCTTCCTTCCAACGATTAACTCAAGACCCAAAATCGAAGCAGAAAGAATTTCAACTCATTTATGAAATTGTAACGCTTAACCAGACCATGATTTCTGCCATTGCGTCCATTGGTAATTTTATCGTTAATCATAAAACCACGCCTGCTTCAAAAGAGTTTAATGTTCTTATCAAAAAAATTTCCAATACGCTACAGCTATCGTTCGATAGTTTAGACCATAAACAAACCCACAAAAAAGTCACTGAAGAAACCGCTCAAGATGCACAAGAGACCTTGTTAGACAAATACCAGCAATTATCAAAATTACGCGATAAAAACATCAAACAGGGCAACACTGCATTAGATACCGAAACGCTTCATGGGCTTCAGGAAGCCTATTTGATTTCCAATCACATGAGTTGGTTAAAATCCTTGTCGGAAAACCTAAAAAAGGCGACTGAACGCTACCGTTCCTCTCTCGTAGATGAGCAATAGGCTTTTTAATAGTTGCCTTCACTAGGCTTATGCTGATTGAAAATACTATTGTCAGAAACTTATAACATTATTCACTAAATTAGGGACTTAAAAGCACAACACCACTAGGCAACTATAAGAATGAAGAAAGCAATACTACTACTCGTGTTTTTATTTATATCATCTAGCATTAGCTCACAAGAAGACATGAAAAAGGTACCACTAAAGCCGGGCGCTATTCAAACCATAACTTATAAGGATTTAACTATTAGCACTTTGCTTCAAGTATATGATAAAAACTCATCAAATCACGTGAGTGGCGACATGCACCTTAGGGTTGAAAATAATGGTGAACCCATAGTCGATTTTTATATTGATACTGATCAAACCACAAAAGAATATCCTACCAAAGCGTATAAAAATTACTTTTTAACTTTTACCATTGAAAACAACATCAAGTATCTAATCATAACACAAGCACAATTTGGCAAAGCATTTGCGCTTTTACACAACAGCAATGTGGTACTAGGTGAAAAAGTGGATGCTGTAGAAATTGAATTTACAGATTATATACAAGAATGGGGATACGACGCGCCACCTGAAGCTGAAAACAGGAACTATTTTACTGCTGTAAATTATAATTTGTCGGTCACAATAAAAGAGGTTACTACGAGTTACAGTTTTTATAGTTATGAACTTGAAGACCATTATTCTATTGACCTAGGAAGCCATAACCTTTTAGTTCTATCTGATGCACCTCGAGACTCCTCTTGCATAATTGAGATGATTCTTAACAAAAAAGAATAAAAACAAATAATAGCATAAGTTTAAGTGCAGCCCATACTATATTCCAGAATTGGACCTACTCAAAAAGAAAGAAATCACGAGCTTACTTACTCCTTCAAATATGCTGACTCTGCTATAGGTATGTCATTTATAAACACATCTTGTAAAACAGCTTTACCCTCTTTTATAAAAACTAAAGCGTAAACATTATTCGGTAATGAGTCACGTTGTGCTTTTCTAAAAGCTAGCTCTGCTGGTTTCGCTTTGCTTTCTTCCATATAAAAACGATTAAAAGGCAACTGGAAATTCACTTTTTTAACATAGTCATCATACCAATTTACTTCTGCTATAACATAATCATTTTCTATAGCTAAAGGTGTTTTACTTACTTTAACCAACTCCGCAAAACCCAAGCTATCTTCTTCTATGTATACATAAATAGCTTCGTTTCGCTTCCATATTGAATCGTTTGTGGTTATAGAATTTATATCGTATTGCAAGGTGATGTATTTACCTCTGTAAGGGTCGCTTGGATCCACAGGTGCTGTTTTAAACTTATAGGCTTTTCCTGTATTTAAAACGTTTTCTTCTCCAAAAATCATGTGCACTGGCACAAATAATTGTGTTATTGCAAGGGCTACAAATAACATAAACAGGTATATCAATTTCATTTTTTTCATAACCATTATTTTAATGTTTTATTTTCTTTCGCGTTCTGCTTTCTAAGCATAACATAATTGGTTACAAAAAAGCCAACGCCAACGATTACAAAAAGCAACCCACGAATAACAAAACTCATATTAGTATCAAAAAATCTACAAGATATGAGTGCGGTAATAATAATCATTCCATAGTTTAAAGCACCAAAATGCATTTTATCAATTCCTGTTTTTACTGTATATACTCCTAAAAGCAATAAGAGTACATTCGTAATAATAGTTGGTATAACATCATTTCCTAAACCAACAAAAAACAAGACCGTCATAATTATAAAAATAAAATGAAAGCCATTGAATTTCTCTATCCGTTTTTTCAAAAATAAATAACTTAAAACACATAACGCTGAGACAAAAAGCACCACAACTAGCGTTATTTCATTTCCTGAGAATGAAGACATGCTTAGCACTTCTTCCCACAGCCAACGAAAGCTGGTGATTAAAAGTAAAACAACCGTACCTAAAGAGCCTAAAACCAAATATCCATTTTGTCTTAATTTTAAAGTATCGAACCGAGGCAGTTTACCTAAATTATAAAACAGACCAAACAGCACACTATAAGACAAGAAAATTAGCACATCTAAGGTTGTAATAAACGCCCCTAAAGTGATTACTAAACTTAATGGTAGTAACCAATTAAAAACCGAAGTAATATTAGCCTTTGGCCTGTTTCGCAATAGCACTATATAATACGGCAGTAGTAATAAAATAAGCCCTAAAAACAGCCAAGGCGCCTTACCTCCATAAGCATACCCATAGTTGCAAGCATATATCGTTGCGTATATAATATGTAATAAGGCAAGCACATGAGATTTTAAAAGATATAGTAATGGCACACTCAGTAAAATCCAAGTGAGCATATAACTCGTAAAACTTCCTGGAATATTATAAATCTGGCTCACCATTGCCAAAGAGGCACCAACTGCAAAAAACAAAAATGTTCCTGAGCCCTCTTTCCATGTTTGATTTTTTTCCTTTAAAATTGAAAAGCCAGCCAGTATTTGTCCAATCACCAATGGTGCAAAAGCAAAAATTGTTTTAACCGTTTTTGAGAAATTGTCCCAGTTGTGTGCCAGCATCAAAATAATACCAAGCCCCACTAAAATAGAACCTAATACAGCAAAAACAGTAAATAATCGATTAGGACTAGTATTGGATTTAGACTCGTAATACCGTTCGATTTTAGTAGCTATCTCTTGAGAGATTACTGCGTTTTCAACCAATTCTGGTAATTCTTTTGTGAAATTTGATTTCATTAGGGTTTAATTTATAGGCTATGAAATTAGTCTTTTTTAAAATGGCGCAATAAGGCTTTGCGCCATTTTGGGTTTATTCATGACAAAAACCCATCATCAAAACAAAAAGATCATATAAATAATAATCCCTTCTGCTATGCCTGTGATGATAGACATTCCTAAAATGTCTTTAATCTTCGTTCTTAAAAAGAATACGGTACTTAGTATCGCTATAATGGCTGCCAGTAAAATTTCTAAAGCACCAATTTGAGACAATAAGGAGGTAATACCGGTAAAGACTGCTGTAATGGCTAGCGTAATGATTCCGAATTTTATAATTTCATTTTTTGAATAATTACCTTCTTTGAAGCCGTTACGCAAATCGCGTAAAATAGAAAGAATAAAAAGCAAGGGCACTACCGATAAAAAGGGCGCAAAAATGACTTTAATGCCTTTTTCAATAGCTAAATGATTGTAAAAAAAGAATGCTATCGCTGTAAAAGCCAACAAGCCAGTAACGATGATAGATTGAAACGTAAATAACAATTCACGCTTATTGGTATTTGTTTTTGCTTGGGGCTTCTGGGTTTCGAAAACTTGATTCATAGTATTAATTATTTTGATGATTATTAAATTTTAAATAGATAAAAAGAAAACATGCACGGCTAGCGACAGTAAAACACCACTAAGCACACCATTAACTTTTAAATTGTTATACAGAACAAAATTGAGCACATAACTACTTATAGTTGTAGAATTTATTAGGTGCGCAAAAATTAAATGATCTTCTAATTTTTGATGTGTTACAAACTCTATGAGTTGCATGACCAGCAAACCAATAATCACGGAAGCCATTAAAAGTAGTGTTGCAGACTTTTGGTTCTTCCTTTTGTATTCGTCTGTATTTGTTGGCAAAAAATGTTCAATTAAAATAAACCGAACAAAGAATAATAATGGAATGGGAAACACTATCGACGCTATAATTTTTATCACATCTTTAAGGTTTCTAATCTCATCGTAGCCCAAAAACACCAAATACACAAAGACTATTACTGATATTCCAGTAGTGACAACAAAGGCCGTATTGACTTGTTTGAGCTTCATACTAAACTCCTAATGGTGACACCGATGCTACATTATGTTTTTGTATAAACGCAACACTTTTGTTGTATTCTACAATTACTCTGTACTGAATCTGTTTTAAAAATAAGGCAGCAGTACATAAAGCGAGAACTAAAGCTAATGTCTTTAAATAGTTTTTAACAGGTTCTTTCTTATTACTTTTTAAGGTCTCATGCTGTTCGTTAATTAATGTTCTGCCATAAGAGTTCCTTTTAATAGAGGTACGTTTCATACTGTTATGCTTTAATGATTAGGGTACAAATATGCAACACAAAACAAACTTGAGAAAAACAGTTTTCTATTAAAACTGACGTTATTTTATATCGCTATATTTAAAATAGCCTTATATTTATTGACACAATAAGTATTATACTGACGATTAGATGACCAATTTAAATGAGATTATTTCTACCTTTTCTAATGATGAGCAACAACGCTTCATCTATTACCTTGAAAAAAAGAACAAACGAAAGGACACAAAAAACATTGCCCTTTTTAAATTATTAGTTAAAGATGACGCTAACGTCAAAACCATTCAGCAAAAGCTATATAAGGGCACTAAAAAGAATGCCTATCATGCTTTGCGTAAGCGTTTATACCAATCCATCATCGATTTTATAGCGAATACCAATCTGGAAGAAGAGAATTCTACAGACATGCAAATTATTAAATACGTTCTGGCCTCCAGAACCTTCTTAGCACATAAACAATTTAAAGTGGCTTATAAAATATTAGATAAAGCCGAAGGTTTAGCTAGCGAGCACCTTCTGTTTCCTATTTTAAACGAAATTTACCATACCAAAATTCAATACGCCTATGCCAATCCTTCAGTAGATATTGATGTAGTTATTGAAAAATTTAAAGCGAACCAGAAAAACTACATTTTAGAAGACCAGCTTAATATTGTGTACGCCAAAATCAGGCAAACGATAAAGCAAGACACTTTTATTAGTGATGGTTTAGATTTTGAAAAACTACTAGAGGACACCTTTAAAACCTATAACATTAGCATTAACGAGTCCATGTCGTTTAAGTCCTTATACCAATTAATGACTATAGTAAGTCTTTCTGCTTTTGTGACTAATGATTATATCAAAATCGAGCCGTTTTTAATTAGCACCTATCAAAAACTTCAAACGCACAAAGGCAAAGAAAAACAACTGTATTACCACATTCAGGTCTTGTATTTATTAGCGAATACACTTTTCAGAAATAAAAAATTTAAAGCATCATTACATTTTCTGGAATTGATGAATACCCACATGCTTCAAAAAAATAAAAAATACTATTCTACTTTTAAACTAAAATACCATTTACTTCTAGCATTAAATTACAATTACTCAAACCAACAAGAAAAAGCCATTGCACTACTAGAAGCCATGCTTTTAAAAAAACATCCAGATTTGGAGTCGCTTCTGGACATCCATCTCAGTTTAGTCATGTATTACATTCAAGCTGAAGCCTATAAAAAAGCGCACGCACTTTTTAAAACGTTTTACCACACAGATCAGTATTACGAAACCAAAGCCAGCAGAGAGTGGGTCATTAAAAAAAATCTTATCGAAATAATTCTGCATATAGAATTGGAAAATATAGACTTGGTAGACTCTAGATTATTAAGTTTTAAACGCCATTATTTTAGCTACTTAAAAAGCATCAAGCAGGAACGCGTGATTACTTACCTCCAATTTGTAGAAACTTATTATAAAAATTCAGAGGTCGCAAACACGAAAGCATTTTCTGAGGAGGTTGAGAACGCTTTTGTTTGGATTCAGGCCAAGCGCGAAGATATTTTTGTGATGAGCTATTTTGCATGGCTAAAAAGCAAAATGAAAAACAAACCGCTATACAGCACAACATTAGACTTAATTTCGAAAGCCCAAACTGTTAATTAGATCTTAAAATAAGACGCTCTTTAAACCTTTTATTTCTTTTGGAGTCCTAAAGGTATAAAAACAATAAATAAAAATAGTATGAAAAAATTATTGACTATAGCATTAGTCTTAGTCGCATTTAACATGCAAGCACAAGACACAAAAGAGAATCGCATGGCGATGAAAAAAGAACGTTTCAATAAAATGAATACTGAAGATATTGCAGAGATTCAAACTAAAAAAATGGTATTAGCCTTAGATTTATCTGATGCCCAACAAAAACAAGTCAAACCATTAAACCTAGAAAATGCAAAGCGCCATTTAGCACATATGAAGCACAAAATGACACTAAAAGAAAAAGGAGAACAACCCTCTGAAGCTGTCCGTTTAAAAATGCTAAACGATAAATTAGACCATAGCATCGCGACTAAAAGAGCAATGAAAAAAATTCTTAATGAAGCCCAATATGAAAAATGGAATGAAAGGAATGAAAGAAAACATAAAAGGGGCAGACATAAAAAAATGGGAAAGAAAAAAGAAAAAGCCCATGGTGCAATAGAAAGCCAAGAACGCTAAACTAGTTTCGGATTACTAATGGTTAAAAGCACTTTAACTGCGGCTTTACATCCGAGCTATTTAATAATTTCTGACTAAGATTAAATTGAAAGCCATATTTTTCCATAAAAAAAGCGATTACAAAATTTGTAACCGCTTTTTTTTGGTTTGCTCATCATGTTTATTAACTAAACACTTTATCACAAGCTGCTATGGTTTTATCTAAATCTTTATACGTTAAAGCATCTGTTATAAACCAGGTTTCAAACGCACTTGGCGCAATATAAATACCTTCGTTTAACATCCCATGAAAAAAGGTTTTAAAGGTTTCATTATTGCCTTCAGCAGCAGTTTCAAAATCAACAACTTCTGTAGCGCTAAAGTGCACAGAAATCATAGAACCTACTCTATTTATAGTATGTGTAATGTTGTGCTTCTTTAGAACTTCAGCAAGACCTTTATGTAAATATTCAGTTTTTCCTGCTAAACGATTAAATACTTCAGCATCTGTATTCAAAGCGGTTAGCATCGCCAATCCGGCCGCCATTGCTAATGGGTTCCCACTTAATGTTCCTGCCTGATATACAGGGCCCAGCGGTGCTAAATAGTTCATGATTTCATTTCTCGCCGCAAAAGCCCCCACAGGCAGGCCGCCACCTATAACTTTTCCGAAGCAAATAATATCTGCATTCACACCGTACAATTCTTGTACACCCCCTTTTGCCAAGCGAAAACCAGTCATGACCTCATCGAAAACCAACAACATATTATAGGCATTACATAAACGTCTTAAACCTTGTAAAAATCCGTCTTTTGGTGGAATACAGCCCATATTACCAGCGACTGGCTCAACAATAATACAGGCTATTTCATCACGATTAGCCTTTATAATTGCTTCAACATTATCTAAATCGTTATATCTGGCTAACAAGGTATCTTGCGCTGTTCCTTTAGTCACGCCTGGACTATTAGGCGAGCCAAAAGTTACTGCTCCACTACCTGCCTGAATTAAAAACGAATCACTATGGCCGTGATAGCAGCCAGCAAATTTTATAATTTTATCTTTTTTGGTAAAACCTCTTGCTAAACGCACAGCGCTCATACACGCTTCGGTTCCTGAATTCACAAAACGAATTTTATCAATATTAGGCACCATAGAAACGGCTAATTCAGCAATCTTGGTTTCAATTTCTGTTGGCATACCAAAAGACGTTCCTTTTTTTGCTTTAGCAATAACAGCGTTAACAACGGGTTCATAAGCATGACCTAAAATCATGGGACCCCAAGAATTAATATAGTCTATAAATTGGTTCCCATCTTCGTCATACAAATAAGCGCCTTTTGCTTCTTTAACAAAAATAGGGGTTCCGCCAACAGCTTTAAATGCGCGAACTGGCGAGTTTACACCTCCAGGAATAACTTGTTCTGCTTGTGTAAATAAGGTACTACTTCTTTTATATATCATTAATTTATTAATCTTTTGGCAATGGTTTAACAAACAAAACCTGTCCAACGAATAAGGCATTGGTTTCTAAACCATTAAGTTCTTGAAGTGTTTGTATTGAAATGTTATATTTTTTAGATAATGAATACAGTGTATCCCCTGCAATTATAGTATGCCTATCATTTAAATTAGCGACTTTACCTAAGACTTCGTCGTCGAAACGATATAATTGATAACGCTCTATTAAACTAATTAATTTTTCTGGATATCTTCTATCCGTTGCATAACCCGCTGCACGCAGCCCACTAGCCCATGCCTGGTAATCGCCTTTTTGCAGACTAAAGAGCCCTGCGTAGCGCTTGCGTTCTTTTAAAAATAAAGAATGATCCCTAAACGAGTATTTCGAATTTTTATACTTGCGGAAACATTCTTGAGAGGCATCATCATCGTGATAAATTTTAGCTCCTGTCCAGCCGCTATGACATTTAATACCAAAATGGTTGTTGGCTTCAACAGATAACCTACCTCTTCCTGAACCAGACTCTAATATACCTTGCGCTAAAGTGATACTTGCCGGCACACCATAATTACGCATTTCATCCTGAGCAATATCACTGTAAATAGCAATGTATTCTTGAGTCGGAGAGGCATAAAGCTCTGGTGTATCACCAACAGGTATTTCTACTTTGTGATGGTCTGTGATGACCACCTTAGTTTCCGCTTTAGGTGTACTTTCAGGTACCTTGACGACTCTCGTGGTCTTATTTTTAGATTTTTGCGTGGTTACTTTTTTCTGTGAGCCGCAGCTACTTAATAAAACAAGCAAGCATAAAACAGTAATTATTTTATTCATTAATTATTGTATTACTGGTAAATTTTTCTTTTTTAATCTGGCATTCATTCCTTTAATGCCTTGTAAGCCCCCGGTATGAATGGCTAATATTTTTGATCCCTTCGGAAAATAACCGTTTTTAATCATATCCATGAGACCAAACATCATTTTCCCTGTATAAACAGGATCTAATGCAATATTGTGGTCTTTCTTAAATTGGTTTATAAACGTTATCAAATCAACATTTATTTTGGCATAACCTCCAAAATGATATTCGGTTATTAATTTCCAATTGTTTCGTTTTGCAAATTTACTAATATCTTGTTTTAAAAAGTCTCCTTTTAAAGCTGAAAATCCTAAAACTTGCTGACCCGGTTTTGAACTATTTATTAAACCCGTCAACGTCCCACCCGTACCTACGGGAGCACAGACATAATCGAAAGACGCATCAGGCTTGGTTAAAATCTCTTCGCAACCTTTAACAGCTAATGCATTAGTACCGCCTTCTGGAATAAGATAAAAGTCACCAAATTCATTTTGTAGCTCTGAAATAAAGTGTGCGTCTTCCTTGTTTCTAAAATCTGTTCTAGAAATAAATTTAAAAAGCATCCCACAGTCTTGAGCATACCTTAAAGTTGGGTTGTCTTCAATCTTAGAAACTAACTCTTCTCCTCGAATAACGCCAATGGTATGTAATCCACACATTTTCCCAGCAGACGCTGTGGCAGCAATATGATTTGAAAATGCACCGCCAAAAGTAAGTAAGGTCTTTTTTTCTTCTTTTATAGCAGCCATTACATTGTATTTAAGTTTTCTAAACTTATTTCCCGAAACGAGCGAATGAATTTCATCTTCACGTTTAAGATGTAGCTCTATCTCATTATCTTCCATTACTTTATTTGAAATGGCGTGAATACGTTGATTAGAAACCGCTATACTTAAGCCTAAACTATTATAATTAATCAATTTGCCTCTATTTTTGTTAAATATCTTGTTAAATGTTAAAGAAAAGCGTGTTTCATCGATAATATATGCTCTTCATAGGTTGTGAGCAAAATTAAAATTATATTCGTTTCGTAAATGTAATTGATAATTATAAAATTCCTCCCCTATGAAATATTTATTTAATAAAAGAGCTGCAATTCTCTTTCTTTTTCTCAGCATATTCGGGACTACCCAAACCTTTTCGCAAGTTGGAATAGGAACAACAACTCCTAATGCAAGTGCTGCGTTAGATATCGTATCCACTGATGGCGGCCTATTAATCCCTAGAATGACACTAGCACAAATAAGCGCACTAACAGTCGACGCTTCCACTGCAGGTTTACTTGTTTACCGAACGGACACTACTCCAGGCTTTTATTATTACAATGGCACTGCTTGGGGAACGTTTACTGGAGCTGGAAGTGATAGTGATTGGACTATTGTTGGTAACGATATGTACAATGCAAATTCAGGAAATGTAGGCATTGGTACTTCTACACCTGCTGCAAAATTACATATTGAAGACGTCTCTACAGCACCAGATATATTAGACGATGGTTTTGAAGACAACTCCATAGCACCATTTACAACCAATAACTGGTCTGTATCTACCTCTACAGTTAATACAGGCACTTACTCAGCTAATTCTGGTACTACTGCAGATAATACGACTTCATACTTAGATTATGCTGTTACTGTTCCAGCTTCAGGAGCAACAGTAACGTTTGCTTATAGTGTTTCCAGTGAAGCTACTTACGATTTTTTAAGATTTTATATTGATGGCGCATTGCAAAACCAATGGTCTGGTTCAGTAAGTTATACAACAGCTTCTTACACACTTTCTGCAGGAAGCTACACTTTACGTTGGGCTTATGTTAAAGATATTAATACCGCTGGCGGCAGTGACAGAGCTTTTATTGATGATGTTAATATTGTTCCAACACAAACGGGCTCTGCAATAAGAATTGTAGATGGCCTCCAGTCGTCTGGTAAAGTTTTAACCTCTGATGCAAACGGTAATGCTTCATGGCAAAACCCTGCTTCTTCAAACGATAACGATTGGACCGTAAGTGGTAGTAATATGTACAACGCGAATTCAGGTAATGTTGGCGTAGGCACCACAACTTCTGCCAATAAGCTACACGTACAACACAATCAAGATGGTGCTGGTGTTATGAGAGTTCAAAACAATAGTGATGGCGGTTTTGCTGGAATTTATTTTAATCAAAATGATAGTTATAGAGGACACATTGGCTATGTAAATACGGGAGGCACCTCAACCTTTGGAGGAAAAGGAGCTTTTCAAGTTTCCGCTGGGAATAGACCTTTTGTAATTACTAATGGCACAACCGAACTTTATACTGAAAGTTTAAGAATTACACAGGACAAAAAATTAAGAATTTTTAGAGACGGAAGCGGAGGCGCAAATTATTGGGACACTTATGTTAATAATGGCAACGGCCAAGACCCCAATGACTACGTATTTGCATACAATGGCACAGTACATGCATACATACGTGATGGCTCTGGAGCTTTTCAAGTAACGTCTGATAGAAGACTTAAAGATAATATTTCTCCTTTGGGCGATTATACTTTAGAAAAGGTTTTGGCTTTAAATCCAGTAAGTTATCATTATAAAAGGGACGAAAACAAAATTTCACAAAATGGATTTATCGCTCAAGAAGTACAGCCATTATTTCCAGAAATTGTAGATGAAATAGATGGTTATTTAAGCGTTAATTATGATGCCTTTGGGGTGCTAGCTATAAAAGCCATCCAAGAACAACAAAAGACCATTACACAACAAGAAGAAAGAATCACTCATTTAGAAAATGAAATTTCTGAGATTAAGCAAATGCTTTTAGATAAGAAATAAGCCGTAACAACTTATTTACAAATACTTTAAACACTTCCAAAACGACCTTGATTTTAAATAATCAAGGTCGTTTTCATTCACATATGCTTCTCGCTCAAAGGATATATTTTTATAGGCAGTATTCCAATTTTTATAGTGCATCAGCCTTACAATAAATTCAATACCATACCACACATAAAAGGGAATCACTAATAACTCTATTTGTTGTCTTAAATGAATTTTCTCATGGTTAATTAATATTGTGTCACTTCGTAACGCGTGATGTTTTAAGAAAACGAAAGGATAAATGGTTATACCAACGTAGCCTTTAGGTACTAAATATTTAGAAAATAAAATCACTAATTGTCACATTAAAATTTCACTCCAATTTACATTATCTTTGTGACAAATGAAGAAATATATTCCCATAGAAGAAGGCGATTTCTACCTCACCCCAGAAGGTTACAAATGTTTTACAGAGCAATACCATCTAAAAAGGGGCTACTGTTGTGAAAGTGGCTGCAGACATTGTCCTTATGGTTTTAATAAAAACACGAATACATCAAAAAAAAACTAATGTCAGTACATAATAAATCATTTAAAGAACAAATTTTAGAAGGCATTCCTTTAGAGTTACCACAAGCCAAGCCGCACGATACTTCTATAAATCACGCGCCAAAACGCAAAGCCATCCTGTCTAAAGAAGAAGAAAAACTAGCCCTACGTAATGCGTTACGCTATTTTGATAAAAAACAGCATGCCATTTTAATAAAAGAGTTTAAAGAGGAGTTAGATAGTTACGGACGCATTTACATGTATCGTTTTCGTCCAGAGTACAAAATATATGCGAGACCAATTAACGATTATCCGGCACAGTCAAAACAAGCCGCAGCGATCATGCTCATGATACAGAATAATTTAGATTATGCTGTAGCGCAACATCCTCATGAACTCATAACTTATGGTGGAAATGGCGGTGTGTTTTCCAATTGGGCACAATATAGGTTGACGATGAAATACTTGGCCGAAATGAGCGATGAGCAAACACTCGTCATGTATTCTGGTCACCCTATGGGCGTATTCCCATCACATAAAGAAGCACCAAGAGTGGTGGTTACAAACGGCATGATGATTCCTAATTATTCACAACCAGATGACTGGGAAAAATTCAATGCTTTAGGCGTAACACAATACGGCCAAATGACTGCTGGAAGCTATATGTATATTGGGCCTCAGGGTATTGTACATGGCACGACCATTACTGTTTTAAATGCCTTTCGTAAAATTAAAAAATCTCCAATAGGCGGCTTATTTGTAACTTCAGGATTAGGAGGCATGTCTGGCGCACAACCAAAAGCGGGTAATATTGCTGGTTGCATTACGGTTTGTGCTGAAGTGAATCCGAAAATCACTCAAGTCCGTTTAGATCAAGGGTGGATAGATGAAAAAATCACAACAATTGCTGCATTAACGCAACGTGTTACCCAAGCAGTTTTAAACAAAGAAACAGTTTCTATAGCTTACTTAGGAAACATTGTCGACGTCTGGGAAGCTTTTGATAAAGAAAACATAACAATAGATATTGGAAGCGACCAAACCTCGCTCCATAATCCCTGGGCTGGTGGTTATTACCCAGTAGGCATACCTTTTGAAGAAGCTAATGCTATGATGGCTAATGCCCCTGAGCTATTTAAAACCAAAGTAAAAGAAACACTTTGCCGTCACGCAGATGCGATAAATAAACATACTGAAAAAGGCTGTTACTTTTTTGATTACGGCAATGCTTTTTTATTAGAAGCGTCAAGAGCTGGTGCAGATATTATGGCCGATAATGGGATAGACTTTAGGTACCCAAGTTATGTTCAAGACATCATGGGACCTATGTGTTTCGATTATGGTTTTGGTCCATTCCGTTGGGTTTGTGCCTCTGGAAAACCTGAAGATTTAGAAAAGACTGATCGCATTGCTTGTGAAGTTTTAGAAAATATTATGAAAGCGGCTCCTGAAGAGATCAAGCAGCAAATGGCAGATAACATTCAATGGATTAAAGGTGCACAAGACAACAAATTGGTCGTAGGCTCACAAGCCAGGATACTTTACGCAGATGCCGAAGGACGTGCTAAAATTGCCGAAGCATTTAATCAAGCCATTGCAAAAGGAACTATAGAAACTGTTATTTTAGGTCGTGACCACCATGATGTTTCTGGAACAGACTCTCCCTACAGAGAAACGTCAAATATTTATGATGGCTCCCGTTTTACCGCAGATATGGCCATTCAAAATGTGATTGGCGACAGCTTTCGAGGTGCTACCTGGGTGAGTATCCACAACGGTGGTGGTGTTGGTTGGGGAGAAGTTATTAACGGTGGATTTGGTATGGTTCTTGATGGTAGTAAAGAAGCTTCAAAACGTTTAAAATCCATGTTATTTTGGGATGTTAATAATGGGATTTCAAGACGCAGTTGGGCAAGAAATGAAGGTGCAATTTTTGCAATAAAACGTGCGATGGAGGCTGAACCAAATTTAAAAGTAACATTACCAAATGTTGTAGATGACACCTTAATAGATTCCATATAACCATTAACATATAATTATTATGAAAAAGATTATACTTAAAACTTTACCTCTAATAGCTTTGCTATTACTCGTTAGTTCATGCACTAGTGTTCGTGTCGTTTCAGATTACGACAGAAATGCTAATTTTGACGCATACAAAACATTTGCTTTTTTCAAAACAGGCATTGACAAAGCAGAAATTAGTGATTTAGATAAACGAAGAATTCTTCGCGCTATTGAGACTGAAATGCTCGCGAAAGGCTTCACAAAATCAGAAAATCCAGATTTATTAGTTAGTATTTTTACAAAATCAAGACAAGAAGTCAATGTTTGGAACAACGGTTTTGGGCCTTACGGTTACGGCTGGGGATGGAGCCCATTTTACTGGAACAATTTTAATAACGTAAGTACTTCGACACAAGGCAGTTTATACATTGACCTTATTGATGCTGATAAAAAAGAACTGATATGGCAAGGTAAAGGTTCTGGTTATTTAACGAGCTCTTCAAATATTGAAAAGAAAGAAGCCCGAATAAAGGAATTTGTAGCAGAGATTATGACGGCTTATCCGCCAGAAGTAAAACAATAAAAAACACAGAACCATTAGCGACTAAATTAGTCGCTTTTTTTATAGAAAACAAACAGTGGCAGGCCTTTCGCTACGAACCTTTACTATCTAAGCTAAACAATATTTTAAATAACACCCCTTATGTTCCCTGTTTATCTTTATAAGAAATATTTCGCCTTCTTTATCTAACATCAGTATTCTGAATATATCGCGCAGGTCTTGAGCGCCTCCTTTTTCTCATCCACAAAGCTCTGTGTATTGATTCCATAGCCAGCTAATTTCATTTTGTAAAAATGTAAAAACGCTAACCCTACAAGAGCTGCCAGAATATTTCTATAGTAAACATCACTACTTCTTACTTAAAAAGGGCATAGATCTGTCCCTTAATTCTTAAAAACAAAGGCTTCGTTATCGTAAAATTAGCACCTAAAAAAAGCGACTTGAAAAGTCGCTTTAGTTTTATATCTCGTTAACGTTTACTCGCCGTCCTCGTCTTCATCAATTTTAATTTTCGTGTCTTCACCATCCGTTTTAATTTTCACCTCTTTATCTTCGGTTTCCATTTTTATTTTGGTTTCATCACCGTCTTCTTTAATTTTAATGTCTGCACCGTCTGCTTCCATTTCATCAATTAACTCTTGCGTTTCAGTTTTCTTTTCTTCTTCTCTACATGATGTAAAAGAAAAAGTCATAAATGCTACTGCCAAAACAGAAAATATTACTTTTTTCATTTTTAAATATTTAATTGGTTATCCGCCTAAAGTAATGCAATTTAGATAAAATGACAAATAAATGTTAAAATACATCCTGTCTTAATAATTAATTAACTCATTTATTCTCAATTTCACTTTTTCTGTTGAAGGAATCATGGTTTGTTCTAAAATGGTGTTTAAAGGAATAGCTGGCATGTTTTCACTACCTATAGTCATCACTGGCGCGTCTAAATATTTAAAACAGTCTTCTTGAATTTTTCCCGCTAGTGCTCTGGCAAAACTATTATTTGAAGGCTCTTCAGTGACCACTAAACATTTGCCTGTTTTCTTAACCGATTTCATAACCGTGTCTTCGTCTAAAGGAAATAAGGTCCGTAAATCAATCACTTCAATTTGATCTTTCATACCTAGTGCTTCTGAAGCATTCATTGCCCAATGTACGCCCATTCCATAAGTAACTATGGTTAAGGTCTCTACATTTTCCTGTTTCCAGATTTCCTGAAGCACCCATGCTTTCCCAAATGGCAATACATAATCCTCACTAGGCTCTATAGAGGTTGCGCCTTGTGTGCCTGGCACTTTAGACCAGTACAAACCCTTGTGTTCTAAGATAACCACTGGATTCGGGTCATAATAAGCTGCTTTCATCAAACCTTTTAAATCGGCGCCATTACTCGGATATGCGATTTTTATACCGCGTATGTTTGTAATCACACTTTCTACGGAAGACGAATGGTAGGGCCCACCACTTCCATAAGCACCAATAGGCACTCTAAGTATCATACTAACGGGCCATTTCCCGTTACTCAAATAGCAACTGCGACTAACCTCTGTAAACAACTGATTTAAACCAGGCCAAATATAATCGGCAAACTGAACCTCAACAATAGGTTTTAAACCCACGGCACTCATTCCAACGGTAGAACCTACTATAAAAGCTTCCTGAATAGGCGTATTGAATACACGGTCGTCTCCAAACTTTTGAGCTAAAGTGGCAGCTTCTCTAAAAACGCCACCTAATCGCCCACCAACATCCTGACCATAAAGCAAACATTCTTTGTGCTTCTTCATCAACTCTTCTACTGCGAATAAAGCACAATCTACCATGACTACTTTTTCAGCGCCTTCTGGTGAACGTGTTCCCTTTTCTTCAATAATTGGTGTTGGCGCAAAATCGTTTGTAAATAGATCTTCAGGTTTTGGATCTTCCGCTTTTAACGCTTTCTCAAAATCGGATTGTACTTTTGTTTTTGCTGTATTTTCAATAGTCTCAATAGCTTCAGATGAAAACCCAAAGTCAATTAATTGTTGTTTTATAACTGGATACGGATCTCTAGAACGTGCTTCATCTAAATCATCACGATACCATTCCATACGCACACCTGAAGTATGGTGATTTAACAAAGGCACTTTTGCATGCACTAAAAAGGGTCTGCGTTCAGTACGAATCGTATTAATTACTTTTTCTAAAGCTTCATAACTTTCGGTAAAGTTTGCGCCATCAATAGAAATGGCCTCTAAACCATGAAAGCCCTGTGCATATTCAAAAGCATTCTGTGCTCTTGTTTCTGCTGCATTGGCCGATATGTCCCAACCGTTATCCTGTACTAAATACAACACCGGCAATTGCTTTAATGCGGCCATTTGAAAGGCTTCCGCTATTTCACCTTCGGTTACCGATGCGTCTCCTAATGAGCATACCACAAAGGGTAATACTTTAAGTGCTTTATCGTCTAAACCTTGTAATTCTTTATACTGCATTCCCATGGCAACACCAGTTGCAGGGATGGCTTGCATTCCTGTTGCTGAGGATTGATGTGGGATTTTTGGCTTGTCCTCATCCTTTAAACTTGGATGCGAATAATAGCTGCGTCCGCCAGAAAACGGGTCGTCTCTTTTTGCTAACAATTGCAACATTAAATCATAAGGTTCTAAGCCAAAAGACAATAACATAGCATCGTCTCTATAATAGGGAAAGGCGTAATCTTGGGGTAATAATTGCAGTCCTAATGCAATTTGAATCGCTTCGTGACCTCTAGAAGTGGCGTGTACATATTTTGAAACCTGTTTAAAATTTGCTTCGTACAATTCTGTCATCGCTTTCGCTGTACAAAGTTTTGAGAATGCTTTTTGTAATGTATCTTTTTTCATAAAAAACCCTTCAGTCCTGCGAACACCTTCCCTTAAAAAGGGCAGGAATTAATTCGCGTTACTATTTATATTTTTAGAAACTATTGTGTTTCGTCATTTCAATTTATACTCTCGTTTAAGCGCTACTTCTTTTTAATACAGAAGTCCCTTGCGGTTTTTGCGTTAGGGATTACTCCTCTATTTTTAGTTTTTGTTTAAAAACCCAACATCTGAATACTCCGTTTTGCAGCGGCATCCTTTTGCTTAAAAAAAAGAACACAACAGCTAACTTTTTAATCCTATAAGGTTTCTAAAACCTGTATCCCTAAGTGAAAAAATACCCAATCAAAAACAAACCTATAAGGTTTTAAAAAAGGCGCAGGTTAAGCGAACGCTTTTTCAGTTTTTATCATCCAATTGAATTTATCTTCAATTTCACCAGTTTTTATGGCATTCAAGGTATTGTTAACCTCTAAACCTACTGGGCTTTCGTTTGAGACGTGAATGGTCTCATCTCCCACTCCAATGTCCTGAATGTATGCAATACCAACCGCCGTTCCAGTTCCAAAAGCCTCTTCCAACGTACCTTCTTTTGAAGCTGTAATGATTTCATCCATAGTGATTGCGCGTTCAATAACCTCATAGCCTTTATCTCTTAAAATAGTAATAACACTCATTCGTGTAATACCGTCTAAAATAGAACCATCACGTTTAGGCGTAATGAATTTTCCATCAATTTTGAAGAAAATATTCATGGTCCCTACTTCCTGAATGTATTTATGCTCTACCGCATCTAACCACAATACTTGGTCGTACCCTTTCGCTTTTGCTAATTCTGTTGGACGAATGGCTGCTGCATAATTCCCTGCTGCTTTAGCTTCTCCTGTTCCGCCTTGAGCTGCTCGAATGTATTGTTTTTCGGCCCATAATTTTATGCGTTTGCTAAAAAAGGGACCTGCTGGCGATGCCATTATAATAAATTTATAATGTGTTGCTGCTCGCATTCCAATAAAGGGTTCATCGGCATACATAAACGGTCTTAAATATAATGCACTCCCTTCTTTTGGTGGAATCCAATTGTGCTCTAAAGTCACTAATTGCTTTAAACCTTCAACAAACAAGTCTTCCGGGAAATTAGGCATCCCCATGCGATCTGCGCTGGTATTTAATCGTGCAGCGTTTTTATCAGCACGAAATAACATGGGATTCCCATTGGCATCAACAGTTGCTTTCATCCCTTCAAAAATAGCTTGTCCGTAATGCAATGCCATAGCTGCTGGATGTGTAGGGATTAATGCTAAAGGTTCTATTCTAGGATTGGTCCATGCTCCGTTTTCATAATCACAAATAAACATATGATCTGTGAAGGTGGTTCCTAATGGAATGTTATTAAAGTCTATAGTGTTTACTTTAGACGCTACTACTTTGGTTACTGAAATGTTGTGGTTCATAATTTTATTTCTTCGTCATTGCGAAAAATGACATTACAATCTTTTGATTAGATTTCTTCACTTCGTTCGAAATGACAGCACTGGTTTATATTTTCCTATTAACATCAAATTGCTCAAAATAATCGGCTACGCGACGTACAAAAGAACCGCCTAAAAAGCCATCAACAACACGATGATCAAATGATAGTGATAAATACATCATACTTCGAATTGCGATTTCATCACCGTTTTCGGTTTCAATAACTTCAGGCCTTTTTTTAATTATTCCCAAAGCTAGAATAGCTACTTCTGGTTGGTTAATGATTGGTGTTCCCATAACACTCCCAAAGGTTCCCACATTAGAAATGGTGAAGGTGCTTCCTTTTATATCATCACCAACTAATTTGTTGTCTCTTGCTTTTCCAGCGAGCTCATTTACATGAGCAGCCAGTGCTTCTAAATCTTTTGTGTCGGCATTTTTTACGACTGGAACAATGAGGTTGCCACTTGGTAAAGCAGTTGCCATGCCAATATTAATAGCTTCTTTTACAATAATGTTATTACCATCAACAGAGGCATTGATATTAGGAAAATCTTTAACTGCTTTTGCTACTGCTTCCACAAATAATGGTGTGAACGTTAAACGCTCTCCATATTTTTCTTGAAAGGCTGCTTTGTTCGCATTTCTCCAGTTTACCATATTGGTTAAATCTGCTTCTACATAAGCTGTTACATGAGGCGATGTATGTTTTGAATACACCATATGATCTGCAATCATTTGGCGCATACGGTCCATTTCGATTACTTTTCCTTTGCCCTTGTCGAAGCTTAGTTGGGGTATTCTATAAACTGTTGGATCTTTTTCTGCAACTGCTTGTGCGAACTTAAAAGGTCGACCATCTTCAATATACTGAAAAACATCACTTTTACGCAGTCTACCCTCGTTTCCTGTGGCAGGAATTCTTGCGAGCTCTTCAAAACTAATGTGATGTTCTTTAGCTATTTTTACAACTAATGGTGAAAAAAAAGTATTTGAATTTGAAACACTGAAAGCGTTTGAAGCTTCCGGTGATACGGCAGTTAACTTGGGCCTTTTGGTTTGCTTATTCTCTTTTTTAGACTCTTCTACAGGGCTTAGTGAGTCACTCGGCTTTTTTGAAGTTGCATTTTCAGAAACTTCCAGAATCGCCATAACTTCTCCAACCGGTACAACAGCTTTAGCCTCAAACACTATTTTTACTAACACACCAGAGGCAGGAGCCGGTACTTCATTATCTACTTTATCGGTAGCAACTTCTAAAATAATATCCCCTTCATCAAAGCTATCGCCTTCAGAAATTAACCAATTAATAATGGTTCCTTCTGTTATACTCTCGCCCATTTTGGGCATTTTAAGTTGAAATTCTGCCAATGTTTATAGTTTTAAAGAAATAAAATTAATTATTTTCAACTTTTAAATATGTTAAAATCTTTACTTTTAACTATATTTGGAATATTTATCTGTTTTATTGATTATATAAAGATTTTAATTCTATAAAACTTATATTTATAGCCTTATAAATAACAATTTTCTGATGCAGCATAATTTGGATAAAACAGACACGAAGATCCTCTCTTTACTTCAGCAAAATAGCAATAGAACAACTAAAAGTATTGCTACTGAATTAGGAATGACCACCACTCCCGTTTTTGAACGTATTAAAAAGCTAGAAAAACAAGGCTATATTAAAAAGTATGTTGCTGTTTTAAACAATAAGAAAATGGGTTTAAAGCAGACTGTTTTTATTGGTATTACCTTGCAGGGGCACACGAGAAGTTATTTAGAGAAATTCGTCACCCAAATCAATAACTTTCCTGAAGTTATAGAATGCCACAGAGTAAGCGGTAACTTTGATTATTTACTGAAATTGGTAGTTGAAGATATTGAAGCTTATGAAACGTTTATTATCTCTAAACTAACTTTACTACCCTATTTAGGAAATGTACAGAGTTTGATTACCTTATCTACAGGCAAAGAGACTAACGAAGTTGATTTGAGTAGGATTTAACTAAAAAGAGTGTTTTCAGGTTTTTATTTTTTAAAAGTATCTCTCAATGTTTTATACGCCTCTTCTTGTTTAGGTAAATCTTTAGGCACCTCTCTTAGCGGCTCCACTTCTTTTAGCGATTCATGACAATCTGCTGGTAACTGTTGATACAAAGCCGTTCCTTTTGTTTTCCAAGCGATCATGTCGTCACTCACCTGCTTAATCACTTTTGCCGGATTTCCAACAACCAAACTGCGCTTAGGAATTTTAGTTTCTGCCTTTACAAATGCCATGGCACCTACTATACTTTCGTCTCCTATTTCAGCATCATCCATAATAACAGCATTCATACCAATGAGGCAATTTTTACCCAAATTTGCACCATGAATAATTGCGCCATGACCAATATGAGCACTTTCTTTAAGCGTAATAGACTTTCCAGGAAACATGTGTACGGTACAGTTTTCTTGGACGTTTACACCGTCTTCCAAAACAATTTGCCCCCAATCACCACGAATGGCCGCTCCAGGCCCAATATAACAGTTTTTACCAATAATTACATTACCTGTTACTGCAGCCAAAGGATGCACGAAACTAGAGTCGTGAACGACAGGAATGAAGCCTTTAAATGAATAAATCATAAATTATTTTCTTAAGTTAATTCGTTATGTAAGCATATTATAATTATATTTAAGCATATTGAGCATATCAAAGCCATACACTAACATCATAAAGCCCCAAAATTATGACCGTTCTAACCCCCTCTTCTATTATTGAAAAAGAAGCTATTCCACAATTAAAATTCTCGAACTTAGAAACATTACAGTCTACGAGAGCCCGTGTATTGAGGTCTCATTACCTTAATCGTGCAACTCACTTAGGTAATTTATCTAAAGGCAAGGTTCGCATTTATTTTAAAGATGACCATAACAACTTATTACACGTTAATACAACCATATGGGCTTTAACTACAGACTTTGTTGTACTAAAACAAGGCATCACTATACCTATAAAAGCGGTCCTTTATATAGAATAACCTTTAGACTTATTTAAAGCCTTTTAATTTTTCTTTTGTAAACGCTGAAAGGACCAATCGCCCACTAGTTTTGGCGCGATCTGCTAGGAGTTGATCCCAATCGTCTGTCCCTGACCAAAAGACTTTTTTCATTTCCTTCATCGCGTCGGTATTGTAAGTACATAAATGTTCCGCCGTTGCTTTTACTGCTTCATCAAGTTCCTCTGTACTTTCATACACTTGCGTAAATAATCCTTTCTCTTTAGCCCATTCTGCAGGATAAAACGTATTCGCATCAATAGCGATTTGTGACATCGCACTCAATCCCATTTTACGTTCTATTGCCGGTCCAACAACAAAAGGTCCAATACCAATATTTAGCTCACTTAATTTAATAGCCGCGAATTTGGAAGCCATACAATAATCGGTTGAAGCCGCTAGTCCAATACCTCCTCCAACAGTTTTTCCTTGAATTCGCCCAATAATAAATTTAGGGCATTTACGCATGGCATTAATCACATTGGCAAAGCCTGAAAAGAATACTTTCCCTGTTGCTTCATCATTAATGTTTATTAATTCTTTAAAGCTGGCACCAGCACAGAACGTTCTCTCTTTCCCACTTTTTAGAACAATAACTTTTATGTCGTCGTTATGTCCAGCATCAGTAATGGTTTGTGCTAATTCTGCTAATATATCGCCTGGTAGCGAATTATGAGCAGGATGAAAAAATTCTATGTATCCTACTTCGTTTTCTATGTTTATTTTTACGTATGGTTCTGTCATCACGCTTGCGTGTTCCCGTGAAAACGGGAATCTGTTTTTATGTGTTAAACTTATATTTCTGTATATAAATCCGTCCAATTAGGATTCAATTTCTCTATCAATTCAATTTTCCATTCTCTATTCCACTTTTTCATTTGCTTTTCTCTTAATTTAGCTTTTGCTTCTGTTTCAAACTCTTCTAAATATATAAGTTTGTCTAAATTATATCTTGCTGAAAACGTCTTTGGGTGGACTTTATTTTTATGTTGATATATTCTTTTCTTTAAATCTTTTGTTTCTCCAATATACAAAACGCCATCTTTTTTATTGGTGATTATGTAGACGTAATGTTTCATCTTTTGAAGTCTTATTTATGAGACATCCGATTTCTCGGAAGCTTCGACCAGTTTGGACTTACAAAAGCCCAAACTGTTCAAAGTGATGATTCAGATGTTTTCGCTCCAATAAATACCACTCATATTTATTCAATTCGCCGAAAACTATATTATTTAATTTAGCCTCTGGGTTTTCTTTAAAAAACACCTTATACTTTTCTCTTTGATCTATAAACTTTTCCACTGCAGTCTGGAAATCAGGATGCTTTAACACATCCAAAGTGTCCTTTTCTAACAATGGGAACCTTGAATTTTTAGGGAATTTTTCATAATTATAAAGGCTATTATGTACCTTTTCTAAAATCTTTTCTGGTGTTGCTATTTCAAAATCCTGAAGTTCACCTGATGCAATTTTATAGGTATGTTCCAAATGCTCAATCATGTGCTGCGGTGTCATGATTCCCCAATGAGGCTTAGCCTCAGCCGTTAATTTTGATAAAGCCTCTTGAATTTTCACTTCAGTCATTTCAACTAAAGTTTCCTGCTTCTTCTCTACCATCGTTAAGATTGTAGCAATCGCTACCAACTCATCTTCAGCATCAAACACCTCAACGAACCATTTTACAATACCACTTGGATGCTCGGCAGACGCCACATCACGATCTACTTTTTGTTTACAAGTTAATCGTACGTATACGGTATCGTTATGATATAACGGACGTAAGAAACGACACTCTTCTAGTCCATAATTAGCAGCGACAGGTCCTTTATTTGGATAGACAAATAATCCAGCTGCCGCCGAAATAATGAAATAACCATGCGCTGTTCTTTTCTCAAAAATACTACCGTCTAAAGAGGTAATATCTGTATGTGCATAGAAATGATCCCAAGTTAAATTAGCAAAATTAATAATATCAGTATCCGTGAAAGTCCGCTTATGCGTCTTCAATGACATGCCCGGTTGAATATCCTCCCAATGGTATTTAAAGGGATGCTGTTCTGCTTCCTTATATTTTGCATTTTGCTGATAAATACCTGTAATTTCTGTGAGCGTTGTTGGCGACCCTTGAATAGCGGTACGCTGTAAGTAATGCTTAATACCACGCATACCACCCATTTCCTCACCACCTCCGGCACGTCCTGGACCGCCATGAACTAAGTATGGTAATGGAGAACCATGACCTGTACTTTCTTTAGCACTTTCTCGATTAAGCACTAATATTCTTCCGTGGTGACTCGCTGCATTGATGACATAGTCTTTCGCAATTTTATCATCATTTGTTGCAATAGATGATACTAAAGAGCCCTTACCCATTTGTGCAAGCGTAATGGCTTCATCTAAGTTTTTATAGGGCATAATGGTACTTACTGGCCCGAAAGCTTCACGCTCATGAATAACAGTATTCTGAAACGGATGGTCTGCTCGCAATAAAATCGGGCTTATGAAAGCACCTTTCTTTGCATCTGCTCCAATGGTTTGAATGACATCCAAATTACCATAAACAATTTGAGCTTCTTTTGCTAAATCGTTTACCGAATCTCTAACCGCTTGCACTTGTTGATGACTCACTAAAGACCCCATGCGTACCTCTTTGAGTCTTGGATCTCCAACAGTCACTTTGTCTAAAGCTTTACCTAGTGCGATTTGAACATCTTCTACTACATTTTCTGGAACGATAACACGTCTAATAGCAGTACACTTTTGTCCTGCCTTAGCGGTCATTTCATTTCGAACTTCCTTAATAAACAAGTCGAATTCTGGTGTTCCAGGCACCGCATCTTCTCCTAAAATGGAGGCATTTAAAGAATCGGCTTCCATAGTAAATGGTACAGATTCCTGAATGAGTCTTGGATGCGCTTTTAATAAACGACCTGTTTGCGCAGAACCTGTAAAGGTTACAACATCTTGAGATTCTACAGTATCTAAAATATTTTTTACGGTTCCGTTTATAATTTGCAGGGCGCCTTCAGGTAGAATTCCTGAAGCGATGATCTCTTTAGCAACGGCTTCAGCTAAATAGGATGATGACGGCGCTGGTAAAACTACTGCTGGCACTCCAGCCATCCAATTAACGGCGCACTTTTCTAGCATCCCCCAAACCGGAAAATTAAAAGCATTGATATGCACTGCAACACCTTTTTTAGGTACCATAATATGATGCGCCATAAAGCGCCCTCCGCGTGAAAGATCAATAGGTTCTCCTTCCACATGATAGGGTTGGTTAGGAAATAATTTTCTTAAAGACGCATTGGCAAATAAGTTTCCAAATCCCCCTTCTATATCAATCCAACTATCCACACGAGTTGCTCCCGTTCTATAACTTAATTCATAAAACTGTTCTTTACGCTTAGTGAGATATAACGCTAAACTTTTAAGCATGTTCCCACGTTCCTGGAAGGTCATTTTACGAAGAACTTCGCCACCTTTTGTTCTTCCATAATTAAGAATTTCAGGGATGTCTAACCCTTCAATAGCAACGCTAGTAAAAGCATCTCCTGTAACGGCATCCAGAATTGGCATACCTTCTTCTTTCCCTTGTGTCCATTGTCCCTGGACATAATGTTGTATTTTGTTCATCGATAATTTTATTTATCGTTTTCGTGAAAACGAAACTCTGGTTTTGTGTCTTCTCGATACCATTTGCTCAAGCTTCACAAATCACTCGAAGAGACATTGTAATTATTATGATGTAGATTCCTGCCTACACAGGAATGACAAATCTTTATAAATTTACATTCTCAATAATAGTCGCATACCCTTGACCGACACCAATACACATGGTTACTAACGCATAACGCTTGTTTTGCTCTTTCAATTCTAAAGCTGCTGAATAGGCCAATCTTGTTCCAGTAACACCTAGTGGATGACCAATAGCTATGGCGCCTCCATTTGGATTTAATCTAGGATCATCATCTGCTAATCCCCACGCTCGTGTGCAGGCTAATGCTTGTGCTGCAAAGGCTTCGTTTAATTCTATAATATCCATATCGTCCATCGTTAGCCCTGCTTTTGCTAATGCTTTGTTTGAGGCTTCCACCGGACCAATGCCCATAATTCTTGGCTCTACACCAACAACAGCAGAACTTACTATTCTTGCTAATGGTTTTAAATTATATTTTTTTACGGCCGCTTCGGAAGCAATGATTGTTGCTGCTGCGCCATCATTTAATCCTGAAGAATTTCCTGCAGTGACACTGCCACCCTCCTTTTTAAAGGCCGCTCGTAATTTTCCTAAAATCTCTAAAGAAGTTGTTGGTTTTACAAACTCGTCTTTTGAAAACTTAATGGGATCTTTTTTACGTTGCGGAATTTCAACGGTAACAATTTCTTTTGCTAAGCGTCCATTTTCTTGTGCTTTGGCTGCTTTCATTTGGCTCCAATAAGCAAACTTGTCTTGATCTTCTCGTGAGATATTATATTTCTCTACTAAATTTTCGGCAGTATTACCCATGCCATCGGTACCATAAAGTTGTTGCATTCTCGGATTGATAAAACGCCATCCAAATGTAGAGTCGTAAAGTTTTGAATCTCCTCCAAATGCCGATGATGGTTTTGCCATAACGTAGGGACCACGTGTCATATTTTCAACACCTCCTGAAATAAAGAGGTCTCCATCTCCAGCTTTTATAGCGCGATTGGCGTGAATTATTGCCGATAATCCCGAACTGCATAAGCGATTTACGGTTTCTCCTGGCACTGTAAATGGCAATCCTGCTAACAATGATGACATACGAGCGACATTACGATTGTCTTCTCCTGCTTGATTTGCACAACCCATAATAACATCGTCATAGGCCTCTTTTGGAATGCTTGGATTACGTTTTACAATTTCTTCAATCACTAATGCGCCTAAATCGTCTGTACGAACAGCCGATAATGTGCCTTTGTAATTTCCTATTGGCGTTCTAATGCCGTCTATTATATATGCTTCTTTCATAAGTTTGTGTCATTCGCGCTAAGGCACGAATCTTATTGTTTTACTTTCTTATTATCCCTTAAATATTTAAAAACCTTGTAGGATTATAGATCTCTTTTAATTTTAATTTATAAGTGCTGAAAATGTATCACCATTTCTAATATCACCAGTTTCATAGCCTTTCATAAACCATTGCATGCGTTGCCGTGATGTGCCGTGGGTAAAGCTATCAGAATTAACACTTCCACTAGTTCTTTTTTGAATAGCGTCATCACCAACGGCATTGGCCGCGCTCATGGCTTCTTCAATATCTCCAGCTTCTAAATATTCTTTATTATAATGCGCCCAAAGTCCGGCATAGAAATCTGCTTGCAGCTCTTGGGCTACAGATAATTTATTAGCCTCCGTTTTGCTCGTTTGCGCTTGTAATTGTCTCACTTTACTTGATGTTCCTAAAAGTGTTTGAACGTGATGTCCAACTTCGTGAGCGGTGACATACGCGATAGCAAAATCACCACCTTTAGCACCAAAACGTGTTTTTAACTCCTCAAAAAAAGCCAAATCCATATACACTTTTTGGCCTGCAGGACAATAAAAAGGACCGGATGCCGAGGTAGCATTTCCACAACCGGTAGAAACAGCATCTGTGAATAAAACCATTTTTGGCTCTTGGTACGTTCCTAAATTATTTTCTCTAAATACCTGACTCCAGGTGTCTTCAGTATACGCTAAAATAGTTGCCATAAAATCTCCCATTTTTTGCTCTTCGGCAGTCAAAGCTCTTTGCTCCACTTGTTGCGTGGTTTGACTGTTTCCGACTTGCTCGATTAAAGGCGCTAATTGCTGACCCGTTTCACCACCAAAAAGTTGTAAAAGAATAACTACAACAGCAACAAGACCTCCTCCTGCTGCCAGTTTCCCTTTGCCACTCATGCCACGTCGATCTTCAACGTTACCACTCTGTCTTCTACCTTGCCATTTCATATTTTCTGAATTTAATTTTCTTCCCAATCCTTTTGAGTGCGATAGACAACACCTTTAAAAAGTGCTACTAATTCGTCTCCTCGTTTGACTTCAATAATATTAAAACCTAACTTATTATTTACTTTTTCTATTACAGATTCTGCTACGATATAATCACCTTCGTTTAATGCTTCAATATGATTGATAGACGTTTCTATGGACACTGCATATTTACCATGCGTGTTGGCTGCAAATCCGAAAGCGGTATCTGCTAAAGAATAACTAATACCACCATGTGCTTTGTTCATACTGTTGAGCATGTCCTTTCTAATGGTCATTGCTACTTTACAGTGACCGATGGTGCATTCTAAAATCTCTATTCCCAACCAAGTGCTATAGGCATCAAGCGAAAGCATTCGCTTTGGTATGAGGTGTGGGGCTATAGGTTTGCTTTTTGCTGACATTTCTATTTATTTGATTCTTTGTAAAATCTTATTTCTCAAGGAAGTTATCATTTTAGATAATTAAGTTATTAATCTGCGATTTTCTTCATCTTCTTCAACAGAAATATAGTTTCTCATTTGAGCTTTCGAACTACACGAAATACATTCGTGAGCACTATACCATGCATTTCCTAAATAATAGTGAAATTGCTTATCAGTTCCTGCTGAACCTTCAGCAATATTTAAGGCTATTGAATCTGCTGCACGTTTAAATTGAGAAGTCAATTCAAAACGTTCTTGTTTTGGGAATTTATTCCCTAAACTATTTACTACTTCTCCAAATTCCATTGCTTTGGAATATATCCCTAACTCTTCAAATTTAAAATGATACTTCGATTTCCTCATACCTCAAACCTAGTTTTCAAAAAACCTAATCCCTTTCTTATTCATTTTACGCAATAATGGACTGCAACGGTATCGGTCTTCGTGATACTCATCATATAGTTCATCCATTTTTGAAACACACCAATCGATTCCTTTTTCGTCTGCCCAGGCCAACAAGCCTTTAGGATAATTAACACCTTTGGTCATGGCATTATCAATATCTTTGGCTGACGCAATGTTTAAAAATAGCGCATCTGCTGCCTCATTGATTAACATCACTAAAACGCGATTGAAAATCAGACTTGCCAATGCCTTATCATGAGATGCTTCGCTTTCACTCTCAGTGACACGTCTCCCGTTTTCATTATATTCATAGTAACCTATTCCAGATTTACGACCTAAATACCCCGCTTCTGCAAAGCGCTTTTGCGTAAATGCTGGCTTGTATCTTGGATCGAAGTAGAAGGCGGCAAATACGGTTTCAGTAACCGTATAATTAACATCATTTCCTATAAAATCCATCAATTCAAATGGCCCCATACGGAACCCCCCTAAAGTTTTTAAACTGTGATCAATGGTTGCGAAATCTGCTAAACCTTCTTCATAAATTCGTAGCGCTTCGCCGTAAAATGGGCGCGCAACACGATTAACAATAAAACCTGGTGTATCTTTGGCTACAGCTACTGCCTTGTTCCAACCTGAGATTGTATCTATCGCCTTTTCTAATGTTTCATATGAGGTTTGAATGGCAGGAATAACCTCGACTAGCTTCATTAAAGGTGCTGGGTTGAAAAAATGAATGCCTACGCAACGTTTCGGGTTTTTAAGTGATGCTGCAATGGATGCAATTGACAAACTCGAAGTATTTGATGCGATAATACAATCTTCAGCAACATAATTCTCCAATTCTGAAAACACTTTTTTCTTGATGTCCAGGTTTTCAACAATCGCTTCAATCGTTAAGTTTGAATCGGCTAAACCCTTTAAAGTATCAACATAAGCGATATTGTCTTGAATTCTTGATTTCTCAGCAGTATCGATTCTTTCTTTTTCTACTAGTCGGTTTAATATTTTTTCTAAGGCCGTTTTTGCGCTGTCTAAAGCGGCTTGATTGGTATCGTATAATTTTACTTTACAACCAGACGTTGCTGCGACCTGCGCGATGCCACTTCCCATTGTACCACTCCCTATGATTCCTACGTTCATTTCCATCTTCGGTCTTCCCTAAGGAAGCACTTTTTTAGTTTTTGTTTGACTACTCTACCTGTCAGGTTTTAAAACCCTTGTAGGGAGCCTTTTTTATCTTCCTTTAAATTCTGGTTTTCTTTTTTCAACAAATGCAGCCACGCCTTCTGTATAATCCTCACTTTGTGCGGCTTCTATTTGTAATTTAGATTCTAAGGCTAATTGTGATTCTAAATCGTTAGTCATAGACTGATTGTATAATTCTTTAATAAGCCCTAATGCTTTAGTAGGCATGTTTGCTAGTTTAATAGCTAATTTATTTATAGTGGTTTCAAATTCTTCTGTTGGAACACATTTATAAATCATTCCCATTTTATCTGCTGCTTCTGCCGAAATTTTATCGCCTAACAGCGCTAAAGCTAATGCCTTTTGAAACCCGATAAGTCGTGGTAAAAAGAAAGTACCAGCACTATCTGGCACTAAACCAATGAGGCTAAAGGCCTGTATAAAACTCACCTTTTCATGCGCTACGATAATATCACAGGCTAACGCAATATTCGCCCCTGCGCCTGCCGCTACACCATTTACGGCTGCAATAATTGGTTTTTTAATCGCACGAATTCTTGTGATAATGGGATTGTAATGCTCCTCTAATATTTTTTTAAATCCAGGATTTAACTCTGGATTTGTCACTTCTTTTAAGTCCTGACCAGCACAAAATGCTTTTCCGTTTCCAGTTAAAACAATGGCTCTAACGTCTGCATTTTTTTCACAAGCATCTAATGTATCCTGTAATAAAAAGGCCATTTCACGATTGAAACTGTTGAATACTTCTGGTCTGTTAAGCGTAATGGTTGCTACTTTGTTTTCTATTGTAAGCTGAATGCTTTTATTCATATTTTTGATTGATGCCTGTAAGGTTTTTGAAATCTTACAGGATTAGTATTTATTTTTATACCCACACCGTTTTTGAAACTTGTAGGGTATTCGTTTTATTTTAAACATTTAAAATAATCAAATGGCTCCTGGCAGTCATCACATTGAAACTGTGCTTTGCAAGCCGTTGATCCAAACTGACTCACCAAGCGTGTGTTTTGAGACCCACAATTAGTACATTTTACAATGCGTTTTCCATTAAGCAGAACATCTTTATCTGCTTCTGCACCTAAAGGTGCTGCGATACCATAATCTTCCAATGCCTTTCTACCTCTTGGCGTAATCCAATCTGTAGTCCAAGCTGGCGAAAGAATCAATTCGATTTCAGCATCGTATCCCGCCGTTTTTAATGCTGCTTTGATATCATCACCAATAACATCCATTGCTGGACAACCACTATAAGTTGGTGTGATTTGTACTTTTACCTTATTGTTTTTTATAACAGCAGAACGCACCACACCCATATCCATGATTGATAATACCGGAATTTCTGGGTCGCTAACTTTTTCCAGTATTGGAATTAGTTTTTGGTCTATATTTTGTTCTGTTGTGATCATATTGTATTGAAATCAGATTTTTCGTTTGCACTTACCTCGCTAATTTTCTTCAAACAACATATATTTGTTTTTGTTAATTTGCTATGCAATCCATTGTAAATAGCATTTCTGAATTTTTATGAGACGCCTCATTTTAAGGAAATTCTATTACCATTCCATATTTGGATACGTGCGTTGCATGTATTGTAATTCGGTTAACAAATACCCCATATGTTCCGTGTGAATTCCTTCTTTTCCACCCTTTTGAAACCATTTTGATTCTGGAATGTCTAAAGTCGCCTCAGCTAATATCGTATTTACTTTTGAATAGTACGCCGCTTTCAGTTGGGTGACATCTACTCCAATGTTTTCTGAAACCATTGCTTTATCGGCTTCTGTTTGATGGAATAACTCATCGGTATAGGTCCACAAATCATTAATGGCGGTTTGCATTTTCGTTTTACTTTCATCAGTGCCATCTCCTAAACGCTTAATCCAATCTGAAGAAAAGCGCTGGTGATAACTCACCTCTTTAATGGATTTTTTTGCAATAGCTGACAGGGTTACGTCATGACTTTTTTGTAATTCTGTTAACAACAGAAAGTGATACACATCAAACAAAAACTGTCGTGCCATGGTATATGCAAAATCGGTATTGGGTTGTTCTACTAAAAGGACATTTAAGTATTCTCGCTCTTTACGAAGCATTGCAATATCATCTTCACTTCTTTCATCTCCGGCAATTTTAGCGGCATATTGATAGTAACTACGTACTTGCCCAAACAGATCTAAAGAAATGTTTGTACAGGCAATATCCGTTTCTAAACTGGGACCATGACCTGTTATTTCTCCTAGCCTTTGACCGAGAATCAAAGAATTATCTGCAATACCGAGGATGTATTTGTATAATTTTTTTTTCATGTTTATTAACCCTTCCGCCCTTCGGGCACCTGCCCTAAAAAAGGGAAGGTATTATTTGTGATTTAATTTATATTTATGCGTTTCCGATTTCTCAGGAATTGTAATTTGAGTAAAACTCAAATTACATGTGTTTTACTTCGTCTGGTAAATCATAAAATGTGGGATGACGGTATACCTTATCTTGAGCAGGCTCAAATAATTCGCCGTTATTTTCAGGATTTGAAGCTGTAATATGCTTTGATTCCACAACCCAAATACTCACCCCTTCATTTCTTCTTGTATAGACATCACGTGCATTTTCCAGAGCCATTTCCTCATCTGCAGCATGCAGACTACCAAAGTGTCTATGCTCTAATCCATTTTTACTTCTAACGAAGACTTCCCAAAGTGGCCAGTTTTTTTTCATAATTGCCTTTTTTGTCATTCCTGCGAACGCCGGAATTTTATTGTGTTTATCTCGATGTTAAACTCTTTCTTTTTTAAAAAACTCTTTTAAAAATTGAAGCAGTTAAATCGATTTTCTATTTTATTTAATATCTACAGTAAACTTTTCGTAACTAAAAACTTACGGGATAATTATACTGCTTGTTTTTCTTTTCGCTCTGCGTTTTTCTCTGCGTAAGCCATGGCCGCATCTCTCACCCATTCGCCTTCTTCCCATGCTCCCACTCGAGCTTTCATTCTTTCTTTATTACAGGGCCCATGACCTTTTACCACTTGCCAGAATTCATCCCAGTTAATCTCACCAAAATCATAGCTCTGGCGTTCCTCATTCCATTTTAAATCTGGGTCTGGAATCGTCAAACCTATTAAATCTGCCTGAGGCACGGTTTGATCTATAAATTGCTGACGTAAGTCGTCGTTAGACTTACGTTTTAGCTTCCATTTCATCGATTGCTCTGTATGAATAGACTCTGCATCTGTTGGCCCTAACATCATTAGACTTGGCCACCACCAGCGGTTTAAAGCATCTTGCGCCATTTCTTTTTGTTCTGCTGTCCCGTTCGCCAATTTAATCATGATTTCATAACCTTGACGTTGGTGAAAGCTTTCTTCCTTACACACACGAATCATGGCTCTCGCATAAGGTCCATAAGAAGTATTACATAAAGGCACCTGATTAATAATCGCTGCGCCATCAACTAACCAGCCAATGGCTCCCATATCTGCCCATGTTACTGTTGGGTAGTTAAAAATACTTGAATATTTTGCTTTTCCTGTGTGTAGCTGCTCGTACATTTCTTCCCGTGAAATACCTAAAGTTTCACACGCACTGTAAAGGTATAAACCATGCCCTGCTTCATCCTGCACTTTAGCCAATAAGGCTACTTTTCTTCTTAAAGATGGTGCTCTGGTGATCCAGTTGCCTTCTGGTAGCATACCCACAATTTCAGAATGTGCATGCTGCGACATTTGTCTAATATGCGTTTTACGATATTTCTCTGGCATCCAATCCTTAGGTTCAATTTTTTCATCACGAGCAATACGCGCCTCGAATTGTTTTTCTAAACTCTTTATTTGTTCTTCACTCATAATCTTTATATTTTTTTGCTATTACAGACGCTACATTGCCTTTACACGATGTACCACCTTGAGACGTTGCATTACAACTCCTCTATACATCAAAATTAACAACTACGCTTTCTGTTGTGGGTACTGCTTGACAACTTAACACCAAGTTTTGACTCACTTCTTTTTCATCTAGTGCGTAATTGACTTTCATTTCTACTTTACCTTCTACTACTTCACATTTGCAAGTACTACAAACACCACCTTTACACGCAAATGGTAAATCGGCACCAGCACCTAAAGCAGCATCTAAAATATTGTCATATTCTTTAGTCATTGTAAAAGCAAATTCTTTTCCACCATCTACGATAGTTATCTTTGTGCCTTCTACATTTTGCTTCGATAGGCGTTCTGCACGTTTAATATCTTCTTCTGAAAGCCCAGTAACAAACAACTCAAAATGTATTAACTCTTTTGGAAGTCCTGCAGTTATTAAATAATTACTTACAAAATTAACCATCTGCTCTGGACCACAAAGGAAGACTTCACTCGTATCAGGAATATCAATAAACGTTTTTGTAAGCACCGTCATTTTATCATCATCAAATCTGCCATTTAGCAACGCGATATCCCGACGCTCTTTGGTTAAGAAATAATAGATTTCAAATCTTCCAAAGTATTTATTCCTAAGTTGCTCTAGTTCTTCCTTAAAGATAATGGATTTTGCTGTTTTATTTACATAAAAAAGCTTACATGTTGCATTTGGTTCTTCCGCCAGATGTGTTTTTACCATAGATAATACTGGTGTTATTCCACTTCCGGCAGCAAAAAACAAATAGTTCTTTGCTTTCTCAGACTGAACAGGAACGCCAAACATGCCGCTGGGAGCCATCACTTCCAACGCATCACCCGTCTGTAACTCTTCATTTACGTAAGTTGAAAATTTACCCCCTGGAATTTGCTTTACGGCAACTTTCCATTGTTTATCCATAGGACTGGAACACAAAGAATAGGAACGACGCACGTCTTCACCACCTAAGTCTTTTTTTAAGGTCAAATGCTGACCTTGTCTGAATTTAAATACGCTATGTAATTCTGAAGGAATCTCGAAAGTAACCACCGAAGTGTCCTCTGTTTCCTTATAAATATCTGCAACTTTTATGTTATGAAACTCTGCCATCTGGTGCCTGCAAAACAGGTGTCTTTTAATTTACTGCTTAAGTTTTAATATACCTCCATGGTTATTAAAACCTTGCAGGAAACAAACTAACGCCTGTTAGTTTGAAAAGCAAAGATACAAAATATTTTATATTCCTATTTGTTAAATCCGTGGATTAGAACATTACTGAGGCTTGTTTTCAATTCTTCTATGTTCAAGTCTTCTTTTTTAGGAATCCAAAGGTAAAGGGAACGCAAAGTAGATAACATAGAAAAGAGCATGACTTCTACGTTCTCCTCCTTTAATTCTTGGTTAGCTATTCCTGATTTAATGATATTTCTGAAATTCTCTTCATATACATCACGCAATTTCAAATAATAATCCCGTTGCTCTTCTAAGTGCATCCAATCGTTATTTAATGCTGCCATTTCGTAGGTATTCTCACTAGCCGTTTTTATATGCAGGGTCACAATTTTATTTAATTTGTCCAAACTTGTCCCTTCTGAAGTTCTAATGTTATTCATTTCAATAGTAAATTCTTCTGCTAAAGAAATAATGATAATTTTTAAGATTTCCTGTTTAGAGCTAATGTGATTATAAAGGCTGGCCGCTTTAATACCCATTTCGGTTGCTAAATCGCGCATGGTAACAGCACTATAGCCCTTTTTTTTAAAAAGCTTAGCTGCCGTTTTTATAATTTGTTGTTTTCTAGTTTCGAACTTCATAAGATGACTAATATACAGATTCAATTTATACTAGAAAAAACAATCTTTACGGTTGCCTAAGAATTCATAACTTTGTTACTACAACTTACCCGCTATTTTAGAAAAAAAATGAATATAAATATAGAAACTAACCCCTTAATTGATAGGCTTCCGCCACATTTAAAGCAATTTATCAAACCTCAAAATTATGAGGACTACTCCCCAGTAAACCAAGCGGTGTGGCGGTATGTAATGCGTAAAAATGTTTCTTATTTGAGCAAAGTTGCACATGAATCTTATACTAATGGCTTAAAGGCAACTGGCATATCTATAGATTCGATACCTAGTATGTATGGCATGAATCGTATTCTTAAAGATATTGGTTGGGCCGCTGTTGCCGTGGATGGTTTTATTCCTCCAAATGCCTTTATGGAATTTCAGGCCTATAAAGTGTTGGTTATTGCTAGTGACATTCGCCAGTTAGAAAATATGGAATACACGCCAGCTCCAGACATTATACATGAAGCGGCTGGGCATGCTCCCATAATTGCAAATCCCGATTATGCGGAATACCTGAGACGTTTTGGCGAAGTTGGTGCAAAAGCCATATTATCTTCTCATGACAATGCTATTTATGAATCTGTAAGAACATTATCAATTGTAAAAGAGGCTGCGAGCTCTACCCAAGAAGACATTGATGCTGCTGAAGCACTAGTGAACACACTTCAAAATAAAAAAGTACCACTTTCTGAAATGGCAAAAATTAGAAATTTACATTGGTGGACTGTTGAGTACGGGCTGATAGGAACTGTAGACAACCCTAAAATTTACGGTGCTGGATTATTATCCTCTATTGGAGAAAGCAAATGGTGCATGACAGACAAAGTGGAAAAACGCTTATACAGCATTGATGCTGCTGAAATTGAATTTGATATCACAAAACCGCAACCTCAACTATTTGTAACGCCAGATTTTGCTTACTTAATGCAAGTTTTAGATGAGTTTTCAAACACCATGGCCTTGCGGAAAGGGGGTTTTAGAGGCTTACAAAAGCTTATAGATTCTAAAAAAATAGGCAGTATAGAACTAAATACTGGGTTACAGGTTTCTGGTATCTTCACTGAAATGATTACAGACGAAGATAACAACGTGGTTTTCTTTAAAACAGAAGGCCCAACGGCGTTGGCAAATAGAGACAAAGAGTTGATAGGTCATGGTACAGAAGCGAATCCCAATGGTATTAGCTCACCTATTGGTAAGCTAAAGGGGATTAGTCTGGCTATTGAAAATATGGGACCACGCGATCTCAAAGCTTATAATTTTTACGACGGTAAGCGTATTGCTTTTGAATATGAAAGTGGTATTACTATTGAAGGGTTAAATATCACTGGAATACGAAATATTTATGGCAAACTCATACTTATTGAGTTTGAAGATTGCACCGTTACGTATAAGGAACGCATTCTATTCTCTCCAAACCAAGGTGTGTTTAGATTAGCCGTTGGTTCCTCCATAACATCTGCGTTTGCTGGGTCGGCAGATTTTAGATCTTTCAATAACTTATATCACATTTCTTCTACAACAACAATTAAACAAGAGAAAAACGAGAAGACTTTGGCATTGGAATCTCTTTACGCACAGGTAAGCGCATTAAGAGGCCATAAAACGGACGATGATGACACCTTGCTATCTATATTTAACAGCTTAAAAACGAAGCATTCTGAAGATTGGTTGTTATCTTTAGAACTTTTGGAACTTGCGACTCTTAATAGCAACGACAATTTAAAAACAGCAATTACCACACACTTAGAAGACATAAAGACCAACAAACCTAAGGTCGCACATTTAATTGATGACGGTTTAGAACTAATAGAAAAACAAATAACAATATAACATTATGGGATTTTTAGAATTTATTTTTGGCACAAAAAAGCGTCAAGTCCAAGAATTTTTAGACAATGGCGCCATAATTCTTGATGTTAGAACGCAACGTGAGTGGGAAAATGGCCATCTTGAAAACGCCATGCATATTCCTTTAAAGGATTTGAATACACGTGTTGACGAAGTGAAAAAATTAAAAAAACCTATTATTACTTGTTGCGAAAGTGGTGCACGCTCTGCTAAAGCTGCTAAATTCTTAAATTTAAACAATATTGAAGCCACTAATGGCGGTGGCTGGATTAAACTATCCCGTTTATAACTTTATATCTTGAAGTGTATTTAATTCTGTAATTGGCGTTTCGTTATAGCGTAATGTCCAACCCAAAGAATTTGTAAGAATATAGAATTTTGAAAGTTCACTAATCAATCTGTTTTTAGCATTCGATTTTAATTCTGAGGCTTCTATTTTTTTCATTAAAGCCGCGTTCACTGTTTTCTTAATCGCATTATAATCTTTTGCTTCAAAGGGGTTTAAAAAATCGGCTTGCACATCGTAGTATTCAAAATCTGGGCTAATTTTTATTTCTTCTTTTGGTATACTTAAAATTGTTAAAGTCTTACTAAGCTCATCAATCTTATATTCAATTTTACTTAAATCGTAAGCTACAGTTACGTCTGCGTTAACGACTACTAATGCTTTTTTTTCAGCAGAAATATAACTTGTAAAAATGGCTTTTGAATTATTGTAAGTAAAGACTTGACTAAAATGCCCTTCTGTAACTACCAACTTACCAACATTCTTAAGCGATTCCTGAATTAAAGCTGAATTTTCCTGCAGTGTAATTTTGTCTTTATTTTTATTTCCACAGTGTTTAAAAGCAAAAAGAATGACCAGTGTTATAATGACACCAAAAAGTATTTTTCTCATATTCTAAATGTACAGAAAATAGTGGACTATTATAAAAATAGGAAAGAAAAAACACCAGGAACGGGTGTAAAAAAACCATAACAATCGCGTTCCTGTTGTTTTAAATATAGAAATGATTAATAGCACTATAAAGATAAACTATAAATTAACATACCTTACTAATTATCGACCAAATAACATTAAGTTAGTTAAACGTTGTTTTTTATAAGTGATATCTTACAATATTATTTAAAAATTAATATCTGGGAATCGCAACTGTAATTCTTTTTGCTTCTTATTTATGTTTTTTAGAAATAACTGATGTGCATGAGACGCTTTATTAAATGGTTTATGGGCCAATCCTCTTTGAATATCTTCTACCTCTTTCATTACCGAAACCGTTTTTGAATCCATCCATACCTTCTGAAACTTTTGCCAGATATATTCTATAGCCGTTGCGTTAGGATGTAACATATCTGCTTTATAAAAACGATACTCACGCAGTTCGTCAAACATGATTTCATAAGATGGAAAATAAGCCAATTGAAGCGTATCGCTTGTAGGATTTTGATTGACGAATTGGTGAATGGCACTTATTAAATGTGCTTTACTTAGCGTATTCTCTACAAAGCCATCTTTAATATGCCGTACTGGCGAGACGGTTAAAATGAGTGTTACTTTCTTATTTACAGCTTTAATGACTGCTGCTATTGTTTTTAAACTACTTACGATTTCTGTAACAGAGAGTAATTTTTTATTGAATTGCTTTTGAGGCATTTTATGGCAATTAGCGACCGTTTGATTATTTTCAACTAAATCGTAAACCCAAGCTGTACCAAGCGTAATAATAACATGTGTTGCTTCCGCAATTTGCTGATTTATCAACTGTAGATTTGAATTCAAATCTATCAATAAGACCTCTTTTGAAACAGCACTTAATTTTGAATGCGCATCGTAGCAATGCCAGCGTTCGTTATGAAAAAAAACATCATTCTCAGTGTACTCTATTTGGTTCCTTGCTTTAAGCATTAGTGTTTCAATCGCTTTCGGATGAAATAAAATACCGAATGGATTGGAAACACTTTGAAATTTAAAATAGTTAAACTTCTCACCAATATTCTCCGAAAAACACGAGCCCAATAACAAGAGCTTAGCGTTATAATCCATTTGATTATGCACTTGCGTCTTTAGCGGTATTTCGGTTTGTAGTTTCATAACTAAACTCCTGCTTTCACAGAATTGGCATTACCGTTTATTCAACATATTGTTTTGCCTGATTTAAAGCTTGCTCAATTCCTGCCGGATGTTTTCCGCCTGCTGTTGCGTAAAATGGTTGTCCGCCGCCGCCGCCGTGAATTAATTTCCCCAATTCTCTAACAACAGTTCCTGCATTTAAATCGCGTTCTGCTACTAATTCTTTAGAAATATAACACGTAAGCATGGCTTTATCTCCTACCGCAGAACCAAATAATAGAAATAAATTCTTATGCTTACTTCCCAAATCGAAAGCCACATCTTTTATACCTCCAGCATCTAAATCAACTTTTTGCGCTAAAAACTGAACCCCATTAATTTCGGTTAAATTGTTAGCCAATTCACCTGTCATATTTTTAGCTTTGTCTTTAAGTAAATCTTCGATATGTTTTTTTAAATCGCTATTCTCATTTTGAAGCTTTAGTACCGCTTCTTTTGGGTTTTGAGCATTATTAAGTAAGGCTTTTATTTCAGAAAAGGCCGTACTGGTTTCAGAATAAAAGTCTTTTACGGCATCATTAGTTATGGCTTCAATACGTCTAATTCCAGCTGCTACTGCACCTTCAGACACGATCTTAAAATGCCAAATATCACCCGTATTATTAACATGGGTACCTCCACACAACTCCATAGATTGGCCAAAACGAACGGTACGCACAGCATCTCCGTACTTTTCACCAAATAAAGCCATAGCCCCATCTGCAAGTGCTTGCTCCACAGGTACACTTCTGTGTTCTTCTAAAGGTAATTTGCCTTCAATTCTTGCATTGACAAAATCTTCTACTTCCTGCAACTGTTCAGCAGTCACTCTCGAAAAATGAGAAAAATCAAAACGCAAATATTTTGAATGCACAGCACTCCCCTTTTGCTCAACATGCGCTCCTAAAACCTCACGCAATCCTTGATGCAATAAGTGTGTTGCTGTGTGATTACATTCTGTTCTATGACGTTGTTTAGAATCTACAACGGCTTTTAAAGTTTCATTTAAATGTTTTGGTAAATTTTTAGTAAAATGGATGACCACATTATTTTCTTTCTTAGTATCCAAAATATATACCACATCACCACGCACATCTTCCAAATAACCTTTATCGCCTACCTGTCCGCCACCTTCTGCATAAAAAGGTGTTAAATTAAAAACCAATTGATACATTTCACCGTCCTTTTTAGAGGTTACTTTTCTATACCTGGTAATTTTTACATTAGATTCTAATGTATCATAGCCTACAAATTCTTGTTCGGCATCTTCAATTAAAACAGTCCAATCATCAGATTTTAAGGCAGAAGATTCTCTACCACGACTTTTTTGTTTTTCAAGCTCAGCATTAAATGCTTCTACATTATAAGTATATCCTTTTTCACGAAGAATAAGATCTGTTAAATCTTCAGGGAAACCGTAGGTATCTTTTAATTCAAAAACCTTAGCACCTAAAACTTCTTTCCCTTTTGTTGTTTCTACAATGCGGTCCAATAACAACAACCCTTGATCTAAAGTTCTTAAAAAAGACGCTTCCTCTTCTTTAATTACATTTTCAATCAATTGCTTTTGTGTCTTTAATTCTGGAAATGCCGTTCCCATCTTCTTAGCCAAAACATCAACTAATCTGTAAATAAAGGGTTCTTTTTTATCTAAAAAGGTAAAACCATAACGTACTGCCCGACGTAAAATTCTTCTAATCACATAACCTGCCCCTGTATTACTTGGCAATTGTCCATCGGCAATAGAAAATGCTACTGCACGCACATGATCACAAATCACACGAATGGCGATATCTATTTTCTCTCCCGAAGCCCCAGAAGCGCCGTACTGTTTATCTGTAATGGTTTCAACCTCACGAATAATAGGGGTGAAAACATCGGTGTCATAGTTAGATTTCACATCCTGTAAGACCATACACAAGCGTTCAAAGCCCATTCCAGTATCGATGTGTTTATTGGGTAGGTTTTCAAGAGAACCATCTGCTTTTCGATTGTATTGCATGAATACTAAATTCCAAACTTCCACCACTTGTGGATGATCCATATTCACCAAATCCTTTCCAGGAACCTTAGCTTTTTCTTCTGGAGTACGAATATCGACGTGAATTTCACTACAAGGTCCGCAAGGGCCCTGCTCTCCCATTTCCCAGAAATTATCTTTTTTATTTCCTTTTAAAATGCGATCTTCACTGATGTACTGTTTCCATATATTATAAGCTTCATCATCCATTTCAAGCTTATCGGCATCATCACTCCCCTCAAAAACACTAACATAAAGAATATCTTTGTCAATTTTATAGACCTCCGTTAGTAATTCCCAGGCCCAAGCGATTGCTTCGGTTTTAAAATAATCACCAAAAGACCAATTTCCTAACATTTCGAATAATGTATGGTGGTAGGTATCATAACCAACCTCCTCTAAATCGTTATGTTTCCCTGAAACTCTTAAGCATTTTTGAGAGTCTGTTAAGCGATTATTTTTTGGTTCGGCATTACCCAAAAAGAATTCCTTAAATGGTGCCATTCCTGAATTTACAAACATTAAAGTAGGGTCATCCTTTAGTACCATTGGCGCAGAAGGAACGATGCTGTGTTGCTTATTTTCAAAAAAACTTAAAAATGTTGAGCGAATATCTTGAGATTTCATTTATTATTTTTTTATTTTTAGTATCAGATGACATTCACCTGTGAACATTTTAGTTAAGATTAACGTCATTGTTCTGGTGCATTTGATAGCGTATTGTTTATAATCTTGTTTCAGCTAATATTGAGCGTTAAAAAACAATTTATATATTTGTTTTACGTTTTTTGTTCATGTCGCTACTTTTTTAAGCTACATTTAACTGCAAAAATAGTATAAATTAGATAATGAGTAAGGTAAAATATTATTATGATTCAGATACGTTGTCGTATCGAAAGATAACACGAAAAAAACGCCGTACGTTTAAATACCTAATTGCGTTCTTATTCTCCACAGCTCTGTTTGCGATGCTTGCCGTTTTTATAGCCAGTCAGTTTTTAGAATCACCTAAAGAAAAAGCCTTGAAGCGGGAGTTAAGTAATATGGAGTTACAGTTTGAGCTGCTTAATAAAAAAATGGAGGAAGCTGAAGCTGTGTTGACCAATGTAGAAGATCGTGATAACAATATTTATCGTTTGTATTTTGAGTCAAACCCTATTCCTGAAGAACAGCGTAAAGCTGGATTTGGCGGAATAAACAGATACAGAACCTTTGAAGGTTTTGATAATTCAAAACTCATAATTGAGAGTAATAAACGTATTGATATACTACAAAAACGTATCGTAGTACAATCTAAATCTTTGGATGAAATCGCCATTTTAGCTAAAGAAAAAGAGAAATTACTGGCCTCTATTCCTGCCATACAACCCGTTACTAATGAGGATTTAACACGAATGGCCTCAGGTTACGGCATGCGAACAGACCCCTTTAATAAGACTAGAAAAATGCATTGGGGCATGGACTTTACCGCTCCTCGTGGAACCCCAATTTATGCAGCAGGTGATGGCGTTGTTTTACGTGCAGATAGTAACTCAACTGGCTATGGAAACCACATACGTATTGATCATGGCTATGGTTACATATCCTTGTATGCCCACCTTTACAAATACAATGTAGGTAAAAACCAAAAAGTAAAACGTGGTGATCTCATTGGGTTTGTTGGTAGCACAGGGCGCTCTGAAGCACCACATTTGCATTACGAAATTTTTAAAGATGGTGATCGCATAAATCCTATAAACTTCTATTACGGCAGTTTAACCGCTGAAGAGTTTAGTAAGTTATTGGACCGTTCATCTATAGAAAATCAATCTTTAGATTAATGCAAATCGAACTTCCAGAAAAACGGTATTATGCCATTGGTGAAGTTGCTAAAGCTTTCGATGTTAATACGTCATTAATACGTTTTTGGGAAAAAGAATTTGATGTTTTAAAGCCTAAAAAAAATGCCAAAGGCAACCGCAAGTTCACACCCGAAGATATAAATAATCTCAAGTTTATCTACCATTTAGTCAAAGAACGTGGCTTTACTTTAGAAGGTGCAAAAACACATTTAAAAGAAGAAAAAAAGAAAAGCCTTACTAATTTTGAAATTATTAGTAAATTAGAAGGTGTGAAAGCAGAACTTATAAAATTAAAAGATCAACTATAAAAATTACCTATTATGAAAAAATGGATTGTACCTATATTATTAGTATTTCTTTTTGCGTTGTTTGGAATGAAAGTATACAACTCAACGATTAGGCTAGATGAAGCTGTAAATGAAGCCTGGGGACAAGTAGAGAGCTCATATCAGAGAAGAAATGATCTTATTGGTAACTTAGTAAAGACCGTTCAAGGTGCAGCAGATTTTGAAAAAGGGACCTTAGAATCTGTTATTAAAGCAAGAGCACAAGCCACAGCTGTAACTATAGACCCCTCGAATATCACTCCAGAGCAATTACAAGAGTTTAACAAAGCACAAGGTAATGTATCGAGCGCGCTATCAAGACTTTTGGTTACCGTTGAACGTTATCCTGAATTAAAAGCAAACCAGAATTTCTTAGAATTACAGTCGCAATTAGAAGGTACTGAAAACCGAATTATGGTTGCCAGAAATCGTTTTAACATGGCAGTAAAGCCTTATAACGAACACATTCGGAAATTTCCAAATAATTTATTAGCTGGTCTATTTGGCTTTGATAAAAGAGTCTATTTTGAATCTGATGAAGGTAGTGAGAAAGCACCTGACGTTGAGTTTGATTTCCAATAAAATGACACAGAATCCTGTTGAAACATTTTTAACGCCTACTGAAGAACAAGCGGTTTTAACTGCCATACGTAAAGCAGAAAGCCATACCTCTGGTGAAATTAGGGTACATATTGAGAATACTTCTAATACACCAATTGATACCCGTGTATTAGACGTTTTTTCTATTTTAAAAATGCATAATACCGAATTGCATAATGCCGTTTTAATTTACGTTGCTATTCAAGATAAAACTTTTGCTATATATGGAGACAAAGGTATTAATGCTGTAGTTTCTGACACTTTTTGGGATGAAACGAAAAACACCATCCAAGCACATTTTAAACAAGGGCATTTTAAACAAGGTTTGGTTGATGGTATTTTATCAGCTGGACAACAATTGAAAACTTATTTTCCATACAAAGCCACAGATACAGACGAATTACCTAACACCATATCAAAAGGATGAAAACAAGGGTCTTCAGTCGTAGTCGTCCTTTTCAATGTTTACTTGGACTAAAAAAAACGGCACTCATTTTATTATTTGGTGGTTTCTTTTTAATTGGTCATTTTTCTTTTGCACAGTATAACATTCCAGAGAAACCTTCAAAAGCAGCTGGAGGGCAAACCAGTGTTTATGATTATATTAATCTGCTTTCTAAAACACAAAAGCAGACCCTTGAGAATAAACTTATTAAATACTCTGACACAACCTCAACACAAATTGTAGTCGCCATTATTAATTCTACCAATGGCGAATACATCAACTATTTAGGGACCCAATGGGCCGATAAATGGGGAATTGGAGATAAAGATAAAGACAATGGCATCTTTATTCTTCTCGCCAAAGACGATAGAAAAATAAATATCAGTACAGGTTATGGTACAGAACACTTAATGACTGATGCTATGTCTCGTCGCATTATTGAGCGTGATATCATCCCCTACTTCAAGCAAAATGATTATTATGGAGGACTCAATCGCGGTGCAGATGCCGTTTTTGAAGTCATGCAAGGCGAATACAAAGGCAGTAAGCCATCTAATAGCGGAAATACCTTTCCATTTGGATTCCTCTTTTTCCTATTTATTGTTTTTATTATTATTCTTATTTCTATTTCGAAAAAGAGAGGTGGCGGCGGTAATAATGGTCGTGGTTTTAGACAGAATTCTACTGCTGAAAGCATTTTACAAGCAATTATTTTGAGTAGTATAGGACGCGGTAGCTATAGCAGTGGTTCTGGAAGTTTTGGAGGCGGTTCTAGTGGCGGCGGATTTGGTGGTGGTTTTGGCGGAGGCGGTTTTGGCGGCGGTGGTGCCTCAGGCAGTTGGTGATACGGTTTTAAATCACATTTCTTAGTGCTTACTCTAGCAAAATAAATCACACAAACCGTTTTATTCTTTTAGTTTAAAATGAAAAACCTTTTAATCTTACTTGTCGTTTTTCTTTGTTTTGCTTGTAAAAACGAGAATTCAAAAATGGCCCTTTCTCAAGCAGTTGTTCAAGACTACAGCAATTTATTTGATGAAATAGCAATAGAAAAGCTTACAGAAAAAATAATTGCTTACGAACAAAAAACAAGCAATCAAATTTGTATTTATACTATAGATTCGCTTCCTAACAATGAAAATATGTTAGATAAGGCAACAACAATAGCTAATACACTTGGAGTTGGAACTGAAGATAAATCCAATGGTCTATTAATACTCATTTCTAATTACGATAGAAGAATTGCTATCGCCACTGGTTACGGCACAGAAAAAATAATTACTGATTCTATTGCTCAAGCTATTATAAGTACTACACTAATTCCTAAGTTTAAAAACGCGCTTTATTTTGAGGGAATTGATAATGCATTAGATTCTCTTTTTGTGAAGTGGAATTAATGGAATCGCATACTGCCGCCATTACTTTCACCTTTAGAGCCTAGACTATTAAACTTCCAGCTCAGGCTTAACATGAAGTATTGCCTTAAAACAGTACTTTGAGAATCTTCAATATAATCTTGTGTAGCATTACGAACTGCATTCGTATTTTGATTTAACAAATCATATACTTTTAAAGTTATTGCACCTTGATCTTTTAACACAGAATACGCCAGTGTAGCATTCCAAAACCATGCACTATTTTGAAAACCCTCTGCAACATCGGGGTTATAATTAAAACTAATATCGTTACGCCATTCTAGATTTTTAGGCATAAAAGTAGCCGTTCTTACACCAGCTGCATGCCTTGTAAATTTTCTGTCTTCAAACGCATTAATGTCATAGGCGTTATTGGTAAAAGTCACTCTATAATAGGGCTTAAATTCAAAGACCTTATCCCATATAAAATCGACCCCAACGTTTGGTGTTAATGAGCTAACATTACTAGCGTATTTTACATCATTATTAAAGTTGATGGTTTTAGCAAAACTAGATGATCCGCCTACATTCACCTTAATATTTCTAAGTGAATCTATTTTAAAATTTTTGGTATAATTCCCAGAAACACTATAGTTATAATTACCATTAACATTAACATAAGTGGTTGTTCGTTTTAAGGTTTCAGGATCAACAATAGATTTTGATACTATTTGATTGTTAGTAACATTTGCATTGATATTTACATAAACGCCTGTTCGTTTTTGCCAATCGAAACCATTATAGCCAGCATACAACAAATGCCTGTTCGATGGGACTAAATCAGAGTTTCCAGTAACCGTATTTAAAGGATTAGAAACATCTGCAAAAGCCTGTAACTGCCTTAAGGGCGGCGTGTCATTACTCAACCTATAGCCCATGTATATTGAAGATTTTGGACTAAACATGTAGTTCAGGTTGTAACGCATTTGAATATTTTTAAAATCACGTTCTACATTAAATTGAGGTCTTAATAAATCTTCGTTTTTTAGTGTTCTAAAATTATAACTAAGGTTAAAACGAGTAGACCATTTTTCACCTCTGTAAGTCAAACCTATTCCTGGGGTAACCTGCGAATCTGTATACTCAAAATCTGTGCTTAACTCGGTATTGAAGTCTGTAAATGTTTGTTCTGTAGTATTAAAATCGAATGTACTTTGTCTATTTTCATTTTCATTTAAGGCATATTCATACTCAAAATTAAGGAATAATTTATTTGCAACTATAGGTAAACGGTAGGTTATTTCAGAGTTTAATCCGTTTCTTGCATTATCACCAATGGTGAGTTGATCTCTATTTATGGTTTCAGGAGATGTACCAAAGATTTCGGTAACAGAATTTAAAAAATCTTCCTTTTCATCATGACTCGTGTTGTTTTTTAATTCTAAACGTAAAAAAGAACCTTTACTCCCAAAACGTTTGGTTAAGTTTATTTCGTTCGTGAATTCTTTAGCAAAACTCTCAACATTAGACCCCACAGACGATTGATTTGTTAACATACGTGCTTCGTCTAAAGTTTCAATATTATTATTAAAAATGGTGTTTGATTTTGAATAGCTAAATGACGGCTCTATATTTATTTGCAATGTGGAATCAATCTCTATCTGAAACTCTACATTGGCTTGATGGCTCTCGGTATCATTAGTTGACTGCGATTTGGAATTGGTAAAAAAACGAGCATCTGATAATATGGTTTCCCGTTGAGAAGACGCTTCGTTTTCTGAATTACTTGACGCATAGAAGTAGTCGCCTGAAACGTCTGTAACTTCACCTATTTTATCGGCATAATTAACACCTGCATTTTCAGAAGTTGTAATCCCCTGCCCGGCACCAAACGAACGTCCTCCAATTGAAAAAGACCCATTACTATTAAAATTCATTCCGCCGCCTCTTCCAAACATTTCAGAAATTTCTCCAAAACTAAATCCAGGGGAATTTGTATTATTACCTCCAGCCAGAAGACTTACACGTTGGTCATTATCAAACACGTTTAACATGCCAGCAAACTCATAGCGTTCGTTGGTTCCTGCTCCTGCAGAGACCCGCCCAAAAACACCTTTATTGTTTTCTTCTTTAATCGTTAAATTAATGGTCTTATTTTCTTTATCTCCAACTTCACCTGTAAAAGCTTCAGATTTTGTTTTAGTATCAACAATTTGAACTTTTTCAATAATGTCTTTGGTTAGATTCTTTGTTGTAATAGTAGGATCATTTCCGAAAAATGGCTTTCCATTTACCAAAATTTTATTCACCTCTTTACCATTTATTGTAATCTTGCCTTCTGCATTTATTTCAACACCGGGTAATTCTTTTAACAAATCTTCAACGTTCGCATCTTTACGGGTTTTAAAGGAACTTACATTAAATTCTAAAGTATCTTTCTTAATCGTTACTGGCGCTGTAGATTGCAATATAACTTCACCCAACACATTTGAATTTATTTCTAATGGAAGAGTCTCGAGATTAATTTCAGTCTCATCTATTTTTAATTTTTTGAAATAGGTTTTATAACCAACATACGAAACAAATAGATTTAAGTATTCATCTCCTGTTTCACCTGCTAAAGAAAATACGCCCGTTCTATCAGAAATTGTGTAAGTCACTAATGAACTATCTTTTACGCGCTGTACATAAACCGTTGCTGCTTCAAGTGGCACCTTATCCACCTCATCTATTAATTTACCAGTTACTTTGAATTCTTTAACTTGAGAAAAGGATAAGGAAATACATAAAAGCGTAACGAAAAATAATAATTGGCGCATAATAGTGGGTTAATTTGAAGTCTTAGTCTAGCGTATTTTATAAAAGAACGAAAATAGGTTCTCAAACCCACGCTTTTTTTAAAATAATTATAAAATTTATAGGATTATTATTAATTACGTTTTGAGGTAAAGTGACGTTTAATAGGCTATCTCCTATTTAGAAAAATGGTAAATCAATACCTTGAAGCTGGTGAATTTTAGCCATTATATGTTACACCCCTAGGTTCTTATGATAGAGTATTGCCCTCACAAATTTGAATCACGCTTCCCAGACAATAATCGCCAGCTTGATTTGTAACCATAGAAGGTGGATTTTTTTTGAGCGGTCCTATAAAAACAGTTGCTATAAAAACCAGGACTATTATTACTAATTTATGGTGCATAAAAACAAGTGCTTTTATGACTACTTCTTGATTGCCCACCTGCCCTTTAAAACAATAGCATGAGTATTGTGTTCTTACAATACTCATGCTATTAAAAAAAAACTCGCTAATTTTAGAACCTTACTTTTTACGCATGTAAACACTAACGGGCACGCCATTAAAGTCAAAAAGATCTCTTAATTTGTTTTCTAAGAAACGTTTGTAAGGGTCCCGGACGTATTGCGGAAGATTACAAAAGAATGCAAATTGTGGTTGCGGTGTAGGCAACTGCATGATGTACTTAATCTTTACAAACTTACCTTTATATGCTGGTGGCGGATAATTTTCAATAATTGGTAACATCGTGTCATTGAGGACACTTGTTTTAATTTTCTTACTTCTATTTTTATAGACTTCAACAGCCGTTTCCATTGCTTTGTATATACGTTGTTTTGTCAACGCCGAAATAAACACAATAGGCACATCTGTAAAAGGCTCCATTTGAGACCTAATCTGTTTCTCAAACTCAATAGTCGTTTTATGATCTTTCTCTACTAAATCCCATTTATTAACTAATATCACGATGCCTTTACGGTTTCTTTCCGCTAACCAAAAGATGTTTTGCACTTGTCCGTCGAAACCTCGATTTGCATCAAGCACTATTAAACAGACATCACTGTGTTCAATGGCACGAACACTTCGCATTACAGAATAAAATTCTAAATCTTCTTTTACTTTAGATTTTTTACGAATTCCTGCAGTATCCACCAGGTTAAAATCAAAACCAAAACGATTGTATTTTGTATCAATCGAATCTCTTGTTGTACCAGCAATATCAGTAACAATGTATCTATCTTTCCCTATAAGCGCATTAATAAAAGAGGACTTTCCCGCATTTGGACGTCCCACTACTGCGAAGCGTGGTAATATCTCTTCTTCTTCATCACGTGCCACCACCTCGGGTAAGGCTTTAACTAATGCATCCAATAGGTCTCCTGTTCCACTTCCATTAATACTGGCGATTGTGAAATAATCACCTAAACCTAGGTTATAAAATTCAACAGCATCTTCTTCTCGTTTACCGTTATCCACTTTATTAACGACTAAAAACACAGGTTTTGTCACCTTTCTTAGTAATCTTGCTACATCTTCATCCATTCCTGTAACGCCATCTTCAACATTAACCATAAAAATGATGGCATCTGCCTCTTCAATAGCTAATACTACTTGCTTGTCGATTTCTGCTTCAAAAACATCATCACTCCCTTTTACATAACCTCCAGTGTCAATTAAGGAGAACTCTCTACCATTCCAATCGCTTTTACCATAATGACGATCACGCGTTACTCCACTAACGGCGTCCACTATGGCCTCTCTACGTTGAATTAAACGGTTAAAAAATGTTGATTTTCCTACATTAGGTCTTCCTACTATGGCTACTATACTATTCATATCTTATTATTTATCTGCTTTACATATCCTGTAAGCGCGCGCAAAGGTAGTGTTTAGTTTGAGAAAAAATAGTATTTTACATTCATTATGAGTTAATTATGAATGAAATGCTAAATGACGTTGTACTACGTCCCCGATTTAAAATAGAATTAAACAAAAAAAGCCAATCGGTTTTAAATGCTTTTGAGATAAAAAAACAGAATCAAAAACAGTTTATAGTCTCAAGAGTTGATGATCATATTTTTATAAAATTACCAAAAAACAAACAACAATTCTGGTCTCCTCAATTGCATTTAGAAATTAATGAAACTGAAGACAATAAAAGTATGCTTTATGGTTTATTTGGTCCTAGCCCAACCGTCTGGACCCTTTTTATTTTTCTTCATTTTGCTGTTGCTGGACTATTCATCGCTTTCGCGATTTGGGCCTATTCCAATTGGACTCTAAAAGCAGCTTACAATCTGCAAATTTGGGGAATGGTATTTATGCTTATCCTGTGGATTGTATTATATATTTCAGGTCGCGTGAGCAAGACCTCTAACCAACAAGAAATGCAAGATTTACATGATTTTATGACTACTGTTATAAAGGAGTAATACATGCTATAAAAGGAGTAATAGTATTACTGGTTGTACCCAAAACGTCTTAACTGACGTTGATCGCTTCGCCAGTTCTTATTCACTTTTACGTATAGTTCTAAATGAATTTGCTTACCAAAGAATTTCTCTAAATCTTTTCTTGCTTCAACGCCTACACGCTTTAAGGCACTGCCTTTATGACCAATTATTATGCCTTTTTGTGTTTCACGCTCCACCATAATAACCGACCGTATTCTGATAATTTCTGCTTCTTCAAAAAACTCTTCAGTATCTATTTCTACAGCATAAGGAATTTCCTTTTTGTAGTGCATTAATATTTTTTCGCGTATGGTTTCGTTTATAAAAAAACGCTCTGGCTTATCTGTAAGCTGGTCTTTAGGATAATACGCTGGAGATTCTGGCAAAAGTTCTATGATTTTTTCAAAGACTTCTTTTACATTAAATCCTTCTAAAGCAGAAATGGCTATAATTTCGGCATTTGGCACTTTTTCTGCCCACCACTGCACTTGCTCTTCCAGTTGCTCTTGATTAGATTTATCAATTTTATTTAGTAGTAATAAAACGGGAATTTTAGCATTGGTGATTTTTTTAAAAAACGCCTCGTCTTTCAATTCCTTCTCCCCTATTTCAACCATGTAAATAAGCACATCTGCATCATCAAAAGCCGATTTTACAAAATCCATCATTGAGGCTTGCAATTCGTATGCTGGTTTTATAATGCCTGGTGTGTCACTTAAAATAACCTGAAAGTCTTCACCATTTACAATTCCTAATATACGATGACGGGTGGTTTGTGCTTTTGATGTGATAATCGATAATTTTTCACCAACAAAGGCATTCATCAATGTTGATTTACCAACATTTGGATTCCCTATTATATTTACAAAACCTGCTTTATGAGCCATCTTCAACTTTTTTATAGTGCAAATTTACAATCTTAATCACTAAGTAAGAGATTATTCATTAACAATGTTGTAACTCCTAATAATAAAATGGATTTTACTACCTGTAGAAAAGTTTGATTTATAAAAATTAGTATTGGACTATGTGGCCCAATACTAATCATTTAAAAGGACTTAAAACCTCTTTAATTTAAGCCTTTTTGCCGCCCAAAAAACTGGAAATAAGCGCAACTAAACCCAAGCCTATTATGATATAAGCATTTGTGTTGTCTTGTGCTTCCATACTTAACGAACCTATACTTACTGAAGCCTCAGGCGCTATTAAGGTATACACTCCATATCCTAATAGAACAATTCCGGCTATTAAAAGGACACTTTTTATTGTTTTATTCATCGTTCAATTAATTGGTTTATATAAATGTAAGCATTAATTATGACCAGTATTCACAAAAACGGCCGGTATTTAACAAACTTTTAAAAAAAGAAAATAAACTAATATCTATCTTTACATTATAATTAAAACCAATGATAAACATAAGTATTACTGCTGAGAATACTGCCGATACAGTTAAACAACTACAAGAAGTAATTGGTGGACAAATTGTAGAACGTTGGGGTGTGTTTACTTTAAGTGTCGATAATGACATGGCTAAAGGGACTATTCGGTTTATTACTTTTGACTGGGGAGGAAGTCTTTTAGATTATGATATTATATTTTTTGAAGAGATCATTTTAAAAATGGATACCTCGCAATATAATCCCATTCGTTTTACTTATTGTTTAAATGGTTATTGCGAGCATAGGTTTGAACTGCAGAACCAAAAAAAGCGCTTGGAGCAGTTTCAATCTGTAATTATTACCAGCAAAGATGGTGGCCATAATTATGATTACTTTCCAAAAGGTATTAAATTAGAAATTAATGTCATTCAAATTAGCAGAATTAAATTCATTAACAAACGCTTAAATGATGCTTCTCAACTAAACAAAAAATTATATGAGGTTTTTCATGACACAACTCATGAAAATACATTTTCTTATTTTGGCACTTATAATTTGAAACTAGCCGATAGAATTTCTGCCCTAAGAAAGGTTAAGCAAAAAGGTATGATGCGGTTGTTATTAATCGAAGGCCAAGTGTATCAAATTTTAGCGCTACACATGTCTCAACATAATAAAGATATTAGTAACGAAAAACATAAAACGTCACTATCAAAAAGAGAGTTAAATACCATTAGAACCATTGCGAAAAACATTTCAAATCATGTTTCAAAAGATTACAGCTTAGATGATATATCATCTGCGTCTGGTTTATCTCAAGCAAAGCTTCAAGAAGGATTTAAACTACTCTACGCCAGAACAGTTACAGAATATATAAGACATACTAGATTAGAAGAAGCCAGAGATTTAATGAATACAAGCGATATGAATATCTCTGAAATTGTCTACACCATAGGGTTTAGTAGTAGAAGTTATTTTTCTAAAATATTCAAGAAAAAATATAAGATAAGCCCTAGTAAATATTTAAAAAACAAACAACCTAGTTTTAAGCTAGAACCACCTGCATTTCTCTAGAATTTAAAGCATTATTATTTAAAAATATTTTAATATCCTTTTCCGCTGTACTATTATTTAACCAAGCGTCAAAAAGGTTCTTTTTCAATGTTATTGGTGCGCTATCATCCAGGTTTTTAATGCTATTATCATTATTCCATTTTTTGTTAGTAATTATAGAACAGGTAATAAAACCATCTTTAGTTGTGTTGTAAATCCCAGCAATATAGAGCAAAGTGTTGTCTATGTTTTTTACAAGACAGGATTTTAACTTGCCATTGTCTAGATATGAGGTATAAAATCCAGTTGCCAAAATGATACAACGCCTCTCTTTTATAGCTTCTTCATACAAAATATGATCATAGAGGTTATTAACTTTTACCGTAAGGGTATTAACCCTTTTTTGAAACTTTGACCATTTACCTTTATAATTATTAGGTAATATTCCCCAAATAGCCTGACTTATTTCCGAATTATTTCCCATCGTAACAATAGGAATTGAGGTTTCCTTCAAGCCATCAATTATAGGTTTAGGCTTATACAAATGTGGATATTTAAATTTAAGATTTAACGCTTTCTGTATCGTTGCTTGACTAGCAGTATTTGAAAGTCTATAATTCATAACCCGTTTTTTACAAAGCTAATTTTTACTTTCTTAGTACATGTGTTCAAATGCAATTCTCATTGACTTAGATAATAAAAAATGCACATTATAAACGTTTATTGACAAACAACTAACACTGTGTTTTCTGTTAAATTAACTTAAACCTAAGATTACGTTTGTTAAAAACTCATAAATTTATTTTGCATTTATCAAATGAGTTAAGCCGCTTTGCTTTTGAGCCAAATTAAAACCTCTTCTCTTTGTAGTTTTGTACTAAACATATTAAAAATCTCCTATCTGGAGTATTTCAGTTTTCTGAAATTTTATTAACTTAAAACTATAGACATGAAAAATTTATTATACACACTTGCAATATTATTAGGAACAGTAGCATACGCTCAGGACAGCGACGCTCCTGTAGATAATATGGAAAGCACAAAAGTGAAAACCAAAACGGTAAAAAAGAATGGAGAGATGACGGAAACGAAAGTAAAAGTTATCACGAATAAAGAACAGGAAGTTAAAACCGATCCAGATCAAGCAGACCAGTATAATGCCAATCAAATTGTTCCACCTACAAAAGTAACTAAAACAATTATGGTAGATAGTGACAAAGATGCCGCTTATGAGACTAAAAGTGTCATTTCTTATTATACTTATAATGATATGAAATACGCCTTTAAAACTGGCAGAAATGGCTTTGTGGTTTATACTGTGGATGGAGACAAAGAAATCATACTTGGTACCGCTATAAAATCATCAAAAGAAGATTTATACATTTTTACGACCTCAACCTATTCAGGCGTTGGGTATTTTGACAACAATCATTTTGTAGTCGAGTATTACAACAAGGAAGACAATGTATTAATGACTCAAAAATTTAAACAAACTAAGTTCTAATACTTATTTGATGAACTAAAAAACCTATCAATGATTTGATAGGTTTTTTTTGTGCAAGCAATAAGCCTTTCAATTCTTGAACTGAAAGGCTTTTACTAGTTATAATTACACCATTTACCAAAACATACTGTCTAATCTATGCCATTATTAGAAAATCTGGAACTATATAAAATTTCTAAGGATTCGTTTCTAAAGGCTAGTCTTCTTTAATTTCACCGGATTGATTCATCATCATGTCGTGATCGTATTTACAACAGCCTGGTAAATTCTCATAGGCTGCTTCATTTCCTGAGACTTTTGAAGTATCATAACCTGATGCAGCAATAGCGTTATGAATAGCCATGGCATCTGTTTTGCTATCGTCAAAAGACACGTCAATTTTCTTTTTGTCGACATCCCAAGTTGCACTAGCAACACCTTCAACGCCATTAGCGGCTTTTTCGATGGTATTTTTACACATGCCACAATTACCTCTTACTCCAAAAGACACCTCTGTTACCGTAACTTCTTTGGACATTTCAGTTTGCGGGGTTTCTGTTTCTTGTTTGGATTCGTTTTTACAACTTGTCAAACCAATCACTGCAATTACAGCGACACATAAAATTACATGCTTCATTATTTTAAAAATTTAATTGTTATTATTCTATTACTTGTTTTACTTCGCCACAGGTTAACATGGCATCACCAAAATAGGGATTGATTACTTTTTCTTCTTTACTCAACCAATACGCACCCTTATTATTATCTGCCATAGGACAAAATTGATGGTAGACCTTTTCATTGATACCAAATACTTCTAAAGCATTCGCGATATTTGACGATAATTTCTTAAAATAGTTTCTTTGTGCTTTGATATTAGCCGTTTTTGAAATTGAAGTTGCTGCTGCTTTTATCTCTTTTTCTAAGGACATCCAATGGCTGTGTGCTTCTGTACCTGATAATTGTTTCATATCAACTTTAGACAAACTAGCTACTAGTCTTTTTGATTCTGCCTTTACATTTTTTGAATCATCTTTTACTAGAGCATCTTTCAATTTGATATAATCATAAAAAACAGTTTTTAACTGATTTTGAAAGTCCTTTGACACTTTCACTCTTTCATTCATATTAAAAGGACTGTCGTTGCTTGCTGAAGCCGTTTCTTCCATTCCAAGATGACCCTCGTGACCCGATGTTGTTTTGTCACCTCCTTTATTCATCATTGATTTTTTACCATTTAATTGCGCTGCTGCATCAACTGTAAATGTGCCATTAGTAACTATTTCATTGCCAACAAATAAGCCTTCCAAAACTTCATATGCTTCACCTACTTGATTTCCTAAAACGATCTCTCGCATTTCAAAAACAGGTTGGTCTGGATTCGTTTTTAAATACACCACAGAGCGTTCACCCGTCCATAATACAGCTGATGATGGGATGGTTAATACTTTTTCTTTACGTGAAGGAATTCCCTGTATTTCTCCTTCAACAAACATTCCTGGTTTAAACACATTGTTTTGATTATTCAATACCACGCGTAAGGTTACCGTACGTGTTTTTGTGTTTAATACAGGATCTATAAAATCTACTTTTCCCTTAAATTCCTTATTGGGATAAGCATTTGTAGTCACAATAACGGCTTGTCCTTTTTTAAAACGGTCTATTTGATTTTCGTAAACATCAAAATTTCCCCAAACCGTATTCAGATTGGCAATTTTTAATAAAGGTTGCCCTTGTTTTATATAATCTCCTTGTGCTACTAATTTTTCGGTCACTGTCCCTGAAACGGTTGCGTATACAGGAAAGTTTTCTTTTACTTTACCCGAGATTTCAATTTGATTGATTTGATTTTCAGAGAGCTTCCATAATTTCAATTTATTACGTACCGCTTTGTATAATGCAGGTTGTGATTCTTTTAAAGACGCAGCTGTAATCAATTCTTGCTGTGCGGCATATAATTCTGGCGAATAAATGCTTGCTAATAATTGCCCTTTGCGCACTTCCTCGCCTGTAAAACTCACGTTCAATTGTTCTAAACGCCCTGAAAAATAACTCACTTGTACCGCATTAGATTTTTCATTTACAGCAATCTTCCCAGATAATGTGGTACCATTTTCTTCTACCATACCCTTACCTACAATCGTCGTTTGAATATTGGCTAATGCCATTGCATTTTCTGTTAGCTTAAATTGATCGGCTAATAAACCATCACTACCACTTTCAGCAGGAATTAGTTCCATACCGCAAATAGGACAATCGCCAGCTTGGGGTTGCATAATCTGTGGGTGCATAGAGCAGGTCCACATTTGATTAGTTTCTGTTACTGCCTCGTGATTGTGTTCTAATGCTTTCGTTGCTGAACCACCAAAGAGTAACCAGCCTAGAAGTAGTCCTAGAGCTAATACTCCTATATAAATTATGTGTTTTTTCATCGTTATTTTTTAATATTTAAAACCTACACGAAAAACCTCTTGCATAGACCATACCTAGTCATAAGTCAACTGTTTATTTTTCATTTTCCAATCGTTTAATCATGGCTTTCATTTCTCCAATTTCTTTTCGTTGTGCTTCAATAATCGCTTGTGCTAATTTTTTAACTTCCGGATCTTCAATATCTGCTCTTTCACTGGTTAATATCGCGATTGAATGGTGAGGTATCATTGCTTTCATCCATAGTACATCGCCTATAATTGGGCTTTGTGCTCTCACCAAACCTAAAGCACTAACAAAAAGCACAAAACTACCAATAAAGATGGCCCTATTTTTCTTTTTATTTTTATACATTTTTAGCATAAACAATAACATAATTACAGCCATCGCCGAAATACCCAAACAGGTCATATAAAAACGGGTTAAACTAAAATACACGTGGTCTATGGCATAAGTATTTAAATACATCGTAATGTACATGGTGACAAATGAGCAACCGAGCATTAAAAAGAATGTTTTGTAGTTTTTACTTTGTGAATGTTGGTTTGAATCTTCCATAATTGATTTGCTATTTAATATTAAACTTTAGTTGTTCTTAATCGCAAGGCATTGGCAATAACCGAAACCGAACTGAAACTCATCGCTAAGGCTGCAATCATAGGTGATAGTAATAATCCAAAAAACGGAAACAACACTCCCGCAGCAATAGGCACACCAAGCGTATTATAAACAAGTGCAAAAAACAGGTTTTGCTTAATATTTTTCATCACCGCATGACTTAAATTTCGTGCTTTTACTATGCCGTGTAAATCGCCTTTTACCAAGGTTATCATTGCGCTTTCAATAGCCACGTCTGTTCCAGTTCCCATGGCAATACCAACATCGCTTTTTGCCAATGCAGGCGCATCATTAATTCCATCGCCTGCCATCGCCACCACCTTTCCTTGATCTTGCAGTTTCTCTACTTCCTTCATTTTGTCTTCAGGCAACATGCTTGCTTTAAAATCTGCAAGCTTAAGTTCTGCTGCTACCGCTTGCGCCGTGTCGTGATTATCACCAGTTAACATGATCACCGCAATGCCCTTATCCTGAAGCTCTTTAATGGCTTTCGCACTGGTTGCCTTGATTTTATCACCAATGACTACGTAACCCACCACTGTTTTATCTACTGATAGATAGGATACTGTCTTCCCTTGTTTTTGATAGGTTTTAGCTTCTTCTTCCATTGGTGAAGTGATGGTTGCATTGGCATATTCCATCATTTTAGGATTTCCTAATGCTACTTTTTTGCTATTAATAGTCGCTTCTACACCTTTACCGGTAACGGCACTAAATGCGTCTGATTTTATAATTTTAGTATCGTGCTCTTTACCATATTTAACCGTTGCTTCGGCTAATGGATGTTCGCTATTACTATTTAATGATACGATGTATTGCAACACTTCGTTTTCACTAAAACTTACTTTGTCTTCAGGCAGGCCATCATTGAAAGCCCCTATTTTTTCTACAGTTGGTTTTCCTTCGGTAATCGTGCCTGTTTTATCAATGATAAGAATATCTACCTTATCTAATTTTTCAAGTGCTTCGGCATTTTTAATCAATACGCCATTTTGAGCTCCTTTACCCACGCCAACCATTACAGACATGGGTGTTGCCAATCCTAAGGCGCACGGACACGCAATAATCAATACAGCAATAGCATTTACAAAGGCATACACATAAACCGGTTCTGGCCCCCAAATAGCCCAAATTATAAAAGTTATTAAAGAAATTAGGACCACCACAGGCACAAAGTAACCCGATACTTTGTCTGCTAAATTTTGGATGGGTGCACGACTTCGGCTAGCATTGTTTACCATATGAATGATTTGAGAGAGTAAGGTATCGCTACCTACCTTTTCTGCTTTCATTAAAAAAGACTGGTTACCATTAATAGTACCACTACTCACTTTATCGTCTTTCGATTTGTTTACTGGAATGGGCTCTCCAGTAATCATCGATTCATCAATAGTTGTATCACCTTCGGTTATCACGCCATCTACAGGGATTTTATCGCCTGGTTTAACCCTTAGAATGTCATTTAATACGATCTTATCAATACTAACTTCCACTTCTTCACCATCTACTATTTTTATGGCCTTATTAGGCGCTAACTTTAGCAACTCTTTTACTGCAGAATTAGTTTTACTATGTGCACGCGCTTCTAAAAGCTGCCCTAAAAGCACTAGCGTAAGGATAACTGTTGCTGCTTCGAAATAAACGTGCACTGCGCCCGATTCTGTTTTGAATTGGTCTGGAAAAATATCTGGAAAGAACATCCCAAACACACTAAATAACCAAGCCACACCCGAACCAATACCTATGAGGGTAAACATATTGAGGTTCCATGTTTTGATACTTTTGTAGGCACGCTCAAAAAATATCCAAGTAGCATAAAACACAACTGGAATAGATAACGCAAATTGGATCCAATTCCACTGTTTTTGTTCTAAGATATCGTATAGCGGATTGTTAGAAAGCATTTCGCTCATTGCGATTAGGAATATTGGCAATGTGAAGACTACCGCAATCTTAAACTTTTTTAATAGTTTTTTATAGGTCTTCTCTTCTGCTGAACTATCGGGTTGCATGGGCACTAAATCCATCCCACATATAGGGCAGCTTCCTGGCTCATCCCTTACAATTTCTGGATGCATTGGGCAGGTCCATTGTTCTGTAGTAACATGTGATAGGTTTTGCTCTTCAACTAAATCCATACCGCAAACAGGACAGTCGCCAGGTTTATTATAAGTTTTATCGCCTTCGCAGTGCATTGGACAGTAAAAGGTTCCGGTGCCTTTTCCTTTTGTTTGTTCTTCTTTCTTTTCTGTTGAATGATGGTGTTCTCCCTGTTTATGGATACTATAGGTTCCACCGTCCTTTTTCAAAGTTTCTTGAAATTTATCAATAGGAATATGGGTTTCCATTGTAATACTTGCTTCAGCCTTTTCTAAATCGACCGTTACTTTTGAAACGCCTGCTACTTTAGAAAGTGTCTCTTCTACGTGACTGCGACAACCATTGCAGGTCATTCCGTGTATGTGATACGTATGTTTCATAGGTTTTTCTTCTTTTTCAGATTTAGAATGGTTCTGCTGCTCACTTAATTTATGAATACTATAGCGCCCACCATCTTTTTTCAATGCTTCTTGAAATTCTTCAATAGGCATATGAGATTCCATTACGATAGTAGCTTCAGCCTTTTCTAAATCGACAGTAACTTTTGAAACGCCTGCTACTTTAGAAAGTGTCTCTTCTAAGTGACTACGACAACCATTGCAGGTCATACCGTGTATGTGATACGTATGTTTCATTTTTAAAGAATAAAGAATTTAACCATTAATCCGCCACCAAGCCAAACGTAACACACTAAAGCAGCATACTTCAAAACATTTTCTAACAATTGACTTTTTGGTGCCATTTCCTTCATTTGTTTTACCGCTGTGCTTTTGAAAAATCCGAGATAAATTAAAAACCCTGAAAGTGCTAAAAAGGCTATGTTTAAAAAGAAAGTGTAATCAATCTTGAAATAGTCACTATCCTGAATTTTCACCTGTGACGGGTCGGGTAAAATATTCAAAAAATCAAAAGAATAATGTAAAATTAAAGAGGTGCCTATTAGAGCAGTAAATAATAAAAAGACGATAAATAATGACATTTTCCAACCATAGTATTTTGCATTGATACGCAGTACTGGAAAAACGACTAAATCACTAAATATAAATGCCATAACACCTGCAAAACTTACGCCTTTACCAAACAGCAGCGCAGCCAAAGGAATGTTTCCCATGGAGCCAATAAAGGTCATAAAGGCAGCAACTGGCCCAACAATAATATGCTCTAGGATTTCAAAAAATGTAAAATCGGTGTTTCCGTTGCCACTATTAATAAACAAGGTTTGAAAGAATGCATCGGGTACAAAGGCAGCGACGATTCCTGCTATTGTAAAACCTACGGTTACGTCTTTCCATACCATTTTCCACTCCATTCCGTATTGTTTGGACACTTTTGCCCAACCTTTTTCGGATTGTATTTTCTTTTTCCAAGATTTCGAAGTGTCCATATCATCATCGTCTTGGTTCTTTAAGTTTTTCCGGGCATTTTCAATGAGTTTCTTGGGGTTTATCAATCGGATTAAAATCCAAGAAATCAAAATTAATAATAGGCCTCCAACATATTCACCAACGACAAATTGCCAGCCGAGGAAAATGGAAATGATGATTCCAAGCTCGATGACCAAATTGGTGGATGCCAACAAAAAGGCAATCGACGAGATAAAACTTGCTCCTTTTTTAAATAAGGATTTTGTAGATGCCAAAGCGGCAAAACTGCAGGAACTGCTGATAAACCCAAAAAACGTACCGAGTAAAACACCTTTGCCCTCATTTTTACCCATGGTTTCCTGCATCTTTTTTTCGGTTACAAAAACCTGTATCATACTGCTTATGATATAGCCGAGTGCAAATGCCCAAAGCGCCATCCAGAAAAATCCAGTGGTCGTAAAGGCTGCTTCGGACCATTGTTTTAGAAAGTTGTTCATATTAAGCGGTGTTTAATTCAATTAAAGCCCTTCTATTATTGCCTTAAGTTTATCTGTAATCTCCTCTGCAATTTCTTTTAATTCCGTATTATTAACTGCTTGCATTGATGCCATCGGGTTTACTGCCGCGACCTCAATGACCCCAGCTTCAATTTCCTGTAAAATAACATTACATGGCAACATGGTTCCAATTTTATCTTCTGCCTGCAAAGCTTTATAGGCATAAGGCGGATTGCAGGCACCCAGAATTTTGTACTTCTTAAAATCCACATCAAGTTTCTTTTTCATGGTTTCTTTAACATCAATCTCAGTGAGAATACCAAAACCCTCATCTTTTAATCCTTCTGTGACCCTTTCAATAACCGCTTCAAAAGTGCCTTTTATTGTTTTATTAAAATAATAGTCCATCGTTTTTGAATTTAAATTAATACTCGTTTTTACTTTTTTCAAATACCAGAGTGCCCAGAATAAAATTAGAACTGATACAATCCATAATTATAACATAGTTGCTTCATTTTAATGTTCGCATTCGTTTGATTTCTAATTATGCATGCCTCCCATATTCATTCCTTTATCGTCCATCATCTTCATACTGGATTGCATACAATCGTTACTCATCATGCCTTCATTATGCATCATTTGCATCATGTGATTCATCATTTTACCGTCCTTCATTATTGAATGCATCATATCCATTCTCATCGTACTATCTTTCATCATGCTCATACGCTCGCCATGCATCATATCCATCATATGTTTATTACCTCGCATCATTTGCATTGCATTATTATTGTTTTGCATGTTCTCCATAAATTCATCCATGTAATTTTGATCATTGGCAATTGTTTGCATAATCTCATTTCTTGTTTCTGTGTTTTCAAGCATTTCAGGCACGTTTGTTTCTTGCTGACAGCTGTTTAGTGCCATTAAGCCCACTACTGAAAAAATAATTCCTAATGTTCTCATAATATTTAATTTAATTATTAATAAATTATTGAATTTTAGTTTGTTATGTAATTGATTATTGCCGTTTGCACATAATAGGTTTTCACCGATTCGATTTGGTTCATTTGAAATTTCAATTGTAATTCCTGTATGTCTAACACATCATTAAAATCAATCGTTCCGGTTTCATAGCTTCTAATTAAAATGTTTTCTGCATCTTGAGCTTGCTTTAAGTTTTTTGATTGTGTTACATAACTTATTCTTGCAGAAACCCTCTCGTTAATGGCTTTATCTAAAAGCGTTTCTAAGGTATTTAAGCGTTCTTGCTTTTGTGCTACAACCTCTTGTTTTTGCAGCTCATTTTGCTTTGTTTGTGATTTGTATTTATTATTAAATATGGGAATGGAGACGGATACCATGGGCATAATAATGTCTTTTCCGTTATCACTAAAAATCATATTTGGTCGCCTTTCAACATTGATATAGTCCAATCCAAATCCAATCATTGGACTGTTTTCTTTTTGGTTCAATACTTCCGATTGTTCTACAGATTGATAGAGTTTCTCGTATTTAATTAACTCCGGATGTAATGCTAAATTTTTAGTGTTTATTTCCGTTTCTTCTAAAGGAATCATCAAATCGTCTACACTAGTTACCACAATATCCTTCTCGCGATTTAAAAGCTTATTAAAAGTAGTCTGTTCTGTTAGATAGTGTTGACCCAAAACCTCTTTTAATTGTTGCATTTCATTTTGGCGCATTTGTAAACGCAACACATCTACAGCAGATGCTTTACCTACCTCAACAGATGTTAGTGCCAAGGTTTCGTAGGTTTCTAATAGTTTGATGTTTTCGGTTAGCACCTCTTGTTTAGCTTTGTTGGCGTATAAATTATAATAGGATTGTGATACCGAAGCCATCAATTTTCGCTTTGCGATAACAATGTCCTCGTATTTAGCATCGGCCAACGAACTCACATAATTTTCTCTTGATGTAATGGTCCCAAACCACGGTAACATTTGTTTAGCCGATACTTTAAAACGTTGCGCTCCTGTTCGTGTTTCTGGCTCACTCACAAAGTAACCGACACCAAATTCGGTGTTAGGCAAGGTGTTGACTTCATTCACTTTTTCGGAAGCAATACCGTATTGTAATTCAAACTTTTGAAGTTCTGGATTATTTGTTAATGCTTCATCAATAAGGGTTCCCAATTGCTGTGCATTGCCATTAAGAACAAAGAGAAAAGCACAAAGAAAAACCCCTTCTTTTATATTCAATTTAATATGTTTCATTTTGCTGCTCTTTTAAGTTGAAATTCCTGTTTCCAGCTATACAATACAGGAACCAAAAAATAGGACGTCACATCTATAATCATGCCTCCGAAAATAGGTATAGACATGGGTATCATAATATCACTCCCCTTGCCTGTAGAGGTTAATACTGGTAGTAATGCCAAAGTAGTGGTTACCGTTGTCATTAAACAGGGTCTTATACGTTTTGAAGCAGCTTCTACCACAGACTTTCGTATGCCCAGTTTACTTTCTGGTTTGTTTTTATCAAAGACTTGATTGAGGTAGGTTGCCATAATCACACCATCATCTGTAGAAATACCAAACAACGCAATAAACCCAACCCAAACAGCAACACTTAAGTTTACGGTACGGATTTGAAATAAATCACGCAGGTTTTCTCCAAACACATTAAAGTTTAAAAACCAATCCTGACCATATAACCAAATCATAATAAACCCACCTGCAAAAGCCACTGTAATACCTGTAAACACCATAAATGATGTCGCCACAGAACGGAACTGAAAATACAAAATCAAGAAAATAATAAACAGTGCTAAGGGCACTACAACAGACAAGGTTTTTTCTGCCCGTAATTGATTTTCATAGGTTCCTGTAAAGGTATAGTTCATGCCTTTTGGCACTACTAATTCGCCTGAATCTATTTTTTGTTGAATAAGCGCTTGTGCATTTTCAACGACATTTACTTCTGCAAAGCCATCCAATTTATCGAACAACACATAACCAACTAAAAAAGTGTCTTCACTTTTAATCACTTGAGGTCCTTTTTCATAGCGAATGCTTGCCAATTCACTTAAGGGTACGGGACTGCCTTTTGAAACCGGAATATAAATTTGCTTTAAATCGGTTGGATTGGCTCTTAATTCTCTTGGGTAACGTACACGTACACCATAACGTTCTCGACCTTCAACCGTTTGCGTTAACACCATGCCTCCAACAGCAATTTTTAACACCTCTTGCACATCTTGTATAGAGATACCATAACGTGCAATTTTTTCGCGATCAATATCAATTAGCAAATACGGCTTACCTACAATACGGTCTGCAAAAACAGCCTCTTTTTTTACGCCTTCCGCTTGTTTTATAATATTTTCTAATTGGATACCAAACGCTTCTATTTGCTTTAAATCTTGTCCTTTCACCTTTATACCCATTGGTGCGCGCATGCCCGTTTGTAGCATGACCAATCGGGTTTCAATAGGCTGTAGTTTAGGGGCTGATGTGACACCAGGTAATTTGGTGACGCGTACAATTTCATTCCAAATATCGTCAGGTGATTGTATTTCTGGTCGCCAATTACGGTAAAACTCACCATCATTGTCTGGAATGAGTTGTTCTTTTGCATTTAGAGATTGCCAAGCTTCACGCTGTTCTGCTCGCAATGCCATTCCATTTTTTAGCACATATTCACCATCAGTATTTACTTTATAGCGCTGGCGTTCGCGGTTTTCATTCAGCATATATTCTGGTTTATACTGAATGATATTCTCATACATTGATAATGGTGCAGGATCTAAAGCCGATTCTGTTCTACCAGCCTTTCCCACAACCGTTTTAATTTCTGGAATACTCGCTACCGCCATATCCAACTGCTGTAATACCCGTTTATTCTCTTCAACGCCAGAATGTGGCATTGAGGTAGGCATTAAAAGAAACGAACCTTCATTTAAAGCAGGCATAAATTCTTTACCTGTGTTTTTCATGATGACAAAACCAAGTACAACGAGTGTTGTTGGTATAATTAAGAATACTAGTTTATGAGCTAAAGCCCATTGCAAGATCTTACTATAGAATTTTCTTAATAATGAAAAAACTCCTAATAAGCCAAAACAAATAACACTCACAAAAATGAGATTCCAAAAGATATTTTTATCGACTCCTAGAGGCCTCCAATATTCAGCTAAAAAAAATACGATTGTAAATGCTGAAATGATAATATTGATTGCGTTTTTTGAAAGCGAATAGTGAAAAGCAGCTAGTGCTATGTTGATCTCGGATTTTTCGAAATAAAGACTCCATAGTGACAATGCTCCAAATGCTATTACAATGAATCCTAACCAAAACCCATATAAAATCGCAGTGACACCCAATCCTATTAAAACTAAATTTAAAATATAGTTGAAACTCTTTTTAAGCGTTCTTTTTCTAAATAAATAGGCAGCAAAAGGGGGGATTAAGAACAAGGCAATCACTAAGGAAGCCGCTAAAGCAAAGGTTTTTGTAAAGGCTAATGGTCTGAATAATTTGCCTTCTGCACCAATCATCGTAAATACAGGAATGAAACTTATTATTGTTGTCATCACTGCAGTTACGATTGCACCAGACACTTCGGCTGTTGCGTTATAAACGATTTGATTAGTTGTTAGTTGTTGGTTGTTAGTTGTTGATTGTTGTTCTTCTTCATCAAGGTGCCTAATAATATTTTCTGAAAGTATGACGCCCACGTCAACCATGGTACCAATCGCAATAGCGATACCTGACAATGCTACGATATTAGCATCAACACCAAATAGTTTCATTGCTATGAATACCATTACTATAGCTACAGGTAATAACCCAGAAATTAATAAGGACGCGCGAAGATTAAATACCATAATGATAATAACGAGAATGGTTATTAAAATTTCTAAGGTTAAAGCTTCGTTTAGTGTACTTAATGTTTCTTCAATGAGTTCTGTTCTGTCGTAAAAAGGAACAATGGTTACCTGTGACCTTCTACCATCTGCCAACACTTTTGATGGTAATCCTGCGCTTAGTTCTTTAATTTTTTCTTTAACGTTGGTAATCACTTCCATAGGGTTTGCACCATATCTTGCCACCACGACAGCACCAACAACTTCAGCACCTTCTTTATCTAAAATACCTCTACGTGCTGCAGGTCCTAATGAGACTTTACCAATATCTTTAATTTTTATTGACGTATAATCTTCGGAAGTGACTACCGCATTTTCAATGTCTTCGATAGACTTCACATAGCCTAAACCACGCACTAAATATTCGGCTTGATTAATTTCCAACGTTTGTGCACCTATATCTTTATTGCTTTCCTTGACTGCTTTTACGACTTCATTTAAACCAATATTGTATTGTCGCATCAATTCTGGATTAACATCCACTTGATATTCCTGAACATAACCACCAATAGAGGCTACTTCAGAAACGCCACTTGCAGAGGATAGCGCATATTTTACGTAATAGTCTTGAATGCTCCGTAATTCTTGTAAATCCCAACCACCGGTTACATTCCCTTTGTCGTCACGCCCTTCTAAGGTATACCAAAATATTTGCCCTAAACCTGTAGCATCTGGACCTAAAGTTGGGTTAACATCTTCCGGAAGTAAACCGCTTGGTAATGAGTTTAATTTTTCTAGGATGCGACTGCGACTCCAATAGAACTCAATGTTTTCTTCAAAAATGATATAGATACTTGAAAAACCAAACATTGAAGAGCTGCGAATGGTTTTTACACCTGGAATACCTAATAAAGAAGTGGTTAGCGGGTAGGTGACTTGATCTTCAATGTCTTGTGGTGAACGTCCCTCCCATTTAGTAAATACAATCTGTTGGTTTTCTCCAATATCTGGAATAGCATCTACCGCTACAGGGTTACTTGGTAAAAATCCTGTATCCCAATTAAAAGGCGCATTAACGGTTCCCCATCCTACAAAAAGGACGAGTAGTAGTACCGCTACGAGTTTATTCTCGATAAGGAATTTAATAGCTTTATTAAGCATATAATTTGATTATTAAACAGTTATAAAAGGATTGAACTTCTGAAAAACAGAAAAACAAACACAACATAAAACGCAACACATTGAGCCCAAAACGATAGTTATCGAAGGGCTTCGTTAATAGTGTTTAAAAATCAAATTAAATAGGTCTCGTCCATCTTGAAGATTTGCCTTATGACGAGTGGTGGTTTATAGTCTTTGTAAGAAGCTACATTTGCATTTAAGCCTTTAAAAAGATTACTATAGGTGTGAACAAATAAAGTTATAAAAAGATGTTGTTCAAAAGAAATCGTTTCAAAGGATAGTTGTAATTCATCCTGACCATCAATCACTAATTGTTTATCCTCGCAGCAATTTTTTTTTGTAATGTCACAGCCTTTGGCGACAGAATTCCCCATTTCCATCCCGCAGCCTTTTACTTTGCGAAATACAACCGTTTCTACCAAGGTATTACCACAATAATGCTTATTCACAGTGAAGGATAATGTAGAGCATAACACTACAAAAACCATTACCATTGCCATTATTTTATGGAATACTTGTTTCATGCTAATTGCTAAGTTACACAATTTTGAAATACGATTAATTAAAAGGCCTTCAGAAGTTGAAAACCCATAAAAAATAAATGCTTATTTTTAATAAGAAGCTTTCTAAAATTTCTTCCATAAATCTTTAGAACATCAAAATGTAGCATTATTAGTTGTTATAATTAACCATCCATCCAATGCCATACTTATCTGTGCAACGCCCAAAATAACCCCAATCTCTCTCTCGATATTCATGATATACTTGACCGCCGTGAGCAAGTTTCTCAAAAAGTTCTTTCCCTTCATTTTTACTGGAAACGTCAACACTCATATTAATTTGATTGCCGTTATTGAGCGGTGTGTCGGGAGAAACGTCGTAAGCCATAAAGTGAATACCCTCCCCCTTTAACTCAGCATGCTGTAATTTACCTCTATATGAAGAAGGAACATCTATTTTTTTATCTTCATAGGTTTGACGGTTGATAACCTTGGCGTTAAAGAGATCGCTATAATAATGTAATGCCTCCTGACAATTTCCATTAAATGATAAATAGGCTTGTACTTTCATATTTTTACTTTTTTTTTAAATTCAACAATTAATAGGTATAAATGTATACTAATCAACTATTAAACTTTAGCTTATTTAATTTTTTTCATAGCTCTATTCCGAATTCTGATACTCCAATGCTGTTGAAGATCATTTAGTTTATCGATTACACCCATAACCAAGTTAAACATGGTCTCAGTAAAAACCTGGCATAAACCTAATCTTCTAAAACGCTAAATTCCTGTTTCATATAATGACTTTCCAGAATGGCTGTTGTTAGCATTTATTGCGGTATTGCTGTCTGTTAGAATATTGGGCTTTTTATTGTGCTCTTCAAAGTGTTCTAAGAACTCAAACCCGCATTTTTTAGGTCAGAGATGCCAATAATTTTATTTAATCTCTTTAGAATCAGCAGCATTTACAAAAAGCACGTTCCCAACATTGTCATAACCATCAAAGGCTTTGGCACCTAGGTGCTCAACGACCTTTTCAATCAACCCAACAATCGTTAAATCGGCATCTTTCGATTTCTCATTGATTATATGTTTGGTACTCAAGGCCGCTTTTTGGGAGATAAACTCGATGTTTTTTGGCGAAATTGGCAATTGCCCTGTTTGTATCAAAAGTAATAGCCGTTGTCGTTCCTCATCAATAGAATCTTCAGGAAAGATGGCGTAAATATTTATTGTCGCTTCTTTCCAGTCGGGATGCCCCATTAAAATATAGGCAAGTAAAATCATAAGATTGGCGTTTTGAAAATCATAAGGTGAAATCCAAAGGTGAATCTGCTTCTTTAAACCAAAGCCCCTTTCTGAACTGGCCAGTATAATAAGGTCAAAATCAACAGATTTAATAAGCCCCATATTATCAACTATGTCCAGAAGGTTGTCTGGATGGTTTTTGTGATACTCGAAAAGAAGGAGATTATTTTCTTTACCTGCAATACCCGGCAACTGGATAATCTGTGCAACGGTAGAGGTAAATGATGGCGAGACTAATGTATCGATAAAAACATTGCTTTTACTGGCATCTGCCATGGCTATCAACTGCTTCTTACAGCGGGTAGCCTCCAAGTTAGTCTCTTTGGATAAGTAGCCCTTAATATAATGAATGTAGGTACCAAAACCATAGCGATGTGCTATCCAACTTAATAACTGGAACGCGGAGAATCGTTTAAAACTATCTTCTGAAATGGCAATGGTTGAAGGTCTCCAGCTTTGTGATTGTTCTTTTTCCGATTTTTGAAGAAAAATCTGCAATTGCCGACTTACCTGAAAAATAGCCCCTTGAAATATAACGGCGAGGTTTCTTTTTTCCTTATTATAGTGCGCCACCCAAGCAAACAATACCAAAATCATAATGATTGCCGAAACAGCATAGGCAGCATTCATAAAAAACATAAGGGCGAAGCAACTTATGGCGCCAAATAAGGACAAATACCAACGGGATTTAAATTTAGGGCGGTACGAAGGGTCAGCGGCAAAATGGTTAAGAAAGGAAATCAGGCATAGCGAACCATAGGTTACCATAAAAAACATAGAAATAATCTGTGCAACACTATCTAGGGCACCCATAAGGATAAATACACCAGCAATTACTATTGTTATTACGGAGGCATTATAGGGCTCATCTTCAGCGCCCTTTCCTTTTGATAACCAGATGTTGAATTTTGGAGTGGGAAAAATCCCGTCTCGCGCAATAGCCTGCAGTGTGCGGGGAGCAACCATAATACTTCCCAAAGCTGATGATATTGTCGCTGCGGCCAAGCCTAAAGGAATTATCCACCAACCTTGCCAGGCAATATCTGCCATGACCAATCGTGAGGTATCTGCTAAGGCTTCTGGTGGTGCGGATATGGACAGCTTCCATGCAATTAAAAAGTACATAAACATTCCGCAGAGCGTTCCCGCCAATGTGCCCAGCGGTATGGATTTACCTGGGTTTTTAAGATTACCGGACAACCCCACACCTGCAGTCATCCCCGTAAATGCCGGGAATATAATGGAAAAAACAATAAAAAAACCGATCGCTTCAGGAAGGCCGTTATCAGTTTCAGTGGTTGCTTCTTGCGAAATTTTTGGCTGCTTGTCTTTATTGGATATATCCCCTACCGAAAGACTGTCGGACCCATACCCAGCATCTTCCGCCACTATGAACCTGTCCTCTTCGATCATCACGGATTCTTCTTTTACATCGTACAAGGTTTCAAAAGGCGAAAAATCATGAGTTTTGCTGTATTCTGTTGTTCCTATAAAGAATGCACCTAACGAAAGGGCAAGAACAGCAACAACAGTGTAGAGAACTTTGACTCCCAAGTCCGCACCCTTGGTCAACATGACATAAGTAAGCAATAGCAAACCAGGGATTCCGATGGTTTGTTTCTGACTAAACAACCACACGAGCCAGTCTGGCATAGACAAGCTAGCAATTAACCAATCAATTAAGATCGTGAAGGCTTCCGAAAAAGCCATCACGTAAAAAGCGATACTGATAGCTTGTGAAAAATATAAGGCAATACCAATGGTCGAGCCTATAACCAGTCCAAAGGAACGAGAAATAATATAGTACTCTCCTCCACCCTCTACTTTTTGGTTGGTCGCAATTTCTGCGATGGCCATTGCAGTAGGAATAGTGACCGCATGACCAATGACAATAATGGCTATAGCTCCCATAAACCCTACCTGCCCTACCGCAAAACCAAACCGCAGAAACATGATAGCACCTAAAATCGTGGCTATTGAAGTGAAAAAAACAGGAGTAGCTCCAAAAGTGCGGGCTTGATTGACAAAGTTCTGCGGCATATTGTTTTTATTTAGACTTTATAATTAGGGTACCAAATACAAGTTTTCCATTCATTATTAATTTTATATAAATAGCATGCTCTAGTGCTTATTTTAATGAACTATTATTTTGAAACAGTCAATTATTTATATCCAAGTTTAAGGTTTTATTCCATATAACGTTCCATAAACTAAACCTGTGCATTTTCCTTGCCTGAATCCAGAGTTAAGAGAAATGAAGTCCTAAAAAGCTTTACTTCTTCCATCATTGCGGCTATGTTTATCTCCTTTCGTGTAGGAAATATATTGATATCCGGTTGCGGTACCAAATCCCATTTGTCGATAGCATCGGGATCTACAACATAGGCGTTGGTCTCTTTTGGCAAACGGACAAAGGAAATAATCTTCTCAAGTTCCCTCATCGCACTTTTATCTTTGGTTTCCCGTTTCTCAAGAATTATGTTTAAAGTGCCTTTCCAATTTTCATGTAATAATAGAGCCGTCAAAATGGCTAAATCATTATTACCCAACTCTACTTTTTCAACCCAGTCATCAGGCACATCTCTCAGCCACAAATTGATGGTTCTTTCAAGGCCAGTCCCGACTCTGGCAAATGGCATATAAACCAGAGCGCCCCATTGATTTTTATCGGCAGTGTTGAGTATATCTTCATAATCTTCAGGATTATTGACTGTGGTGTCCAACTTTAAAAATATGGTGTTTGGACTAAAGTGAGCAGCCCCCAGTGCTTCGGTGCTTATTTTGACACTATTACCAAAATTATTGTTTTCTACCAGTGAAAAACTAATGGTGTTTTTTGCTTTCTCAAATGCTGCAACAACATCTGGGAGATACTTTTTAAGCCTCATCAGCTTTTTACCAGTGCCAATTCCGAGAATTTTAATCGACCCTTTTGGGTGCACCAGCGAATGTAATAACTTGTAGCAGGCCCTAACTTCTCTCACATGGGCAATAGGAAACAACAAATCGGGTTGCCAAGCTCTGGGTTCATTTTCCTTGGTGAGATTTTTAGATTTTTTGGTCGCCCACTGCGCCATGGCCGTGAATAAGCCACTTCTGGCATAACCATCATCAGAGACGATATGTCGTTGACTAAAGAAAATGTAAAGTGCAATGGCGCCTATAATCGCTACGATTGAAAAAGTAGGATTTACGATAAACATAACAAAGAGACAACTCAAAGACCCTATTAGCGGGATATAAATAGGTATTTTAAATGTTGGCCTGAAACTAGGAAGTGATAAACTTTGCTCAATTAATACCACTAAATTAATCATGGCATAGGTTATCAGGAAAAACATGGTTATTAAGGGAGCAATCACATTTAGTTCCCGTAATAATATGGCAGAAATAACGATGACACCGGTAAACCATATGGATGCTAACGGTTCTCCCCTATTATTAGTAGTGCCAAGCCGTTTACTATATGGTATAATTTCTTTTTCTGCTATGGCATAAAGCACTCTTGGAGCACCCACAAATGAGGTAAGTGCCGATGAGAACGTTGCACCAAGAACGCCTGCAAGTACTAACTCGGGTAAAAAAGAGTTGTCTATAAAAAACGTATAGTTATTAAGCAATTGATCGGGTGTTCCTAAATAGCCGGCAATAACGGCAAGGCCAATATAAACCAACGTGGTGATTCCCACCGCCCAAAGGGTGCCTTTAGGAATGCTCTTTCTGGGATTTTTTAATTCCCCCGACATATTTAAACCTCCCATAATGCCTGTTACAGCAGGAAAAAAAACGGCAAAAACAACCCAAAACTGTGCGCCAATCAGTTCACCCTCTTTCGCCTTCACAAATTCACCAATAACCTGAGGATGAAAAAAATATTCTGTTGCAAAAAGCCCAAAAACAATGGAACCTATTGCTATCACTACAATCAATAAGATAAAATATTGAACCTTAAAGGCGAGGTTTGTGCTAATTATCGCAAAAAGAAACACAATACCAAAAGTCAAAAGGTCAACGATAATGGCCGAATGATCAGGGAATATCCATAACCATCCCTCTCTAAAACCAAAGATATACATAGCAACAGCTATAGCTTGTGATAAATAAAGAGGAATACCGATGCTCCCCCCTATTTCAAGCCCTAAAGATCTGGAAATAATAGAGAAGGCGCCCCCAGCACCTATCCTGATATTTGTTATAATCGAGGAGAGCGAGAGACTTGTAATAAGAGTGATCCCAGCAGAAACCAGGATGATAATAATAGCGCCACCAACACCTGCATTACCAACAACCCAGGGCAACCTCAAGAAGAGTATGATACCTAAAATTGTAAGAAAAGTTGGAACAAATACACCTTTAAAAGTACCGAAGAATGTTTTACTTGACTTCATCTCATAAAGTTTAATGTCAGTTCAAAGTTAACAGGTCAATTGTAAGCTATTCATAGGTTACCAGAAACAGCCATTGATAATACCAGACATAAGCTTCAAACCATTGCATTTAAGAGTTTATGTAATTCATTACGCTCCTTGATTTAGCAATTCAATAGTCATTAACTATGTTTTCTCCAAATTTTGAAACTATCAACGGATGATGCGAGCCCTTTTTTTTCTAATTTCTTCTAATATTTTGAAGATTTGTTTTGGATGATTTTCTTTCCGACCTGATTATTATTCTTTCTTTTTATTAGTGCTTGGCTTTAATACTACCCCCAAAATCCTAATACTATCAAATTTAATAAATCCATATTTGTATTCCTACTGTATTAGCGTTCAATTGAGTAGACAATTGAATTTAAGTCATTATTTTTATTTTGCTCTCTCTTGACCCAACGAGTGAACTAAACAAAAAATAGGAAACGGCCGTTTTCAAAACAATGCGACAGCTAAAACTCTCTTAATAGGGATTCCATTCATTCCTATAGAAATAAATAAGATTTAAACATTAAAAACTAGGATTTAGCACAAAATTTAAAGGTGGCTAAGGCTATAAAATAATATAACGTGAATTTGTATCCGTCAAAAATATATTTATATCAGCTAACCCAATTTTACTAAAAAATTAACTTTGTAACCTACTAATAATCATTAAACTAAAAATTTAAAAATTATGGAAACAATTTATACGCATGTAGAAACAGCAAAAAACAGATTCTCTAGAATATCTTGGGGAGGCGTAATTGCTGGTGCATTAGTCGCTATTACAATTTCATTTCTTCTTAATTTATTGGGGATTGGAATTGGTCTAACCTCAATAGATCCCGTAACCGATAGTCAACCTTTTGACGGATTAGCGACGGGAACAATTATATGGTGGATACTATCCAATTTAGCAGCATTGTATGTGGGTGGTCTTGTAGCTGCTAGAGCTTCAGGATTAACAAGTGCCACAGATGGTGGTATTCATGGATTTTTAGCTTGGGGGCTTTATTTAATGATTTCCATCCTATTGATAACGTCAATTACTGGAAGTGTTTTTTCAGGAATGGGTACTTTAGTCTCTTCAGTATTTGAAGGAGATGACTCGAAAGAAGTCGTAATAAATTTAGAAAACGCTAAAAAAGGTATTGAACAAGATAGTAAGACAACTATTGAAGGCATCAAAAACGAAATGTTTGAAATTATTGAAACTGCCGAAACTTACAATATCCTACCTAATGACAGTGAACAAAGCGTTAGACAAACGCTTAATAAGGTTGAGAATAGTACTACGAAAGCAATCAAGCAACTGAATTTAAAGAATGCTGTCTCAGAATTTGTAAACGACCTATCTGTTGATCTCGATGAAAATGGAGATTTAGATATTAGTGTAAAAGGTAATAAAGACTACATTAATGAAGCCAAATTAAAAGTTTATTTAACTGAGAACACAGCGTTAACTGAAGAAGAAATTAATGGCGTAATAACCAAATGGAATACTAAAATTGATGAGGCTATTAAAGCTCTTGAACAAACCTACATTGAGGCAAAACAAGAGGCTTTAAAAGCAAGTGAGGCCATTTCAGATAATTTAGGCCAAGCAAGCATTTATCTCTTTTTAATATTACTTCTAGGAGCACTTGCAGCATCTTTTGGTGGTACAACAGGTGTACCAGCTTTAAGTGTTAGCGAAGAACATAATAGAGATTTAGCTAACGAAAATAAATAATAATAATAAACTAAAATTATAAACTATGTCAATACTTACCATTATACTTAGCATATTACTTCCACCAGTAGCTGTTTTTATGAAAAGAGGATTAGGGGGTGCGTTTTTACTAAACATATTACTAACTCTAATAGGATGGCTTCCAGGTGTTATCCATGCTTTAATCGTAAATGATAATTAGCCCCATTCACCTTTTAATATTAAATGGTCGATGCTTAAGATTAACTAAATCTAGTATCGACCATAATTTTTTTGAAGTGTTTTGGAAATTACTTTTGATACTTTATAAGAGCATAGCAACTCATTTCATCAACCAAAGCTAAACCCTCAATAATCTTTTAGTAACAAAACAACGGTTTTATAAGCGCGTTAATAGCCATTAAAAATAAAGTCGTTTTTCTATAGAGGTCTAACCTCTTTTTTTTTACAAAAGAGCACCAAAGCGAGTGTGATGCATCCTGATATTGAAGTGACCACTAATTTTATAACATAAACTTAAATTAGTTAAAACCTATAAAATTGATGTCTCAAGCAATTAGCTCACAAAAATTGTTGAACCATTTCACTTCGCTCGTGTCAAGCAGATTTTTGATTCAGTTTGTATTTACTAAATTTGCTGCACGATATAAAAAATGGCTCTCGTTGGTATTATATTAAGTAAGGAGAGCTTCAAGCACTACTTTTCAATTTTGCCCAGTATCAATTGTAAAGACTAAGGATTTATATATAGAGCGGCGTCGAGAGCCGTTTAAATAAAGAAGAAGCAAAAGATGAAAAATGAAGCGGCTCGCTGGACAATTTGTCAAGAATGCCAGGGACAAGGCAAAAAAAGCCGGAAGCACGCCAAGAAAGTTCGACGCCGCTACCAGATTGCATTAGATGAATTTAAAAAAAAGAAGGACAAAGGCACAGCCCCAGTCCTTCTTAAGAGACCGTTACATCCATGCTTGAACTGTGGTGGCACTGGTTTACTTCATGCTGTTAGCCATCCAATAGCAGATAAGGCAAACTACCCACACGTTGCTATTATTGGTGGCGGTATAGGAGGAGTCGCTCTGGCTGTAGGCTGTTTGCACCGTGGCATCCCTTTTACCCTATATGAACGTGATAGCGGCTTCGATGAGCGCTCTCAGGGCTATGGACTCACTTTGCAACAAGGGAATAAAGCGATAGAGGGATTGGGTATTTTGTCGTTAGAAAAAGGGGTGATTTCAACAAGGCATTTGGTTCATACTACAACTGGAAAAGTGATTGGGGAATGGGGCATGCGCAAATGGAAACCTTCAGAGGCCAAAACCTCACAGAAACGCACAAATGTACATATTGCACGACAATCTATGCGTTTGGCACTGCTTGAGCAACTTGGTGGACACGATGTGGTGCAGTGGGGACACCAATTGGTAGGATTTAAGTCATGTGAAGGTGACGGCGTTGCTCTGAGCTTTCAAGTAAATGGAGCCCTAAAAAGCGTCACCGCAGATCTTGTAGTTGGAGCAGATGGTATTCGAAGTACTCTACGAAAGTTTCTAATTGGTGAAAACCTTACCCCTTTACGTTACCTAGGCTGTATTGTAATATTGGGCATTTGTCCTTTAAAAGCTCTCGAGGATCTTGATAGTTCTTTACTTGACTCGGCAACAGTATTTCAGACCGCCAATGGCAATGAGCGAATATACGTGATGCCGTATGCATCAGACGCGGTGATGTGGCAACTTAGTTTCACTTTGCCAGAAAATGAAGCTAAGTTACTAAGTGATCAAGGCCCGAAAGCACTCAAGGAAGAAGCGTGTCGTAGAACGCAGTGGCACACTCCAATTCCTCAGATTTTAGCAGCGACCCTAGAAGCTCAGGTTTCTGGTTATCCCGTATATGACCGAGAATTACTCAAATCAGAATTATTAGAGAAAGCAGGGCAAGTGACTTTGATTGGAGATGCGGCGCACCCTATGAGTCCATTTAAAGGACAGGGCGCCAATCAAGCCCTGTTAGATGCGCTAGCCCTGGCTAGAGGTATCTCAATAGGATGTAGACCCAAATCTCAATGGAGAGAAGCTGGAATCAGAGCACGCGTGCTCACTGGGTTTGAATCAGAAATGCTGGAACGCAGCGCTTCAAAAGTAAAAGATTCGGAAAAGGCAGCACACTTACTACATTCTAAAATTATACTCCATGAGGGTGACGCGCCGAGAGGGCGGTATGTAAAAAAGGAAAAGGCATAACTAAGTATTGAGATTAGGAACGCATATAATGCATTGAGAATTAAATGAAATCAAAAGAACACCCTGCTTTATATTATTTTAAATACTGTTTTAGTATTTTTTTAAGAAGCGCAACGTCTTTAGCCTTATCGCGACTTAAATTCTTTTTAGTATCGGTTTCAAATAAAGAATAATCAATTTCAATTAAATTGATATCCTTTTTTTGAAGCACCTCTCTGCGTCTTTTGTTGTACTTTATTATCTGTTCTTTTCTCGATGTGTCGACTACTGTCGCATCATCCGTTTTGTCTATATGCTGTGCTGTGTAATTCTGTTTTTCTAAAAACTCAATCACTAAATTAACGTCTTCATAAAAAGCCGCTAAAGGTAATTTTGTTCTTGTTTTTCCTTTTTTATGCATATCCCCTAGCAAAAAAGAAAAGGTATGTTTACGTGATGCTTTTTCTTTAAGCAATTCGTCGCAAAGATCTAAAATATAGAATTCATCACTGTTTTCTCTTATTGCTTTCGTGCGTTCCTTCTTTGAAACAGTACTTATAGGTTCAATTGGTGTGAACTTAGCGCCTTCCCTAACCAAATACCAATAAACAGCAGTTTCTGTACGTTCAGTGTGCACAGATGGTACGGTCTTTAGTAGATTCTCTTTATCAAGAGCGCGTAATACTTTTCGAAGGGGTAAACCTTTTTTTTGATCCTTTGTAAAAACCCCCGCTTTTATCAAATCTGGCATAATGTCCTTTGCTGGAATCCAATCTTTATCTGTATTTGTACTAAAGTAATTTTCTATTACTTCATTTATTTGCGCTACTTTATCTTTGCTATTATTATTCTCCATGATTATGCGTTCTAAATATTACTTGCATGTACTACAACTAAAACGCTGCAAGATAAGTCAATATTATTATGAAATAATTATACTCCCTGATTTAATTAATGACTAAATATTAAAGGCACTTTTTGATATTACCCCGTTCTTGTATTATTTACAATTTAAATTGTTACCAAAAGAAAAGGGGCTTGATTTCTCAAGTAGCTTTTTAGTAGCGGGAACTAGACTCCCTTCGACTGCGCTCAGGATAAAGGTCTCGTCCACTATCATTTAAGTTTACTGCAAAAAAAAAGAGTAACCATTTCTGATTACTCTTACTTAGTAGCGGGAACTGGACTCGAACCAGTGACCTTCGGGTTATGAGCCCGACGAGCTACCTACTGCTCTATCCCGCGATTTAATATCTAAATACTCTTTTTAGCTTTTAACTATTGGCTCATAATACCAATCTGATTATTTAGGACTGCAAATATACGATGCTTTTTATATATTACAAGTATTTATTTATAAAAAATTATTGTTCATTATTTAAAGCCTCAAAACCAAAGAGTTCCGCATCTTCAAAATGTGGTGATACCTGTATAGGATTGCAACAAACCTCACAATCTTCAACATAGGTTTGCTTATTTACGCTTGGATCTAATAACATAGAAATGGTTTCCCAACAATAAGGACATTGGAAAAAATGCTCAAACATCTTTTAAATTTTTATGAAAATAAAAAAAGCCAACCTAAAGTTGACTGTTTTATCTAAAATATTTTACTTTTATTTTAATCTCTTTGCACAACATAGGTATCATTGTAAGTTGTTATCATTTGTTTAATATAAGCATTATCATCAACCACAGTAACATACTCTGAATCCATGTTATTATCACTCACCATTAAAGTGCTCAACTTAGATAATTTGCTAAACTGTAGTGGCAAATTACCCGTAAGTTTATTTTCTGATAAAATGAGCTCTTCTAAATTAGACAACTCACTTAACTCTACAGGTATAATACCTTCGAATTTATTATCAATTAAACTTAATTTCTTAAGTTTTGTAAGTGCCATAATTTCATTTGGAATAGTACCCGTTAAAAAGTTACTTCCTAATTGTAGTATTTCCAGATTATCTAAAGTCATTAATTCTACCGGAATCGGACCAGAAAAAGCATTACTATACAGTGATAACGTTTCTAGATTTTTAAGTTCTGCTACAAAAATAGGAATAGTACCACTAAAATGATTTAAAAACAATTCTAACGACGTTAGCGACTGCAACTTAGACAAGGTCTCAGGAATTTTTCCTTCTAACTTATTTAATCCTAAATTAAGTTCACGTAAATGTGTTAAATTTCCTAATTCCTGTGGTAATGTACCTCTCAAATTGTTGAATGACAAATCGATTGCAACAACATTATTATTCTCTAATGTAATACCATACCAGGTATCAACAGGTTTCGTAATATCCCATGTTGTGTTCCAGTCTGAACCATTAGTCGCACTATGTAATGCAATTAAAGCAGATTTTTCTGTGTCGGAAACTTGAGCAAAGCTAAAAAGCGTTGTGAATAAGCAAACAAAAGTAGTTTTCAAAATGTTCATGTAGGTTCAGTTTTAGTCATTTACAATGTAAACCTAAACTTTATTAGGTTAAAATGCAAAAATTTTCGACGAACGACAATCATTAAATATTGATTTTATCTAAAAAACCCCGTATTTACTACATTCATCGATAAACGGTCTTAATTTTATTTTTTATTAAAAAATATCTAAAACTGAACATTTAACAACTCACCCGCTAATTGCAACACTATAAGTTCTGACAACTTAGCGTCATACTTTGCTTGATTCCTACTTAATTCAGCATTGATTAAGTTTAGTTGTGCTTGTCTGAATTCTATCGAGTTAACCTGACCAATTTTAAATTGCTCCTGAGATCTATCAAAATTGCTTTGTGCAGTTTTAATATTCTTTTCCTGTACTCTAAAAATGGTTAATTTATTTTGATAATCATCCCAGGCGTTTTCAAAATCGCGTTCCACTGAAATCAATAGCTGCTCTTTTTGTAATTGCTGATTTTCTAGATTTATTTTCGCATTACGAACACGGGTTAACGTACTTCCACCATCAAATAAGTTCCATGTAAGATTAATACCAGCAGATAGCCCCGTATTCGTTGAAACAGCCACAAAAGATGCCGCATTGTTATTATTTTCATTCCATCCATAGGAGCCCGTTAAGCCCAGTGTAGGAAGATAGGCTGATTTGCCTGTCTTTATATCTAATTCACTAATTTGTATATTTTTATTGACTTGTAATAATGAGACATTTCTAGCTTTAGCCTTCTCATACAATTCTTCTCTATTTAAATTTAAAACAAAGTCAATATCAGTATTTACCTTAAAATTATGATCTATAGCATTCCCTAAAACCACATTTAAGTCTCGGGAAGTATTTTTTAATTCTTGTTCAATACTTATTAAATTAATACTGTCATTATTAATATCTACTTCAGCATTTAATACCGCTAATTTTGTGCTTTGCCCATAATCAAATTGATATCCAGCACGTGTTAGTCTATCTTTTGAAATAACGAGAGTTTGTTCCAATACCTCTGTATTTTCTGTAAGTTGGGCCACCGTATAATAAATAGAAAACAATTGAATGATTGTTGTCTCTATCGTTTCACGGACTTGCAATTCAGAGAGTTGATACTCTTCTTTCAGACGTTTATAATTATAATGTCTTCCTAATCCATCAAATAAAACATAATTAACATTTATTGAGGCATTGTAACGATTACTTTTTGCTCCGTTTAATACAGCATCAGGCCTACTATCTGAAAATTCAACTTCTGTATTATCCAAATTATAAGTTGCACCCGCATTACCAGTAAGCGTTGGCAGGTATCCTGAATTTAAAACACTCGTATTGTTTTCAGCAACTTCATTATTTTTATTGGCTATTTTAATACCATAATTATTCTCTAAGGCCAGTGCAACCGCCTCTTCTGGTGTTAAAATTTGCTGAGCTGTCAAGCATTGCAATCCTACAAAAACACTAAAAAGAATACTATATTTAATCTTCATTTTCTTCATTTTGTTCTTTAATAGCGCGTTCTACTTCTTCTTTAGTCACTTTTTTTCCAGTATATAACCATTTGGTGTTTTTCTTAATATCATTACTAAATGCTAAAAAAAGCGGTAATACTAAAAGCGTTAAAATGGTAGCGTAAGCAATACCAAAGGATATGGAAATGGCCATAGGCTTTAAAAATTGGGCTTGCCTGCTTTTCTCCATTAACAATGGGGCTAAACCAGCAACGGTCGTTAATGAGGTCAAAAATATCGCTCTAAAACGTGATCTGCCAGCTTCAGACAAGGCTATATCGAAGGTCATGCCTTCTTTTAGGTTACTATTAAACTTACCTATCAATACTAAGCCATCATTTACCATAATACCAATGAGCGCAATAATACCGAGGAGCGATAATACATTAACTGGAAAACCAAGTAACCAATGCCCCCAAGCTACGGCCGTTAAACTAAATGGCACTAAAAGAATTAAAAGTAACGGTTGGGAATAACTTCGAAAGGTAAATGCTATTGTTATGTAAATAAGTATTAAAATTGGAATTCCGGCTGCACCTAGCGACCCTACTAATTTATCTTTCTCTCTATTCTGGCCTTCAAAAGCGACTGAAATGGTTGGGTATTTAGATTGCAATTCTGGAATCGTGACTGTTTTAATGTCCTCTAAAATATCTGTTGCACTTGTGCTCGGATTTTTTAAATCTGCAGACACTTTAATCTCGCGCTGTCCTTCCAAGTGATTTATGGCTACATCACCCCGCGCTATAGAATACACGGCTATATCTTTTAAAGTGACCCGTTGCCCTGTTGGTGTCACAATTCGCATATCGTCCAAATCATTAATTGAGGCCCGGTTACTCTTATCGTAACGCACCCAAACGCGTATTTCATCCTGCCCACGTTGAAAACGTTGTGCCTGAACTCCAAAAAACCCAGAACGCACTTGACTCATAACCGTTCTTAAATCTAGACCTAATAAATACGCACTTTCTTTAAGTTTTATTCGGATTTCTTTAATTCCAGCAGGGTCATTATCTTCAATGTCTTTTAATAAGGGATTCGATTCTAAGATTTGTTTTAAATCTATTTTGGCGGCTTTTAATTCTTCTATATTATTGCCTAAAAGCGCTACAGCAACCGGGCTACCTCCAAAATTACCTCCAGATCCAAAAATCAAACGCTCGGTTCCTATTACCGGCCCCACCAACTCTCTTAATCTATTGGCAACTAATGACGATTGAATGGCGTCTGGCCGTTCTTCACCTGGCAACATATTAATACGTAATCTGGCACTTGAACTGCTGTTAAGTGTTAAGATTGTATTTTCAAAAAGCTGTTTATCACTATCTTTAAAATATGTCTCACTAAACTCTTTATTAACAATCAATGCTTTTTCTTCAATCATTGAAATAATAGAATCTGTCACTCTTACATTAGTACCATTAGGCATATCCAGTTCAATTGAAACCGTATCACTAGCAATGGAAGGAAATAAGGTCACCCCTATTACACCACCCCCAATGGCTCCAAAAGTTAATACCAGCAAGGCCACAAAGATACCAAGAGACAACATTTTAAATTTGAGGACAAACCTTATGGCGGGTGTATACACTTTATCTCTTAAGTAGATCATAAAATTATCACCAGCCTTATTTACAATACGCATTTTAGAAAAGAATTGCTTCATTTTCGAGGGATTCTCCTCTACAACTTGTGGTCTTAAGGCTTTAGAATGTGCTAAATGCGCTGGTAGAATAATAAGTGCTTCTATTAGTGACACTACTAGTGTTAAGATTACAATTACTGACACCTCACTAAAAAACTCACCAATACGACTGTCTAAAAACAGAAACAAGGAGAAGGCCAGTAGCGTGGTAATAATAGCAGAAACCACTGGAGGAATCACTTCCATGGTTCCATCTATAGCTGCTTGTTTTGGTGTTTTTCCTTTTTCGTAATGTTGGTAGATGTTTTCAGCAATGACAATACCATCATCTACCAGAATACCTATAACGATGATCATTCCGAACAATGACAAGACATTAATGGTAACATCAAACTGACCTGCAAAAATAAACATCCCTAAAAAAGAAATAGGCAAACCAAAAGCAACCCAGAATGCCAAACGTGTATTTAAGAATAACGAAAGAAAAATCAATACTAAACCAATACCTGCTGCGGCATTCCAAAGTAACAATTCTGTACGTTGATTAAGCGTGATTGATAAATCTCTCACCACATCTAACCGAACATTATTATATTTCTCATTATAGTCTTCTATATAGGCTTTTACCTTATCTGCGGAAGAAATTAAATCTTCATTATTGGTACTGGTAACCGTGATATCAAGAGATAACTTCTGATTAAAATACGTGGCATTTGGTGTTTCAGAAAAGCGATCACGAATAATCGCTACATCTTTTAACCGCACCGTTTTTCCATCATTGGAAGCTCTAATGATAATATTGGACAACTCATCGCCATAATACGCACGGTTGTTTGCTCTAATTAAAAATTCTTCAGCCTCCGTTTTAATGGTTCCACCTGTGACTAATATATTGGCTGCACTTACGGCTTGAGCCACTTCATTAAAAGTAAGATTGTAAGCTAATAAATTAGCCTCATTCACTGCAATCTCAATTTCTTCAGCAGGATAACCAGACACTTCTATTTGAGAAATACCATCAATACGACGTAGGTCGTTTTCTACCTGTCGCCCAATTTGCTTTAAAGTCGCCAGCGGTATGTCATCACCACTCAAAGCAAAAGAAATGGTCTGACGTATTTCTTCTTGCTTAGCCACGATTAGCGGCTCCATTCCTGTAGGAAAGGAAGGCACGCGATCTACAGCGTTTTTAACTTCAAGTAACATAAAGTCGATATTCTCTCCTTTTTCAATCTCTACGGTAATCGTTCCACTATTTTCTCGCGAGACTGAAGTTACCCGGTCAATCCCTCTTAATCCTTTTAAATTATCTTCAATTTGAAGTACAATCCCTTCTTCAATTTCTTGTGGAGAAGCACCAGGGTAAGTAATATTTACATTTATAATTTTGGAATCTACTAACGGAAAAAAAGACGATTTTAAAGACAACACGCCGATAATACCAAAAGCGAAAAACGCCAAAATAAAAACATTGACCGCGACGTGGTATTTAATGAAGTAAGCAATTAGTTTTCTCATGATTACTTTTTAGCCTTTGATTCTTCTGTTTGTTTTTCTTCAAAACCCTTTACCAACATTCCAGAATACGCACCGGGCACTGGACGCTTAAGAATTACGGTTCCGTTTGGCACTGTTTTTAAAACGACTTTCGTGTCAGAAAAATAAACTGGCTTTACATCTATAACATCCAGTATGCTATCCTTAACCACAAAAATTTGCTGGTTCTCTAATAATAAATTCCGGTCTATTTCAATGGCATCTGTTTCTTGTTTGGCGTCTAATTGTGCTTCTAAATACATTCCTTCTTTAAGCGCCTCATTTTTCACTTCAATGTAAGCGGTAATGGTTTGTGTCGTGGCATCAATACTCCCGTTAACTCTTGAGATTGTTCCGGTATAGGTTTCTGTACCGTTTAGATTATTAAGGACCACGGCTTCCCCTTCTTTAAGTAAACCAGCATAGGTTTTACTTAGTGCCACCTCCATTTCGTAAATGGATGGATCTATAAACTCACCTAGTTTTTGTCCGCTTCTAATTAAGGAACCCTCAGTTACCAAAGCTTCGGTTAAAATCCCTGTGAAGGGTGCATTGATGTTATATTTTGAAAGGCGTTGTTCTAAATTCTTAACATTGTAGTAGTTTGTAACAATACCTCTACCGGTAATAAAATAATTTTCCTTTTCGGAAGTCATTTCTGGCAACTTAGGTGTTGTTTTATTTAAATCGAAACCATTGAGATAGTTTTGCCATTTACCAAAGACCTCTGGAAAATCTAAGCGTAAATCTGGCATTATAGCAGCAAGAGCATTGTAGAGGTTGCTTTTTGCAGATTGCACACTGGCATAATATTCGGCTGCATCTATTCGAATGAGTGTTTGTCCTGCACTATATCTTTGCCCTGGCTTAAAGAGTTTGCTGCCGTTTCTAAAAACACCCTGAACTTCAGCATATAATTCTACGCGGCGCTTGGCTGTTAAACTTCCATTTGCAGGTATAATTATTGGTATGGTTGCGTTTTGTACAGTATCTGTAAATACTGTTTTAACTACTTTTGCCTGTACAGGTTTTGGTTTGTTTTTATTGGCTATAAGACTTTTAGCTATAAAAAAAGAAGCTACAATAAGTAAAACCCCTAAAATGGAAAGTATAATTTTGCGCATTAAACTGTTTTTGATTGAAAAACAACAAAATTAACGCTTAGTTTAGCGGCTATACGTTAAAAAAAACTTAAAACTATTAAGCGTAATCTTCTAATTCTAAGGTAATCTCTTCCCATTTCTCCATTAAACGCTCCAACTCCTTTTTCTTTTTCTGGTAATTAGCAAAAAAGTTTTCCTTAGCAACAGCAATATCGTAATTTGTAGCTAATTCTACATCAATCTCCTTAATTTCCTTTTCTAACTGATTAATTTTAGATTCTGTATTACTGAGTTTATTATTTAAAGATTTTAATTTTTTCTGGTCTTCGTAGGACTGTTTATTTTTTTCTTTAGGCGCATCTTTTATTACTGTGCGTTTTTCGACTTCACGAAGATTTTCAACCTGACGTTGTTCTAAATAATAATCTACATCTCCTAAATACTTCTTTATTTTCTCATCTTTAAATTCGTAAACAGTAGAGGTTAATCCTTGTAAAAAATCACGATCATGAGACACTAGAATAAGTGTGCCTTCAAAACGTTTCAAGGCGTCTTTTAAAACGTTTTTAGACTTTATATCTAGATGGTTTGTGGGCTCATCCATAATAAGCACATTAAACGGCTGCAACATTAATTTAGCCAACGCTAAACGGTTTCGTTCTCCACCAGAGAGTACTCTAACATACTTTTCTGCTTCATCGCCTCTAAATAAAAACGATCCTAAAATATCACGGACCTTGCTTCTATTAGTTTCATTGGCTGCGTCTATCATCGTGTCTAAAACGGTTTTGCTGCCGTCCAGATATTCTGCTTGGTTTTGAGCAAAATAACCAATTTGAACATTGTGTCCTAACTTTAAATGACCGTCATGCTTCAAGTCGCCCACTAAAATTTTTGCTAAAGTCGATTTCCCTTGTCCGTTTTGTCCAACAAACGCGGTTTTTGCATCCCGTTCAATTAATAAATCGATGTTAGATAACACTTGATTGTCTCCATAATTTTTAGAAACGCCATTGGTTTCTACCACTATTTTACCTGGAGTAATAGATACAGGAAAATTTAAAGTCATCACACTATTGTCATCTTCATCAACTTCAATACGATCTATTTTGTCTAATTTTTTAATAAGTGATTGAGCCATGGTTGCCTTGCTCGCTTTGGCTCTAAACTTTTCTATGAGTTTTTCGGTCTGTTCAATTTGCTTCTGCTGGTTTTTCTGAGAAGCCAATTGTTGAGTTCTCAATTCTTCTCGAAGAACCAGATATTTTGTATAAGGTTTAGGGTAATCATAAATTCGTCCTAATGAAATTTCAATCGTACGATTCGTCACGTTATCTAAAAACATTTTATCGTGTGACACAATCACTACCGCACCAAAATAATTCTTCAAAAAGCCTTCCAACCAGATAATCGATTCAATATCCAGGTGGTTTGTAGGCTCATCCAGTAATAGTACATCATTATTTTGTAATAATAATTTTGCTAGCTCAATACGCATACGCCAACCACCAGAAAAGGTATCGGTTAAATTATTAAACTGTTCGCGTTTAAAACCTAAACCTTGTAGTATTTTTTCTGTTTCTCCTTTGTAATTATAACCACCTACAATCTCATATTGGTGCTGTACCTCATTGAGGTCAATCATTAATTGATTATACCCTTCACTTTCGTAATCTGTGCGCTCGGCCAATTGGTGATTAATAGTATCCATTTGTGCTTCAAGGGCCTTTATTTCGGTAAAAGCCTGATAAGACTCGTCTAAAACAGTACGTCCTAAAACAAAATCGATATCTTGTTTAAGAAATCCGATTTTCAATTCTTTATCCGAAGCAATTTGCCCTGTATCTGGTTCTAATTCCTTAGAAAGGATTTTTAACATCGTCGATTTTCCAGCGCCGTTTTTACCTATAAGACCAATACGGTCACCATTACCTAACTTGAATGTGATGTCTTCAAATAAAAATTCGCCTTGAAAGGAAATGGATAAATTATGAATGTTAAGCATAGAAAGGTGACTAATGTTATTAAGTTTTAAACTATTAAAACTTATTTTTGTATCTTATTATAAAATGCAAAAGTACATTAAATTATATGTTTAAAAAAGGCTCAAAATTATATAGTATAATTACAGGTGTTTGTCCTAAATGCCATGAAGAATCTATGTACATTAATAAAAACCCATTTGCACTGTCTCAGCTTTTTGAAATGCATGAACGTTGCTCTAATTGCAATACGAAATATAAAATAGAACCTTCGTTTTTCTATGGCTCAATGTATGTGAGTTATGGTGTTGGCATTGCTTTCGCTGTTGCGGCCTTTGTTATTAGTTATTTCTTTATTGGGAGCACACTCACCGTTGGTTTTATTTCTATTGTTACGGTGATGCTTATTTTCTACCCAATAATTGTTAGAATTTCACGTAATATCTGGATTAATCTTTTTATTAACTACGATAAATCTAGGGCAAAACCTTAGATTATTTTGGTGTCACCTGCAAGTCAGCCTTTACACTGTATCTTTTTTTCACCTAAGCCGCGCACAAAAAAATACCTTTTTCATCCTTAACTATAAACGACCTCTGCTTTGCTTGAGAAAGCAGTCCGTCTTATAAGGGAACATTAAACTTAAAGGCTATCGAAACGATTGCTGTCAATATCAGCTTCTATTGGTGTATTATGTTCAACTAACTCATAGAGTTGTTTCGCAACATATGGTGCAATCATTACCCCACGAGTACCTAAGCCATTGAGCACGTGATATTTTTTATAATTTTGATGTGTTCCTACTAACGCTCTCCTGTCTTTAACTGTTGGCCGTATGCCAGCAACTTGATTGACCACCTCAAATTCGCAATCTATAAAGGTTTTAAGCTTCTTCAATAACTGTTCTCTTGCTTCTGTTGAAATAGTGTTGGTTTTATCTTTATGCTCGTAAGTGGATCCTATTCTATATAAATCATTTCCTAAGGGAATTACAAACACACTTGATTTTAATACAAAATCTAATTTTAGATGGGGTGCATGAATGGTAATAAGCTCCCCTTTGGTACCTTCGAGTGGCAAATGATTAAAATACGGATTCTTATTTATACCAAAGCCTTCAGCAAAGATGAGATGCCTCGCTTCAAAATTCTTATATTTTATTATAGGGTCTTCAGGAGCTAGAGTATCATACTCAAAAGCTTCTTCTACCAGTAGCCCCTGCTGCTTTAAAAAGACTTTATATTCTGAGATCAATAGCTTAGTATCTATTCTTCCTGTTTGCAGGACTTCGCCGAAACCGTATGTTGCATCAATACACGCATTAGTGTTCTTCTGGATCGTAGTAGACAAATACTCTTCAAGACCTATTTTATCTGAAGCTAAAAACCAGTTGTTCTGTTCTTCTAATGAGGTAAACCGTCTTAAAACTGGAATTTTATAATCTAATGTGACCTTTAAACGTTCTTCTATTTTTTTATAAGTCGCTAACGCAATTTCCAGTTGTTCTTTACTCCTCCATACTGGTGTAAAGCGCTTTAAAGTCACAGGGTTATATAGCCCGCCTGCTACCGTGGACGATTGCTGAGAGTTATTATCAAAAACAACAAACGTTTTTTTATTAGCTAATAATTGCTCGCAAAAAGCAATTCCTGCTAAACCACTGCCCACTATGATATAATCAACCCTTCTAAATCCTCCCGAGGAGGCAACTGTGTTCAACTTACTCATTATATTTATTTAATTTGCTAAGGTAGTAGATTCCAGCATTTTTTATTGATCCTCATTTTAAATAATGATATCCCTAAAATTAGTATTTCAAAAGAATGACAGTAAAATGATACCCATTGGAGTACTCCATATAAAAAAAAACGCCCACTTAAAAAGTGAGCGTTTAAAATATACTATCATTTTAAATTAATATGACCACATATCTAATTCAAAGTTTCTAATTTTATCTTTGATACGTCTAGACTCTAAGAGTTGCATCAATGCATTTTCAGCAATATATTCTTCAACTTTACGGTCACCGTATACGTTTTCTTCTCTTGTAATGATTCCATTAAAACGTCTTGAGTTTAAAATGTGATCGAATGAAAATGGAACGGCACTGTTTTTAGAGTTAAACGATTTAGCATCATGTAATACTTGTCTAGCATCTGGATAGAACACCCAAAATAATGCATTAGGTTTTCTGTTGGCCTCATCTTTAGAATCAATAAAGTTAACATCTGGTGCAGCTGGTGCAATACCTAATAGACGGTACTTTAATTCTCCTTGACGTTTATCAAAATACCACATCCCTTTAATTAAGTAGGCGCTAATATCATAAGAAGCAATTTTCCGAGTAGTAATATACTCTGGATCTACAAAACCATCTGCATTAAATTGGTCGTAACCAATATCTAAAGTATCTATTTTAGTTGTGATGTCTGCTAATTCTACAGCGGTACGTTTACCAGTAAAATAAGAATCGTTATAAACGTTTTCTATTTTACCTTCGACAATTGCTTTTGTCAATACATCGTATAATGAACGTCTGTTATTTCCAATATTATTAGTATCCACAGGATAATATAATGGAAAGTTAACACGTTCATCTAAAATCACTTTTTCCCAAGTCATTTTAGCAAACATGATATCTCTATCATCAACATACCCATATTCTAGGGGTTTATCGTTATCTAAAGCTTTTTGTTGGTCAGTTCTCACGCCAATCTCTTTTGGAGTTTTAGCATTTAGAATGTTAGCCTGAGCAAAGGTAGTAGAAGTAAATACTACACCACATACGATTGCTAATAAAGATTTATAGTTCATTTTACTGTGTTTTTTTAAATTTAATTAATTACAAAGTGATTAGTTAGACAACTCTATAACTATTGGGGCAGCTGGCTTAATTCTAGGTCCATTAGACTTAGACTTAATATCAAATATTTGAATAGAAGACCCTCTTTTAGCCTTACCAATAGCAGCTTTAGCTTGACTATTCATTCTGTTACCAGAAACACTTACACTTGGTAATCCTTCAACTTTCATTTTAAATCCAGTTACTGTTAGTGGTAAATCAAAATCAAATTCTTCTAAAACGGCCTCTACTTTACCAATTTCCACATTGTTTCTTGGTAATGTAGCTGTTCCTATTTGACCAGCAATTTGACCTGATGGTTTAGGTATGTCTTTAATTCTAAAACTAGCTTTATCATTAACTTTAGAACCGTCATCTAATGTAGCAGTTACACTAATAGTCACTTCTCTACCTGAACCTGGCACCATAGAATATTGACCAGTTTTACTTCCTTTTTTTAAGCCTGGAGCACTAGCAGATACCTTATTATCTGGTACACCAGCAAAAGAAATTGTCATTGGATTTGAAACACCACGGTATACAACGTTCATTTTATCTGCAGAAATAGTTGCAGAGTTAGGTCTTGGCACTACAACGTAGTTAGCTACGATTGGAATTTCTAGCGGCTTACCGTCTTCTAAGAAAGTAAACTTACCTTCAATCTGATGCTCACCAACATTTCCAACATTAAAATCTAAATTAGCAGCTCCTGTAGAATCAATGGCTTCTGAAATATCAATTTCTTTCCCTTGAACTGTTAATTTTGTTGGCGTTACGTTTGCATATTTACCTAATACAACGCGTCCTTGAAATTTTTCACCTGCAAAAAATGCAGATTTATCAGCTAATACGATTGCCTTAAACTTATTTAGTGATACTGCAGCATCTAAGGTATTCCCTAAAAACAGGTTGAACATATTTGCTTCAGTAACCATAACGTCATTTTGCATCGCAGTTAACTTTGTGTATGATGCAATTGCTGGGAATCCTTGATAATGGTAATTTAACCAATCGATTTTCTTACCATCATTATTAACTACTTTATCAGTATCAAAACGCTTTTTAAAACTCGCTATTGCTGTCTGGTATTTAACGTCTGTTCCTAAAATATCAAGTATATCTTTTTTATACTGTTCAATTTTAGCCATGACCTCTTTACCGTCTTTAGTTAAATCATCTCCTGTAAACCATTTTTCATCAAGAATATCAGTCTTGTCCATCTCTTCGAATGGTAATTTACCAGTCTTAGGATCTACTTTATAATCTCCAGACTTTAACAACTCCACTTTTATAGTTTCGATGTATTTAAAAAATCGTTCTGAAACTATATTTACCTGTTTAGCTTTTTCCGCTGGAACAGCAAAATCTTCTGGTTTTTCTTCAGCCTTAACTAACAAGTTTGCTAATAGTGCTTCATTTTTTGCTTCAGTATCTTCGTTTGCATTAGCAAACTTCACTTCCATAAGTCCAAATGCCGATAGCACTTCTTTTGACATATTCATAGCCATCATTGCGATGAATACTAAATACATCAAGTTAATCATTTTCTGCCTTGCAGATGCTTTTCCTCCTGCCATATCTAATTAGTTTTTAAGTTATTAATTATACTAATTACTAATTAGTTTTTGTTCATTGCAGATAACATGCCACCATATACTCCATTTAATGAAGATAAATTAGACGCTAAAGATTGCATTTGTTCTTTTAATTTAGTTGCATTTTCAACTGACTCTTCATTAATAAGAGACTGACGATTAACGCTTTCCATTTGCACTTTGTACAAGCTATTTAATGATTCCATTTGTGCAGCAGCTAATGATAGTTCTTCACCATATCGCTTTTGTGCAGCCATAGAATCTACAGTTGGAGAAATGCCTTTTGCAGCCCCTTCAAAGTTTTTGATACTAGTACCTAAGCTTGCCATTAATTCACCATCGATCTTAGCTTCTTTTAATAAGCTATCTAATTTTTTAGATAACATGCCTTCAGCATCTTGAGGTTCTTCTTTTACACCTTTTTTAGTCAATGCACCACCAGCTAATTCCGGGTATACTAATGACCAATCTAAATCTGAATTTTGTTTTTCGAATGCAGAGTAAGTAAATACTAGAGCTTCTACAATCATACCTAATGTTAAAATCTCTGAAGCCAGTGGCCAGTGTTGTATTTTGAATAATGCACCTACGATTACGATTGCTGCTCCTAATCCGTAGATCATATTAGTTATTGTCATTTTTCCTTGTTGTGCCATAATTTCTTAGTTTTACGTAGTTAATTTATTTTTTAAGTAGGGTTTATAATTTAATATTTTATTTATCTTCTTGCATTAGAGGTTACTTCTGTTCCCATATAATCTTGTACTGTTCTGAAACCTATATAACTTCTTGCAGAATCTGCATATTCATAATCTCTTGAACTTACTTGTAAGAAATAGGCAACATCTTTCCAAGAACCACCTCTAACCACTTTTCGTTGGTTGTTTTCATCGTTAACACTTGGATTTATAGTTGACACAAACTCATATGAACCTGGATCGTAAGACCCATTCACCCATTCTGAGACATTACCAGCCATATTATATAGGTTATAATCATTAGGCTCGTAAGCGTCCGCTTCTACAGTATATAATGCTTGATCTGCGGCATAATCACCACGTAATGGTTTAAAATTCGCCATAAAACAACCTCTGTCATTCTTAGCATACGGTCCGCCCCAAGGGAAGGTTGCCGCTTGTAAGCCACCTCTTGCTGCATACTCCCATTCTGCCTCACTAGGTAAACGGTAAGAATTCACATAATGTCTCTTACGCTCTTTTCTATACGTATTGTGATGCTGTGTTCTCCATTGGCAAAATGCTTTTGCCTGTTTCCAAGACACTCCAACTACTGGATAATCACTGTAAGCGTCATGCCAGAAATAATCATTATGCATTGGCTCATTATAAGAGTACGCAAAATCACGAATCCATGCTGTAGTATCAGGATAGATCGCTACTTCTTCTTTATGGATAACATCTTTACGACGTAAATTTTTATTTTTTGCCGCTTTAGCTATGTCCATGTAGGTGAATTGGAACTTAAACTTTGTGACATCCCAAGTACGTTGGCCGTTATAAGACTCTTCGATAGGCAAGTACATCGTATCCATAACTTCTACATAGTACTCATCTGGGTAGTCAGCCGTATCGAAAACCAAGTCAATATCTCTATTTAACTTTCTTCCTTCGTAACCTGTTTCACCGAGACCACTATAGTTATCAATCATATACTTTTCGTAAGCAGACATATTAGAAGAATCGGCATCTTTAAATGCAAATTCACCAATCCCTCCGTTACCTGGAACTTCTCCCACTTCATCCGCTAAGATTGCGAGTTTTGTTCTAATGGTTGAATCTCTCACCCATTCTACGAACTGGCGATACTCACTGTTTGTGATTTCTGTTTCATCCATATAGAATGCTCTAACAGTAACCGTTTTTGCAGGCGCATCTTGAATTCCAGCTAAATCATCATCAGCTTTACCCATAATAAATGCACCTCCTGGTACTAATGTCATACCATAAGGTTTTTCTGGATGCCATTTTTTACCTTTAACACCTACTAATTGTCCCTTGTCCTTAGACCCGCAACTAAGTAAAAGTGCTAAAACTGCCGTTAATACTATAAATTTCTTCATATTCATTGTAAAACTCGAGGTTAATTTTATACTCTTGATTTTTTTAAGACCGTAAACATATTTATATATTTCCTAAAAAACAACTTTTTAACTAAAAAATTTACGTTTCATCGTAAAAAAAACGCTTTTTAACGATAAATATTATGTTAAAATCGATAGTTGTTCAATTACTAGACACTATTTTTCTGATATGCCTTATACCATCTATTTGGAATTTCACCGTCACATGCATCAAGATAGTCTTTTTGCGTGCAAGGTAATAACGTATGCTTCTTTAATTTATTATTAACATTTACTAAAAAAGGTATTTCTATCCACCAACGTCCTGTTTTAGTGCTTTTATAAAATATTAATTCTTCTGAATCTGCTAATGTAGTAAATTTCTGATGACTATCATCGTTCAGAAAATCATCATCCTTTATTCTACAATTAACACCTTCAACGAAATACCATAGCATTTGCGAGATTAACATCGCAGTGACTTCGTCGTCATAAGAGGGCTTGTATTCAAAAATCCCAAAAGCAGATACTTTGTTACTAATCCCTGCGTAACGCGCAACTGCACAAATTTCTTTTCCATCCAGACCATTGGGAGACACCCGTTGCTTTAAGCTAACTTCACTTGCTTTAACAGCACCTAAATCGATACTTACAATATTAGCATCACGCATCACTGGCTCAACTAAAGTAATATCATTAGAAACCTCACCTAAGCGATAGGCTTCAAAATATAAGCGCTCCATTAAGTCTATTTCTTCCTGAGAATTAAAATAGGTTTGATAACCAACAGTTGCATAATTGAATAAATTATAAGGTTGATCTAATATCACCTTACCCACAAAGCTGTTATTCTTAATTGGTTTTGTAGAATCTCCTAGATCGAAACACGAATCGACATTCACAATATTTACCATTGGCATTAAATGATCGTAAGCACGATACATTGCGTAAGTTAAATCCTGGCTACCACCCAATACAATAGGGATGATTTTTTTTTGAACTAAAATCGAAACTGTAGTTTTAAGCGCAAAGTAGGTATCTTCAACAGACTCTCCTTTGTTTATATCACCTAAATCGGCAATAGTGGTATTCCAACTCCCGGGAAATAAGGCATAGAAAGATTTTCTAACTTCATTAAGCTGAAATGTCTCCCCTATATAATTTATGTCATTACGATTTTCTAATACGCCAATAATAGCAATAGAAACACCTTCTAAATCTGGCATGCCATTATGTTGCGAATGAATTTTTAATTTCCTCCCCAACGCTTGCATGGATAACAACTCATTATGAGCCAATACTGCATCTTGAACAGGCGATAAAAAATTAAAATTCATAACTTATTTCTTTTTAGTTGCCGTTTTCTTTTTAGCAGCTGGTTTTTTCTTTGCTGCCTTTTTCTTTGGTGCATTTTTTTCTATGATACCCTTCACTTCATCCAAAGTCAATGCTGCTGCATCTACTGTTTTTGGTAGTTCAATTTTCACCTTACCTTTTAAGATGTTGAATCTCCCCCAACGGGCTTTCTCCACACGAATACCTTCTTCTTCCCAATTGTGAATAACCTTATCTATTTCCTTCTGAATCTTCGTTTCAATCAATTCAACTAGTTCTGCTTCAGATAAATTATCCCAATCGTATTTTTTATTCACGTTAATAAACATACCATCCCATTTAATGAATGGTCCAAATCGTCCTTTTCCTTTGGTTACCCCTTTACCTTTATAAGTATAAATAGGTGCATCTGCGATTTCTTTTTCTTTAATCAACGCAATCGCTTCCTCTTTTTCTATACTTAGTGGATCTTGACCTGGTGCTAAAGAAATAAATTTCTCCCCATATTTTACATAAGGTCCAAATCGGCCATTGTTTACTTCAACTGGCTCGCCTTTATACTCTCCTAATTGTTTCGGAAGTTTAAACAAGTCCATAGCCTCTTCGAAAGTAATACTCCCTAGTTGTTGCTCTGGGCCTAAACTTGCAAACGTTGGTTTTTCTTCATCATCTACAGTTCCCATTTGGACCATTGGTCCAAATTTACCTAAACGAACACTTACCCGTTTTCCTGTTTTTGGATCTTCTCCTAGAATACGTTCTCCAGACTCACGCTCAGCATTTTCTTGTACATCCACAACTTTAGGATGAAAGTCCTTATAGAATGCCTTCATAACATTCTTCCAGTCTGCTTTACCTTCTGCGATATCATCAAACTGATCTTCTACATTTGCAGTAAAACTGTAATCTAAGATACTCTCAAAATGATTTACCAAGAAATCAGTCACAATCATTCCAATATCTGTAGGCACAAGTTTACCTTTATCTGAACCAACTTTTTCGGTTAGTAGATTGTCTTTTACTTTATCATGCTTTAAAACGAGTTGTGTATACTCCCGCTCTTTACCATCAATGGTTCCCTTTTCAACATAATTTCTGTTCTGAATGGTAGAAATAGTTGGCGCATAAGTAGACGGTCGACCAATACCTAATTCTTCTAATTTTTTCACCAAAGAAGCTTCAGTATATCTATATGGTGGTCTTGAATAACGCTCTGTTGCATTAATGTAATTATTAAGTAAAGTTTCGTTTACTTTCATGGCTGGCAACATGCCTTCCTGCTCAACATCTTCATCATCGGTGCCTTCTAAATACACTTTTAAAAAGCCATCAAAAGTAATAACCTCTCCGTTTGCTGTGAAGGTTTCATTATGTGCTGCTGCGTTTATTTTTACATTGGTACGCTCTAGTTTTGCTTCACTCATTTGTGAGGCAATGGCACGTTTCCAAATTAAATCGTATAATCTTGCCTGGTCTCTGTCTATAGCAACAGAATGTACTGAAAAATCTGTAGGACGAATGGCTTCGTGGGCTTCTTGTGCGCCCTTAGACTTACCTTTATATTTACGCTCTTTTGAATACTCTTTTCCGTAAGCCGCTGTAATTTCTTTCTCTGCTCCTTTTCTAGCTTCATCACTTAAGTTTACACTATCGGTTCTCATATAAGTTATTAAACCGGCTTCGTATAAACGCTGTGCCATGTTCATGGTTTTACTTACTGAAAAATACAATTTTCGTGAGGCTTCCTGTTGTAATGTAGACGTTGTAAATGGTGCAGCAGGTGCTTTTTTAGCTGGTTTTTTTTCTAAATCGGAAACCTTAAATGTAGTGTTTGCATTTTGCTCTAAGAATTTTAAAGCCTGTGCTTTCGTTTTTATGGTCTTAGGAAGCTTGGCTTTAAAAGACTGGCCTTCTTCATTTGAAAATTCAGCATCAACTCTATAAGACGCTTCAGGTTCGAAATCATTTATCTCACGTTCGCGCTCAACAATTAAACGTACAGAGACAGACTGTACACGTCCAGCAGACAAACCGCCTTTTACTTTACGCCATAATACAGGAGACAATTCATAACCTACAATTCTATCTAATACACGACGTGCTTGTTGCGCATCGACTAAATCGTAATCTATTTGCCTTGGGTTCTCTACCGCTTTCTGGATTGCGGCTTTTGTAATCTCATGAAATACAATTCGCTTTGTTTTGTTTTTATCCAGACCTAAAGATTCTGCTAAATGCCATGCAATAGCTTCTCCTTCTCGATCTTCATCACTAGCTAACCAAACCATTTCTGCCTTCTTAGCCAAATCTTTTAGCTTTTTAACTACGGCTTTCTTATCTGTAGAAACTTCATATTTTGGATCGAAATCACCTTCTACATCTACTCCTAATTCTTTAGAAGGCAAGTCGGATATATGTCCGTAACTTGACTCAACTTTAAAGTCTTTTCCTAAAAATTTTTCAATTGTTTTAGCCTTTGCAGGTGACTCAACTATAACTAAATTCTTCGCCATTCTTCGATTTTTTGAAGCTACAAAGGTATATGAAAAAAAATTTATCAACCTAATTTAATCTGTTTTAGCATAATTTAACACACTGTCATATTGTCATAACACATAAAATAATATATCTTTGCATACTTATTGAATGATAGACTTTTCAGGACATCTATGGAAAAAACAATTGACGAAAGCAAACAAGGAAACGCACTTGTTTTAAAGGAGAAGGAGAAAAACACCAAAAAACTTTTTATAGAAAGCTATGGCTGTGCTATGAATTTTAGTGACAGTGAAATTGTCGCTTCCATTTTAGACAAAGAAGGCTATAACACGACCAATAATCTTGAAGAAGCCGATTTAGTTTTAGTTAATACCTGTTCTATTAGAGACAAAGCAGAACAAACCGTTCGTAAGCGCTTAGAAAAATATAATGCGGTAAAGCGTATAAATTCGAAAATGAAAGTTGGGGTTTTAGGCTGTATGGCAGAACGTTTGAAAAGCAAATTTTTAGAAGAAGAAAAAATTGTTGATCTGGTTGTAGGACCAGATGCTTATAAGGATTTACCTAATTTATTAGCTGAAATTGAAGATGGCCGCGATGCCATTAATGTGATTTTATCTAAGGATGAAACCTATGGCGATATTTCTCCGGTGCGCTTAAATAGTAATGGCGTTACCGCCCTTGTTTCTATTACTCGTGGTTGTGATAACATGTGCACGTTTTGCGTCGTACCTTTTACCAGAGGCCGTGAACGTAGTCGTGACCCACAAAGCATAATAGAAGAGGTTAACGATTTATGGCTGAGAGGGTTTAAAGAAATCACCTTGCTCGGGCAGAATGTTGACAGTTACCTTTGGTATGGTGGCGGAATGAAGAAAGACTTTGTTAAAGCGTCAGAAATACAAAAGGCAACTGCTGTAGATTTTTCAAAATTATTACAAATATGTGCTGAAACTCAGCCCAAGATGCGCATTCGTTTTTCGACTTCAAATCCTCAGGATATGAGTTTAGAGGTGATACGTACCATGGCGAAGTATGATAACATTTGTAATCACATTCATCTCCCTGTACAAAGTGGAAGTAACCGTATTTTGAAAGAAATGAATAGACTACACACCCGAGAGGAGTATTTTACTTTGATCGATAATATTCGTGAGATTATTCCTGGTTGTTCTATAAGTCAAGACATGATCGCTGGTTTCCCTACTGAAACTGAAGAAGACCATCAAGACACCTGCTCTTTAATGTCTTACGTAAAATATAATTTTGGTTATATGTTTACCTATTCTGAAAGACCAGGAACGCTAGCAGAACGCAAACTAGAAGACGATATTCCTGAAACGGTAAAGAGTAGACGATTAAGTGAAATTATTGCTCTTCAACTTAAGCATAGTGAATTTAGAACCCGTGAGCATTTAGGCAAAACCGTAGAGATTCTTATTGAAAAAGAATCTAAAAAATCTAAAGACCAATGGTCTGGACGCAGCGAACATAATATTGTTTGTGTATTTCCAAAAGAAAATTACACTATTGGAGATTTTGTTAATGTGAAAGTAACAGATTGTACTAAAGCGACACTAATAGGTGAAGCAATTAGTTTAAGTAAAAACAATTAATTTTATGGAATCCATTCAAGCAACAAAACAACGATTCGGGATTATAGGCAATAGCGCTGCATTAAATCGCGCTGTTGAAAAAGCAATCCAAGTGTCGCCAACAGACATTTCTGTTTTAGTCACAGGAGAGAGTGGTGTTGGTAAAGAGAGTATTCCTAAGATTATTCATCAACTCTCTCATAGAAAACACAATAAATATATAGCGGTTAACTGCGGGGCCATACCAGAAGGCACCATTGACAGTGAACTTTTCGGACATGAAAAAGGGTCGTTTACTGGTGCAACGGCAACCAGAAATGGTTACTTTGAAGTTGCCGATGGCGGGACTATTTTTTTAGATGAAGTAGGCGAATTACCCTTAACTACGCAAGTACGCTTGCTACGTGTCCTTGAAAATGGTGAGTTTTTAAAAGTGGGGTCAAGTAAAGTTCAAAAAACGAATGTACGCATCGTCGCAGCTACAAACGTTAATATGTTTGACGCCATTAAAAAGGATCAGTTTCGCGAAGACTTATACTATAGATTAAGTACCGTAGATATTAATTTACCGCCTTTACGTGAGCGACAAGAAGACATTCATTTGTTATTTAGAAAATTTGCCAGTGATTTTGCGTTGAAGTACAAAATGCCTACCATTAAATTAACTGATGAAGCCATTCCTGTTTTACTTAAATTTCGTTGGAGTGGAAACATAAGACAATTACGAAATGTAGCAGAACAGATCTCCGTTTTAGAGCAAAACAGAATGATTTCTGCAGATACACTAAGAGGCTATCTGCCATCTGGTAGTTCTAATTTACCCGCTGTAATTAAAACTTCCAAATCTGAAAGCGATTTTAGTAGCGAACGCGAAATTCTATACAAAGTCTTGTTTGATATGAAAGCCGATTTAAATGATTTAAAGAAGCTCACCATGGAATTAATGAAAAGCGGAAATACAAAAGATGTTGAAAAAGACAACGAAAGTTTAATTGAGAAAATTTATGGTGACAATACTAACGATTCCGATTATGAAGATGCGATAGAGGATTTACAGGTACTGTCTATTCCGCAAAATGCAGAGCCAGCAAAAACATATCCTACAGAAACTAACGACAAGTATCATTTCGCTGAAGAAATTGAAGAAGAGGAAACGCTTTCGCTCCATGATAAAGAGTTAGAACTCATTAAGAAATCGCTAGAACGCCACCAAGGCAAACGCAAGTTAGCAGCAGATGAATTAGGTATTAGTGAGCGTACCTTGTACCGAAAGATTAAACAATTTGATTTGTGATTATACGTTAATACCAAAAAGACTTTCGCTCCCGAAGTTACGGGGCAAGAAATGACAAAAAATAGTTAATGAAATACATTAAAACCCTTTTCCTTCTAGCAATAGTAACTACAGTTTTAGGCTGTGGTGCTTATTCATTAAGTGGAACCAACATAGATTCTTCAGTAAAAACCTATCAAGTTAATTACTTTCAAAACAATGCACAGTTAATTGAGCCCGGCTTGGACCGAGATTTTACTAACGCTCTTGCAGATTTAATTCAGAATCAAACCAATTTAGAGTTAGTTACCTCAAATGGTGACCTGGTTTACGAAGGAGAAATTACAGAATATCGTATTTCGCCAACTACAGCTACCGCAAATAATACCGCTGCACAAAACCGATTAACCATTGGTATTTTAGTGCGTTTTTATAATAAGCAAAATGAAGAAGACGATTTTGAGAAAACCTTTTCTTTCTTTTACGATTACGAAGGAAGTTCTCAATTATCTGGTAGTATAAAAGCGACAGCATTCGAAGAAATTTTCGATCGTATTACACAAGATGTTTTTAATGACTCACTAGCTAAATGGTAAGTTAATGAATAAGGCTACCTATATAGAATTACTGCGCGAACCCAAACGGGTGACTCAATCTCAAACGGAAGACTTAAAAACCGTTATGGAGGCGTTTCCGTATTTTCAATCGGCAAGAGCCTTATACCTTAAAGGTCTAAAAAACACAGAGAGCTTCAAATATAATCAAGCCCTAAAAACCACCGCTGCCTATACCACAGATCGCAGTATTTTGTTTGATTTTATTACCTCAGAAAGCTTTCAACAAAACGAAATATCACAGTATATAAAACAAAACACCTCGCATGCTTTAGACCTTGAAGTCGCTTCAGAAGATATTTCTGCTAGCAAAAAGAGGACTATTGATGCTATGTTAAAGCAACATCTGGAAGACACAAAAAAAACATTAGATCCCGAATTATTTCAACCAAAAATCAAGATTAAGGAAGTCGCTAATTTTGACTTAGATACTTCTGAAAAGCCTTTAGAAAAAACCGAGCTTTTAAAACCAAAATCACAATCTGCTGAACAGGTCTTAAACCTGGGAAAGCCTTTAGATTTTGACAAATCAGAAACACATTCCTTTAACGAATGGCTAAGTTTAACCTGTTTTAAACCTATTGATCGCGAAGAAAATAGAACGAAAAACACTTCCGAAGAAAGCAAAGAAGAAGAAGAAGAAGGCAAAGAAAATACTGGGTTAACTAAAGCAAAAAAGTTTGCTCTGATAGAGAGATTTATAGAAAAAAACCCAAAATTAGAAGCAAAAAGAACCTCAGCTTCAAAGCACAATATTGCTAAGGCTCAAATGATACAACCCGAAGCCTTGATGACAGAGACTTTAGCACGCATTTATGTAGAGCAGAAAAACTACACTAAGGCAATTCAATCTTACAAGATTTTAATTTTGAAATATCCAGAAAAAAGTGGTTTCTTTGCAGACCAAATTAAAGCAATAAAACAATTACAAGAATAAATTAAAGAATAATGGGACAGTTTACAATATTTTTAGCACTCATCGTAGTAGTCGCTTTTTTACTAATAGTTGTAATTATGGTACAAAACCCTAAAGGAGGCGGACTATCTTCTTCTTTTGGTGGTGGCGGAACACAACAATTAGGTGGTGTAAAGAAAACGACAGACTTTTTAGACAAAAGCACATGGACGTTAAGTACTATTTTAGTTGTCTTGATTTTATTATCTAGTTTAGCGATACCAAGAGCCGGAATTGCTCAGGAAGATTCAACAGCTTTAGATCCAGATGCTCTTGAAGCTCCTGCTCCAGTAAATACTACTCCAAGCGCTAACGATACAGCAAAACCCGCAGATAGCACAAAATAAAACGAGTACTACTAACAACTATACAAAATGCCAACGCTACCGTTGGCATTTTTTTGTTTCTACCCTTTCCGTTAGGCAGGTCTGTAAGTTTGTCAGGAACCTGCTATTGGCACATTTTTAGCTTCCTCTTAAAGTATTAAACAATCTTAATTAATAAAAACTTATAATAATGAGTAAAATAAACATTAAACCATTAGCAGACCGAGTGCTTATCGAGCCTCTACCAGCAGAAACGCAAACAGCTTCTGGATTATTCATTCCTGATAGCGCTCAAGAAAAACAACATAAAGGAACAGTTATGGCAGTTGGCAAAGGTAAAAAAGACGAACCAATGACTGTTAAAGTTGGAGACACTGTCCTTTACGGAAAATATTCTGGATCAGAATTAAAATTAGAAGGTACAGAGTACTTAATGATGCGCGAAGAAGACATCATGGCTGTTATCTAGCCAAAAATTTCAAAAACAAAAAAACAAATTACATAATGTCACACCGAGTGTTCCCAAAATATCATGAGAAGCACTTAGTAAAATGACATTGTATTAATACGTTTTCCGCTTCTGCGGAAACACTAAAATTAAAATCTTAAAGATGGCAAAAGACATAAAGTTTGATATAGAAGCACGTGACGGATTAAAACGTGGCGTTGATGCATTGGCAAATGCAGTAAAAGTAACATTAGGCCCTAAAGGTAGAAACGTTATTATTGGTCGTTCTTTTGGAGCACCAATAGTAACAAAAGATGGTGTTAGTGTTGCTAAAGAAATAGAATTAGAAAACCCATTAGAAAACATGGGCGCACAAATGGTTAAAGAAGTAGCCTCTAAAACCAACGATTTAGCTGGTGATGGTACTACTACTGCAACTGTTTTAGCTCAGGCTATTGTAAAAGAAGGCTTAAAAAATGTTGCTGCGGGTGCAAACCCAATGGATTTAAAGCGCGGTATTGACAAAGCGGTTAAAGCGATTGTTGAAGACTTAGGAAAGCAAGCTAAAGAGGTTAAAAACTCTTCTGATATGATTAAGCAAGTCGCTTCAATTTCTGCAAATAACGATGAGCTAATTGGAGATTTAATAGCCAAAGCTTTTGGGAAAGTTGGAAAAGAAGGAGTGATTACTGTTGAAGAATCTAAAGGCACAGATACCTACGTAGATGTTGTTGAAGGGATGCAGTTTGACAGAGGTTACTTATCGCCATACTTTGTTACCGATAGCGAAAAAATGATTTCAGACTTAGAAAATCCTTATGTGTTATTATATGACAAAAAGATTTCTACGATGAAGGATTTATTACCCATTTTAGAGCCAGTAGCTCAAACTGGAAAACCTTTATTAATTATTGCAGAAGATGTAGATAGTGAAGCATTAGCAACTCTAGTGGTGAACAAATTACGTGGTTCTCTTAAAATTGCTGCTGTAAAAGCGCCTGGTTTTGGAGACAGACGTAAGGCCATGTTAGAAGATATTGCTATTTTAACTGGTGGTACAGTAATTTCTGAAGAACGCGGTTTTACACTTGAGAATACCACTTTAGAAATGCTTGGTACTGCTGAACGTATTTCTATTGACAAAGACAACACGACCGTTGTAAATGGTGCTGGAGATAAGAGCTTAATTAAGAATAGAGTCAACCAGATTAAATCTCAAATTGAATCGACGACTAGCGATTATGATAAAGAAAAACTTCAAGAACGCTTAGCAAAATTAGCTGGCGGAGTAGCTGTACTATATGTAGGAGCTGCCAGTGAAGTAGAAATGAAAGAAAAGAAAGACCGTGTTGACGATGCTTTAAATGCTACAAGAGCAGCTGTAGAAGAAGGTATTGTTGCTGGTGGTGGTGTCGCCTTCATAAGAGCTAAATCTGTTTTAGAAAAGATTGCTACTGAAAACATGGACGAAACTACAGGTATTCAAATTGTAGCAAGAGCTATAGAAGCACCTTTAAGAACGATTGTTGAAAATGCAGGTGGTGAAGGAAGTGTTGTGGTTAACAAAGTATCAGAAGGCAAAAAAGATTTTGGTTATGATGCCAAAACGGAAACCTATGTAGATATGCTGAAAGCTGGAATTATAGACCCTAAAAAAGTAACACGTATCGCATTAGAAAATGCAGCTTCTGTAGCTGGCATGATTCTAACTACGGAGTGTGCTTTAATAGATATTAAAGAAGATGCTCCTTCAGGTATGCCAGGAGGCATGGGTGGCGGTATGCCAGGCATGATGTAATCATTCTTAAAATAAATAAAAAGAGCCTCATTCTAAACTTATAGAATGAGGCTTTTTCAATTTAGCTTGTTATTATTAAAAGTATTAAAAGATACTTAATCCTTATGCGCTTCCTTAACAGCTTCCTCTCTATACTTGCAACATGGATGTACCGTAGCATAAGCGGCATCAGTTGCTTTTAATTCTTTGGTATCATGGCCAACAGCAGTAATGCCTTTCTGAATGGTTTCAAGTGTCGTTTTACGTGCATCAAAAATTAATTTCAACTCATGCGTTTCCACATTCCAAATTGCCGATTTCACGCCTTTAGTATTTAAACTTGCCTTTTCAATACGTTTTTTACACATCAGGCAAACACCATCGACTTCAATAGACGCTTTGGCGTTTTTATCTTGAGCAAAAGCCGTTGCACTCATAAATGTTACTAATAGTACTACTACTAATTTTTTCATATTATATTATTTTATTTTAAATCTTAATCCTGTATAATAATTTGCTCCAAAAATTGGACCATATACAAACGTAGTATCAAAACTTGAACCAAACGGATCATTTGCAGCTAAAATAGGATTATTTTGTTTTGTATTTGTAATGTTTTCTGCCCCTATATAAACTTCGAATTTTGGAGAGAACACTCTTGTTATCTGTGTATTTAAAGTACCCACGCTTGGCGAATAGTCTGGTAATTGATATGGCAATGGATTACCACGTGTTGAAGAAAAGCGTTGTTCACCCAACCAATTAAATGTGGCATCAAATTTCCATTTTGAGTTATTATTCACCTGTGTTTCATAAGAAACATTGGCAAAAAACCGATGCTTCGGCGTTAAGGGCTTTTCCAATTTCCCAGAATTATACTGTGTATTTACATCATAATTTTTATACGCTAGTCTTACATCAAATTGATCAAAAGGCTCATAATTCACTTCAATTTGAAAACTATTTGCATAACTATCCCCTTTTAAATTATAGAAATTTACTTCCTGCGGATTTTCGTAATCAACAACCACCTGATTTTTAAAATCGGTTCTGTAATAATCCAGTGTCACGTCTCCTTTTCTATCAAATAATCTAAAGCCCTGCAAAAAAGACACGCCATAATTCCATGCTATTTCTGGATTAAGCCCATAAATCTTCCCATTAGAGTCTACAATGTTTATTGCACGTGCCGTGGCAAATAACTTTTGATTTTCAGCAAAAATATTAGCACTACGCTTACCTCTACCAAACGAGGCTCTAAACACTCCTTTTTCCCAGGCTGTATAGCGCAAATGGAAACGAGGTGTCACAAATGTCCCTAGCAAATTATGATGATCTACACGTAAACCTGCCGTAAGATTTAATTTTTCTAAACTATCATAATTGTATTCGAAAAAAGCACCAATTGAATTTTCTGTTCTTTCAAACGCCTCAGCATCCACAACTTCATCATAATGATCATAAGTATAGCTTAATCCTGTTTTAATTTTGTGCCTAGAATCGCTAATTATGCTGTTATAAATCGCATTTGTATACAAACTATTATGATTAATATCATACACGTTTAAACCAAAATAGGAGTTTTGTTCATGGCCACTAAAAGCCGTTTGGAAGCCTATCGTTTGCCAAGGCAACTCAGCATTTACATACCCTAATTTTGCTGAAATCTCATACCGTTCCGTATCTATTTCACTTCCCCAATTATTAATGGTTAATTTATCGGTTTCTGGATTAAAATTAGTTTGTCCTGTTTGCTTTTGATCGTTTAAATATTTAAAATTAATAAAACTAACCAATCCTTTTTCTTGGTTTGTATACTGCCAGCGATTCATCACATTAACTTGTTTTGCCAATGGCATATCTAAAAAAGAATCGTCATTTCCATCAAATTTTTCATGCCTCGAATTGCCATGTAAATACAAACCTGTCTGCCATTTATCACTCACTTTTGTGTTAAAATGTGTATTTAACTCTAATCTCCCATTGGCAGCACCGTAGGCATTAACAAAAAACTTATTGTCGGTGGTTGGTTTTACCAACTCGGTATTAATTTGACCTGCGATACTTTCGTAACCATTAACCACACTACCAGCGCCTTTTGTAATTTGAATACTTTCTACCCAGGTTCCTGGTATAAAACTGAGACCAAAGGCTTGCGATGCACCACGAATAGATGGCATATTTTCTGTGGCAATTAATATATACGGACTGGTTAACCCCAACATTTTTATTTCTCGCGTACCAGTAACGGCATCAGCAAAATTAACATCAATGGACGGATTGGTTTCAAAACTTTCAGCCAGGTTACAACAGGCCGCTTTTAATAATTCATCGCTACTCACAGTCAATATGTTTTGTGATTGTAAATAGGATTTTGCTGTTGCTTTACTCCTCGCCGAAATGTTAACTTCATCCAACGCGCTTGTTGCCTTCAAAATATGTTTAATATACTTTGGCGTATTGACTGTAATCGTGTCGGTTTTATAACCTACATAACTAACTATTAGTTTTGAATACGCGTTCTTATATTCAAGAGAAAACTTACCATTAAAATCGGTTACCGTTCCAACATTAGTGTTTAACCAATAGACATTAGCACCTACTAAAGCAGAAATCTCGTTACTAGAATCAAGCTCAGTAATAATGCCGCTTACCTCATTTTGAGAAAACATAAAAACAGGTAATAAAACAAATATGATTAGTAACTTTTTCATAAGCTAAACGTTTTTAGTAACATGAGTATCGCCATGATAATCATAATTGTGTTTTCAATAAAAGTAGCTTTAGTCATAGGCAATTTTAAGGCCGTACCTAAACAGGCACATTGCATCGATTGCTTACTCAATAGTGCTTTTGAAACTCCAAAAGTGGTAATGCCTAAAATAACAATAGTTGCAATTAAAGCTAGTGGAATTTGAAGCCGCATTAAGAAGGACAGTCCTAAAACCAGTTCCACAAAAGGGTACACTTTGGCATAAGCAGGAATTGCTTTTGCCAAAGGGTCGTACATTTTAAAAGATTCTGGGAATCCTTTTAAATCTAAAATTTTAAAGAAGCTAAAAACGATATAAAATAGTCCCATAAAATCGAGCATAAAGCTAGCCCAATCCCAAGCCTTATAATGCATTAATATTGAGGCGATAGTAATATAACCAAAGATTAAAAATAATGGTTTTAATTGTTGAAGGTCGCTTTTATCGTCTTCTGTTTCTGATGTTTTAGAGCCCTTTTGAACTGGCTTTTTGGAAATTAAATAGGTCTTAGGTAATGCGTCCTCTAATTCTTTTATTGAAATAGGTTCAGACATTTCTATCGTTGCTTGAGCACTGTCTAAATCTACAAAAGCATTTTTTACGTTTGGTAATGCATTCAGGTGTTTTTCAACTGAAGCTTTACAGCCATTACAGGTCATGCCTGTAACGGTATAGGTATGTATCATTTTAAAATAGTTGATTATTAAATATTCTTTTTCATTTCCGAGAAGGCGAAAATATTATAATAAGAAGCTATTTAATCAAATCAGGAAAGTACCATCTAAAACAGTGATATCGTAAATAAGATTGGGTGGCGTGTAATGTTCATGAGGAATGGTTTGCTTTGGCAAGCTTTCAAAAAAACTATTATTTACCAAAACAAAAGCCAGTAAAATAGTGTGTTGGTCAAAATCTAAAGTATCAAAACTACTGCGTTTTAATTCATCTTGACCTTTTAGAACCTCTACTTTATCATGACAACATCCTTTTTTTATGGGTGTTTTAGCTGACGTTTCTATACCACCACAGCTTTTAACCTTTGTAAAAACAGCAGTATCTACCAAACGGCTACCACAGTAATGAGATTCAACAGTAAAAGATAGCGTTGAAAACAATACGGCGAAAGCCATAACGAAAGAGAGCACTTTATGTAGAGACTTTTGTTTCACGCTACAAAGGTAATAAAAACCAAAAATCACAAAGCCCCTTTGCACAAATTTAACAGTAACTACACTGTTTTTCTGTTGTAATAAAATGCTGGTAGTAAAAGCAACAACAACAACGGCTGAATTAAAAAACGACGAATATTAAAAAACGTAACATAATCTTCCTGTTTAGGGTTGGTTACAAAATAAAGAAACAGCAAAATAAGTACGACATAGCTAAAACCATAAACTAAAACTGAAAATTTAATAATGGTCCAATCTTTAAAAAACACATATAAAATAGCTAACGAAACCACTGTATTTATCAAAAACCGAAGCGTAGTATAAAGCGTCAGCTTAAATACTTCACGGCGTGGAGAATCGATGTAGAGATAGTCACTTTGAAAAAACGTTAAGTACGGGTCGTAAAACAATTCATTTTCAAAGGCACGCACCAAAACGAGCAAACCGACTAAGAAAAACAATCCTATGTATTTTTTAGAAATCATCACTTAGTTGTCCCTATGTTAGAAAATTTATTAACCCATAGCATCCATAATACAAAAACAAACCCATAAATAAGGGCTGGAAAAATCACAACATGTAGTATTTCGCTGCGCTCAGGATAATGGTATAACCCAATGGAAAGCACAACTATCCTTAACACATTTACAATGTAAATGATAAGACTTCCAAAGATTAAAAAGAGTGCTGTTGTTTTAAATCTACCTGAAAATGCCACGATAAAAGAAATAAAGAGAACAATTACGCTTAACGCATTACAACCTTCCACCACTCTCGCTAGATATTTACCACGAATTATTAATTTCATGGAAAGTTCTTCGGGATGCTTAACAACTTCCGCCTTATACCCTATTGCGTTTAAAAGTAATTCTGACTGTTTAGCGACCTGATGCGTTACGTAATCTGGATAATATGAAGAATCTTCAGAAGCATTTAAATACCATCTATACCCAAAAGACAAAACAATATAGACCACCAAAAAGGTGAGAATAAACTTAATTACAGACTTGTATTTTAAAATGAGGGCTTTCAATAAATTTTTATTAATATTTATAGATTTTGAAAGGTTGAAATTAAGCCTTTTTAAATACTTTTACCAAAATTTTTATCACAATGACTTTTGACACATTAAAACTACAAGCTGAAACTATTCTTTCCAATACCGAAAAAACAGTCAATCAACGTTTAATGCAAATCTGCGAACTTCTTGAAGCCAATATAGAGCATTATAATTGGGTGGGCTTTTATTTTAAGAATGGTGATAAAAATGAATTAAAATTAGGGCCTTATGTAGGCGAGCCTACAGATCACACCATTATTCCGTTTGGAAAGGGTATTTGCGGGCAAGTAGCGCTTAGTAATAAGAATTTTGTTGTCCCAGACGTTGCAGCGCAAGACAACTATATCGCCTGTAGTATTACTGTGAAGGCAGAAATAGTGATCCCTATTTTTGTTAATGGAGAAAATATTGGACAAATCGATATTGATTCGAACACACCAGACCCTTTTACTGAAGCCGATGAGCGCTTCTTAGAGTTTGTTTGTGAAAAGGTTTCTGAAATAATTTAGTCCCTTTTTAATTCCCTTTTAAAGAAAGCCGAAAAGAAAAGGAATAAAAAAACAACAAGAATAAATAACTTGAAATAACCAATAATCAGATAATTCACCTCATCAGTATTATCATACAAAAAAACTATTCCCAAAGAAGTAATAAAAACTCCTGATAAGGTTCTATTTGTTATTTTTTTACAAAGTAAAAGGATTAAAGTCCCTTTAAAATAAACCACTAAAGTGTAATAGGTTAAGATAACATCTATAGACGTTAGAAGACACTTCCATCCTAGAGTTCTATTTATTAAAATAAGTATAAACTCCGTTAGCAAAAACAAAATTAACAGCACTACATAAGCATGGAATAGCCTATTGTCTATGTACTACCCCAAAGTTCTTTTCTACTTAAGTCCCATGCTCTAAAATATAGAGTGTTTTTTAAGTATTGACAACTCTTGTTAATAACTCCCACTTTTAGTTAAAAAGACATTACCATTTTTTAAAAAAACTACTTCCTTTTGCGTAAATTTGACGGCTTATTAACACAACTACTAATGAGCAATAACAAAACAATTAAATCTGCATTAATTTCTGTATTTAGCAAAGAAGGCTTAGCACCAATTGTTAAAGAACTAGACCAACAAGGCGTTACTATCTATTCTACTGGTGGCACCGAAAAATTCATTAATGATCTAGGAATCAAAGTCGTTCCTGTTGAAGAAGTAACCTCGTATCCTTCTATTCTTGGCGGCCGTGTAAAAACATTACACCCTAAAGTATTTGGAGGTATTCTCAACCGGCAGAATCACGACGGCGATGTTACAGAGATGAAAGAATATAACATACCGCAAATTGATGTGGTGATTGTAGATTTATACCCTTTTGAAAAAACAGTGGCTTCTGGAGCAAGTAACCAAGATATTATTGAAAAAATAGACATTGGCGGTATTTCATTAATTCGTGCAGCGGCTAAAAACTATGCAGATGTTATTTGCGTCTCTTCTGTTAATGATTATGCTCAGTTTTTAGAATTAATTACAGACAAAAAAGGCAATTTATCTGAAGACGACAGAAAAACATTTGCAGCAAAAGCCTTTAATGTGTCGTCACATTATGACTCGGCAATCTTTAATTACTTCAATAAAAACCAAGAGATTCCAACTTTAAAAATTTCTGAAACCGACGGAAAAGTATTACGCTATGGTGAAAACCCACATCAACGTGGTTTTTTCTTTGGCGATTTTGAGGCCATGTTCACACAACTTCATGGTAAAGAATTAAGCTATAACAACCTTTTAGATGTTGATGCCGCTGTGAATTTAATGGACGAATTTAAAAATGACGCACCAACTTTTGCTATTTTAAAACATAACAATGCCTGTGGTTTAGCACAACGCGACACTTTGCACCAAGCTTATGTTGATGCTTTAGCTGGCGATCCTGTTTCTGCGTTTGGTGGTGTTTTAATTGCAAATTCTGAAATTGATGCCGCTACAGCAGAAGACATTCATAACTTATTTTGTGAAGTGGTTATTGCACCTTCATTTTCAACTGAAGCTGAAACAATCCTAAAAGGAAAAAAGAATCGTATTCTTTTAGTTTTAAAAGAGGCAGCATTAGCACAAACAACCGTAAGAACCTGTTTGAACGGTGTCTTAGTTCAAGATAGAAATACGGTCACAGACCAAAAAGAAAACACTACAAAAGCAACAGAAAAAGCGCCCACATCTGCAGAGTTAGATGATTTAATTTTTGCTTCAAAAATTTGTAAACATACGAAGTCGAATACGATTGTTTTAGTGAAAGACAAACAATTATGTGCTAGTGGCACCGGACAAACCAGTCGTGTAGACGCCTTAAATCAAGCCATTCACAAAGCACAAGCTTTCAATTTTGATTTAAAAGGCAGTGTGATGGCGAGTGATGCTTTTTTTCCGTTTCCTGACTGTGTTGAAATTGCCGATAAGGCTGGCATTACCTCTGTTATTCAACCTGGTGGTTCAATAAAAGATCAATTGAGTATCGATTATTGTAATGATAATGGCGTATCTATGGTATTCACAGGAACGAGACATTTTAAGCACTAAACAAAAAAAGTAGTATTCATTATTATAAATTCATTAAAGCTTCAGCTAAAACTGAGGCTTTTTTTATTCAGTTTCCCCCTTTAAAGTATACGGTAATTTTAAAAAATTATATCTTTATAAATTATTTATACAACAAAGTGTAATAAACTGTATTTTTTTGCTCAATTTTATTACTTTTACACATACTTTTTTTTAACCCAAATAATTACACGAACATATGGGATTTTTTGACTTCTTAACTGAGGAAATCGCTATAGATTTAGGAACGGCAAACACGCTAATAATTCATAATGATAAAGTGGTTGTTGACGCGCCGTCTATTGTTGCTCGTGATCGTATTTCGGGAAAAATTATTGCTGTCGGCCAGCAAGCCAATATGATGCAAGGTAAAACGCATGAAAACATTAAGACGATTAGACCATTAAAAGATGGTGTTATTGCCGATTTTGATGCTTCGGAGCAAATGATTAGCATGTTTATAAAAAACATTCCTGCTTTAAAAAAGAAATTATTTACACCCGCATTACGTATGGTTATTTGTATTCCTTCTGGAATTACAGAAGTAGAAATGCGTGCGGTGAAAGAAAGTGCTGAACGTGTAAATGGTAAAGAAGTCTACCTCATTCACGAACCTATGGCCGCTGCTATTGGTATTGGCATCGATATTATGCAGCCTAAAGGAAATATGATTGTAGACATTGGAGGTGGAACCACAGAAATTGCAGTAATCGCCTTAGGTGGAATTGTATGTGACAAGTCGGTGAAGATTGCAGGCGACGTTTTCACTAATGATATCATTTATTACATGCGTACACAGCACAACTTATATGTTGGTGAACGTACTGCTGAAAAAATAAAAATTCAGATTGGAGCAGCTACTGAAGATTTAGATCTTCCTCCTGAAGACATGAGCGTTCAAGGTCGTGATTTATTAACAGGAAAGCCTAAACAGGTACAAATTTCTTATCGTGAAATTGCAAAAGCTCTAGATAAATCTATATTGCGAGTAGAAGATGCGGTAATGGAAACCTTATCTCAAACACCTCCTGAATTAGCAGCAGACATTTACAACACAGGTATTTATTTAGCGGGTGGTGGCTCAATGCTTCGTGGTTTAGATAAGCGTTTGTCTCAAAAAACAGATTTACCCGTTTACATTGCGGAAGACCCTTTACGTGCTGTAGTGCGTGGAACAGGAATAACACTTAAAAACATACCAAAATACAAGAGTGTATTGATAAAATAAATCTCCCCAATTAAATGCAACAAATAGTAAACTTCATACTGCGAAACAAAACGTTTCTGTTGTTTGCATTTTTATTGTTTATTGCCGTCACACTCACCATTCAGTCTCATAGTTACCATAAAAGCAGATTTATTAGCTCTGCAAATTTTTTAAGTGGTGGTATTTATGATGTTTCGAATAATATTAGTGCTTATTTTGGGCTAAGAGAACAAAACCTATTGCTTCAGGAAGAAAACAACAGACTTAGATCTGCTCTTTTTAATGCAGAGATCCTTTCTGATTCAACCACTATAGACAGCCTGCATTTTGCTAAAAATTATAAATTCACCGAAGCATTGGTTATTAGAAATAACTACGCTTTTACAAATAACGTTCTTTTAATAAATAAAGGTAAGAAAGACAGTGTTAAGCAAGATTTAGGGGTCGTCTCTTCAAAGGGTATTGTTGGTATTATAGAAAACACAAATAAAAATTATGCCACTGTAATTTCGGTTTTAAATACTACAAATCGTATTAGTGCACAGCTCAAAAAAACAAATCACTTTGGATCGTTGCACTGGAATGCTAAATCCCCCAAATTTATTCAGCTCACAGAAATTCCCAAAATCGCTCCCGTAGTTAAAGGGGATACTATTATTACATCAGGTCGTTCGACCATTTTTCCAAAAGGGATTCTAATTGGCACAGTGTCTTCATTTAAATTAGATGTCGCTGAGAATTATTATGAAATTGAAATCGCCCTTTTTAACGACATGACCAACGTAGAGCATGTTTATGTAATAGAAAACAAAGACAAAGTAGCGATTGAAACACTTTTAGAAACGACAGATGAATAGTATATTGTCAACACATATTGTCCGTTTTATAGTGCTACTGCTGGTGCAAGTCTTGGTATTGAGCCAAATCAATTTTATGGGTTTTATAAATCCCTATTTATATATTTTATTTATCATTTTGTACCCTATAAAAAACAACAGGATGTTATTTATTCTATTGAGTTTTTTACTAGGCTTACTTGTAGATATGTTTTTAGACTCTGGAGGTATTCACGCAGCAGCTTCGGTAACTATTGCTTTTATAAGACCCGCTGCTTTAAAAACAAGCTTTGGCGCCGTATATGAATATCAGGCGGTAAAGTTTAACACTGCGAGCATTGGTCAACGTATCACCTATATAACCATTTTAACTTTTATCCATCATCTTTTATTATTCTCGCTTGAATTTTTTAACTTATCAAAAATACTATTAGTCCTAAAAAATACGTTATTCTCTAGTATCTTTACTATTATTTTATGTGTTTTAGTGACTATAATTTTTAGTAGGACAAATAAAAGATGAGACAATTATTACTTTTTCTTACTGTTATTTTCGTTGGTCTTGTATTTACAGGACGGTTATTCTATTTACAAATATATCAGTCAAACCCTGATAGTTTATACGAAGACAATGCTATTAGAAAGGTCTATGACTACCCAAAGCGCGGTTATGTGTACGACAGGGACGGCAAGCTTTTAGTAGCTAATCAACCTTCATACGATGTCATGGTAATACCCCGTGAGGTAGAGCCCTTAGACACCTTAGAATTTTGCTCACTTTTGAAAATAGATAAAACACGCTTTCTAACTCAATTTGAAAAAGCAAAGCATTATTCGCAGAGGTTACCATCGGTTTTTGTATCACACCTCTCTAAAGAAGATTATGCAGTATTACAAGAAAAAATGCGCAAATATGAGGGTTTTTATATTCAAAAACGTTCATTAAGACAATACGAAACGACTATTGGAGCAAATGTTTTAGGAGATATTGGAGAGGTTAACCAAGCATTGCTAAACGAAGATGCCTATTATAAAAGCGGTGATTTAATAGGCAAACAAGGAATAGAAGTCTCCTATGAAAAAATATTAAGAGGTCAAAAAGGGATTAAATTCATTCAGAAAGACAGATTTAATCGTAACATTGGCCCTTATAAAGATGGGGATTATGATACCTTGCCAATCCCTGGTAAAGACATTAAAATAACTATTGATTCAGAGTTGCAAGCTTATGGCGAATGGTTGATGCAAAATAAACGCGGTGGTATTATTGCTATTGAACCAAGTACAGGTGAGATTTTAGCAATGATTTCCGCACCAACTTACGACCCTAATAACCTGGTGGGCAGAATACGCTCTAAAAATTTCAATAAACTATTGAGAGACACCATAGCAAAACCATTATTTAACAGAAGTTTACAAGGCGTTTACGAGCCAGGATCTCCTTTTAAGTTGATGAATGCTTTGGTAGGATTACAAGAAGGCGTTATTGGTACAGAAGAAAAAATAACCTGCTATGGTGGCTATAAATATGCAAATCGTTTTATGAAATGTCACTGTAATTACGGTGCCCGTAATGACTTAGTTCGTGGTATAGAACAATCTTGTAACGCATACTTTGCAACAACTTACAGACGTATTTTAGACAAAACAGGAAATGCCTCAGTTGGTATTGATACTTGGAGTAATCATGTTCAAAGCTTTGGTATGGGCAACTATTTACATAATGATTTAGCCGTAGGACAAAAAGGGCGCATTCCAGATAGAGCCTATTATAAAAGTATTTACCCGAATACCTTTTATTCTACCTATACTATTTCTAATGCTATTGGCCAAGGTGAAGTGGCAACAACACCTATTCAATTAGCAAACATGGTTGCAGCTATTGCTAATCGCGGCTATTATTTTACACCTCACATTATAAAATCTATTGAAAATGAAACGCTACCGTTGGAATTTACAACCCCAAAATACACCACGATAGATAAAAAACACTTTGAGCCTGTGATTGAAGGCATGCATCAAGTGTATAAAAAAGGAACTGCACAATACCTACAAGTAAAAGACCTTGAGATTTGTGGAAAAACAGGTACTGTAGAGAATTTTATAAATATCGATAGTACTCGAGTACAATTGACCGATCATTCTATTTTTGTTGCTTTTGCACCAAAAGACAACCCAAAAATCGCCATAGCTGTTTTTGTTGAAAACGGTTATTTTGGAAGTCGTTTTGCTGGAAAAGTTGCGAGTTTAATGATTGAAAAATACGTAAACGGGACGATCACACGTAAAGATCTAGAGCGTTGGTTATTGAGTCATAGTTTAGAAGATGAATACGCGAAGCCCTATTCCGGAAAACCCTTTAAGATAAATAGAGAAGCCCAATTACAAGTCATTCCACTCCCTACAGATTATGAGACAGACTGATAGATATTATAAATTTGACTGGATCACTATTCTCCTGTTCTTTTTATTGGTTGGTTTTGGATGGTTAAACATCTTATCAGCTTCGCAAACTGGTGAAACTATAGACTATTTCAGTTTTAGTAATTCTTATGGGAAACAACTTATTTTTATTATACTCTCATTAGTACTTATCATATTTATATTATCGATTGATTCTAAGTTTTACGAACGGTTTACTAGTATCATCTATCTGGTATCCATGCTGTCCTTAGTAGGACTCTTTATTTTTGGAAAAAATATTAACGGAGCTACTTCATGGTATGATTTAGGCGGTATAACTTTACAACCCAGTGAATTTGCTAAAGTGGCAACAGCCTTGGCCGTTGCGAAATATGTTAGTGATTTACAAACCGATATTAAATACTTTAAAGACCAATTACGGTTGTTTGGTATCATCTTACTTCCTGCTTTTTTGATTTTACTACAAAAAGATGCAGGAAGCACTTTGGTTTACGGGGCTTTCTTTTTTGTACTCTATCGTGAAGGCTTACCAAAAATCTATTTAATTATTGGTTCATTATTGATCATTTTGTCAGTAGCCGCATTAAAATTTGGCGTGACAGTAACGATGTTAACTGGCGCACTTATTGTTTTTGGTTACTATTTTACCCGAAGAAAGAAGCCTCCTTTTTACAAACCCATTTTCGCTTTAATTATTGGACTAGGACTGGCTTTTCTTGTTCGTTATGTCTATGAAAATCAGTTGCCTTTTCATCAAAAAGATCGTATTACCATTTGGTTGAGTTTAGAAAAAGATGCCGCTACACTTGAAAGCATGAAAAAGAAAGCCGCTTATAACCTCTTAGAAAGTGAAAAAGCCATTAGCTCAGGTGGATTTACAGGCAAAGGGTTCTTGGAAGGCACACGTACAACAGGTAAGTTTGTACCCGAGCAACACACCGATTACATTTTTAGTACGGTTGGTGAAGAATGGGGGTTTATAGGTAGTTTTGGAGTGGTACTGGTTTTCGTTTTGCTTATTTTACGACTACTTCATCTTGCTGAATTACAAAAGTCTCAATTCAGCCGCGTCTATGGCTACTCTGTCGCTGCTATCTTTTTTCTACACTTTCTAATTAATATAGGCATGGTAATGGGTTTAATACCAACTATTGGTATTCCGTTACCCTTTTTTAGTTATGGGGGCTCAGGACTCTGGGGATTCACCATTCTACTCTTTATTTTTATTAAGCTGGATTCTAATCGTATTAATCAATGGTAGTTTGCGTTTAATGCTTTTTTTTTAAAAATTACTAAAAAAGACAGGATTAAGACAACTCGCTCGAAGCTTTTGATCTAATTACCAAGAGCGTTAAAAACATTAAAAAAGCCTTTTCAAAGGCATTGAAAAGACTTTTTTATAAGTATTCATTAGTAAAATTAATCCAAATCTATTCGCACTCCCAAAGACACATTATTTTGTTTAAACGTGTTATTTCTAAAGGTGTCTGATAAATCATATTTGGCATACAAACTAATATCACCAACACCAACATAGGCGCCTACTCCATAAACAAAAGGGTTTACATTATAATCCTTTTTTATTTTTTGCTTTACACGGTCTCCATCTTCTTCGTACAACAGCTTTTGTTTAGCACCTATGTTAAAGCCACCGTAGCCACCAATGCCAAACTTAAAGTGATCATCCGTGAAATAACGAATTCTATCTTTTTTCTCTACTCTTTTTGATGGACCAAACTCAAAATACAATGGAAACACCAAATTAGTAGTTCTAAATTTTGCTTGTTTTAAATCTGAAGGAAAAGTTTCGATAGTCGTCGTATTACCCGTTTGAACAAAGAATTTATTATCCTTTAAATCATACTTATTCCATTGAAAAGAAAAACCATATTTAACTCTAGCAAAATTGGAGTCTCTAAATAGTCTCGTTTTCCAGTTCCATCCTAATTCAACAAAACCAGACCCCCCTAGCTTATACGGAGAATCACTTAAACTTTGCCCATCTATTATAGCATTGTTAATGCCTGCTGCAAAAACAAAATCGTTAGACGTACGAATGTCATATTTTACTGGTTCTTGTTTGCCTTTAATACCAAAATCTTTCTTTCCAGCACCTATTGTTATTAAAAACCTGTTATCTTCTTCGGTTCCAATAGCTTCGTCATAGCCATTACGCCTTACTAAATCGATATGATTTGCAATTATTATTTGACGACTTTCTATGTTTAACGCCCGCTTTTTAGCAACTTCCTGCTTTAAATTTTCTGCTTCTTCATAAGTGATTTCTTTTGCCTCCACACGTTTATTAATCGCAGCTACTTCTTCTTTTAAAAATGCTTTTTCTTCGGTTTCAACCTCCAGTTTTAAGGCTTCCAAATCAGCAATTTGCTTCTCTTTTGGTTGCTCTTGAATGGTATCCTGTGCCACCGATTGCGTAACATAAAATCCTAAAATAATAGCTAATAAATACCTCGTAATTGTTTGCATAACTGTTCGTTTTTTGCCTCTCTGGTGTTTTTCTATATTGAAAAACCCAAAGAGATTTGTTTATAATTGATTTTAATTGATGATTGTATTAATTGTTACGATCTGCGATTTCCTCTCTAATAGAACTGTAACCTTTACGTACCGTTTTGAGTAATTTATCCCTGAAGGTTTCCTCCAAATCGTCTTCCACATCCTGAAGTAATGCATTATGATCTATTGGTACGTTTGTGTTTTTAATTAATGTACTCATGGCTATCTCTCGTCTCGCATTTGAGAGTAATGAATCTATGGTATTATCCTTGTTTTTAATATGCTCCTGTTTTGTATTTAAAACTAAAATATGATCTGCTGCTTTTTTACTTTGCGCTATTAAAAGAGTGTTTTCAATTAAACTCACTCCATTTATAGTAATACTAGCCAATACTTCCTTATTTTGTTTACTAGAGGTATTAGCTAGATTGCGCTGGTTATCCTCTTTTAAACTATTTGTTGTTTTATCTTCTGCTTTTTCAATAGCATTATTAACTAATACGCTCTTTGCTTGTTCCTCCTTTATTTTAGAAGGCACGGTAATCTTCTCTTCTATTTTGTTCGGCTTGTTTTTGTTATCTATAACAAGCGTTGGTGATTGCGGGTTTGTGACATCGTTCTTAACAAACGGATAACCAACTAATAGCAAACCAATAACACTTGCAGCTATAGCTAACCACCAAAACCCTGTTTTGCTTTCTTTTTGCTCTTCGGCATCTAAACGGCTTGACAAAGTTTCCCATGCTTGCTCTGATGGATTAATCAATCGTTTGTTAAGCGTATCCTTTAAGTCTTCTTCAAATTTAATTGGTGCCATAACTTGATGTATTTAATTTACTGACCTGGTCTTGAAGTAGTCTTCTTGCTTTAAATAATTGTGATTTTGAAGTGCCCTCGCTTATCTTTAAAATCTCGGCAATTTCCTGATGTTTATAACCTTCAATAGCATACATATTGAACACTATTTTGTAGCCTTCTGGTAGTGCGTCAATTATTTTTTGAAGGTGATCTACTTCAATCTCCGTTTGAATATTATTTGCGTACTCTTGATGCACTTCTACGTCATCTGTAGCAAATGCAATTTGCTTTTTTTGTCTTAAAAATGAAATCGCTTCCCTAACCATTATGCGTCTTATCCAACCTTCAAAACTACCTTCTCCCTTAAAGGTTTTAATATGTGTAAAGACTTTAAAGAATCCATTGAGCATTGCTTCCTCAGCTTGCTGCACATCTTTAATATAGTAACGGCAAACGCTTAACATTTTTGGCGCATGAAGCTCATACAACACGTGTTGTGCCCCACGATTGTTCTTTTGCGCTCGTTTGATGAGCTTCGTTTCGTTTTTATAGATTTGGATAACTTTCAAAATCTGTAGTTAGTTTTAGTCTTCATTTATAAAGACGCAAAAGTGTTGTAAAAGGTTGCCTAAGTAGTAAAAAAAAGTTTATTTTTTTCTTTCAATCACATAATTCACCATTAATTCTAAGGAAGATTTATAGTTAGATTCTGGGTAGTTTTGTAGTATTTGCATGGCTTCAGCTTGAAAGGCTTTCATTTTAGTCACAGCATAATCTAATCCGCCCTTATTTTTAACAAAAGCAATAACGTCGTCTACACGTTTTTTATCTTTATTGTGATTTTTAATAGAATTAATGAGCCACTTCTTTTCCTTTTTAGTACAGGTATTTAGAACATGAATTAAAGGCAAGGTCATTTTTTGTTCTTTAATATCAATACCAATAGGCTTGCCTATACTTTTGGAACCATAGTCGAACAAGTCATCTTTTATTTGAAACGCCATACCAATAAGTTCCCCAAACTTACGCATCGTTTCTACATCTGTTGCTTCAGGTTTAACAGACGCTGCACCTAAACTACAACAGGCAGCAATGAGTGTTGCTGTTTTTTGTCTAATAATTTCGTAATAAACGGCTTCTGTAATATCTAGTTTACGGGCTTTTTCAATTTGGAGTAATTCGCCTTCACTCATTTCCCGGACGGCTACTGAAATAATCTTTAACAAATCGAAATCATTGTTATCTATAGAGAGTAATAAGCCTTTAGACAGTAGATAATCACCTATAAGAACGGCAATTTTATTTTTCCACAGTGCATTAATAGAAAAGAAACCACGACGTTTATTACTATCGTCAACCACATCGTCGTGAACTAATGTCGCTGTATGTATCAATTCTATAACGGAAGCGCCACGATAGGTACGATCAAAAACCTCTCCATTAGAAACCATTTTAGCAACGAGAAAAACAAACATGGGTCGCATTTGTTTGCCTTTTCTATTCACTATATAGTGAGTAATACGATTAAGCAACGCCACTTTAGAAGCCATAGCTAAACGAAACTTTTGTTCGAAAAGCTCCATTTCGTAAGCAATGGGTTCTTTTATTTGTTCGGTTATTTTCACAGGTTACTAAAGATAGAACTTCACTAAATGATATTTAAAATTTTAACTTTTATTTGCCAATTGCCCACAGGCTGCATCAATATCTTTACCACGACTTCTGCGTACATTAACCACAATATTATTACGTTCTAAAACACGAATATAATCCTCTATCGCCTGATTTGATGCTTGTTGAAATGCGCCATCATCAATAGGATTATACTCTATAATATTCACTTTACATGGTACGTACTTACAAAACTTCACTAAGGCCTCTATATCTTTAAGGCTATCATTTATACCTTTCCAAACTATATACTCGTAGGTAATGGCCTTTTTTGTTTTCTCATACCAATATTCTAATGCTTCTTGTAAATCTTTAAGCGGAAAGGTTTCATTAAATGGCATAATAGAGGTTCTCACTTCATCTATTGCTGAGTGTAAAGAAACTGCTAAGTTAAATTTCACCTCATCATCTGCCATTTTTTTAATCATCTTTGGCACACCCGAAGTTGAGACCACAATCCGCTTTGGTGACATGCCTAGACCTTCTGGCGAGGTGATTTTATCTATGGCTTTTATCACATTATTATAGTTCATGAGTGGTTCCCCCATGCCCATAAATACGATATTACTTAATGGCCTATTAAAATAAAGTCTACTTTCGTTATCTATGGCGACTACCTGATCATAAATCTCATCTGGATTTAAGTTTCGCATCCGTTTTAAACGTGATGTTGCACAAAATGAGCAGTCTAAACTGCAACCAACTTGGCTAGAAACACAAGCTGTTGTTCGTGTTGGTGTTGGAATTAGAACAGATTCCACAATTAAGCCATCATGCAATCGTACGGCATTCTTAACCGTTCCATCGCTACTGCGTTGCATTGTATCAACTTTAATGTGATTAATCACAAAATTGTCTTCCAACATTTGTCGCGTTTCTTTAGAGATATTAGTCATATCCTCAAATGAATACGCGCTTTTACTCCATAACCATTCGTAAACCTGATTACCACGAAAGGCTTCATCGCCTTCTTTAATGAAGAAATCGCGTAGTTGCTCTTTGGTTAATGCTCTTATGTCTTTTTTCTTAACGTCCATTGTAGTGCAAAAATAGTGAAAGCATTAAAGAATTACGATTTTTGAATTGCGAATAATAAAAAAGCCTCAACTTTTAAAAAAAGAAGAGGCTAATAATTGCTTTTTAGTTTGGAATAAAATCTCAATAATTTTAAGAGATTCTCAATTTAATTGCGGGTTATATAATTAACATCGCATCTCCATAACTGTAAAACTTATACTTTTCTTTTACTGCTTCTTCGTAGGCACGCTTAATAAAATCGTGTCCAGCAAATGCTGAAGCCATCATTAATAATGTTGATTTTGGCGTATGAAAGTTAGTAATCATCGCGTTTGCAATACTAAAGTCGTACGGTGGGAAAATGAATTTGTTGGTCCAACCATCAATTTCATTAAGTGTATGACTAGAAGACACTGCGCTTTCTACAGCACGCATAGCAGTAGTACCTACGGCACAAATACGACGTCTTTCTTTTAAAGCTGTGTTAATTTGCTCGACTGCTTTTGGTTTAATAGTAACCTCTTCACTATCCATTTTATGTTTAGATAAATCTTCTACTTCTACTGGATTAAAAGTCCCTAAACCAACATGTAGTGTTACCTTTGCGAAATCAACACCTTTTATTTCTAAACGCTTTAATAGGTGTTTAGAAAAATGTAAGCCCGCAGTTGGGGCTGCTACTGCTCCTTCATTTTCAGCAAAAATAGTTTGATAACGTTCTTCATCTTCTGCTTCTACGCCTCGTTTAATATACTTTGGCAATGGGGTTTCACCGAGTTGCGTTAATTTCGTGCGAAATTCTTTATAAGAACCATCGTATAGAAAACGTAATGTTCTACCACGCGATGTTGTATTGTCTATAACCTCAGCGACTAATGTTTCATCATCACCAAAATAAAGCTTATTTCCTATTCTTATTTTACGAGCAGGATCTACTAAAACATCCCAAAGACGTTGTTCTTCGTTTAACTCACGTAATAAAAACACTTCGATTCTTGCTCCTGTTTTTTCTTTATTACCATAAAGACGCGCAGGAAAAACCTTTGTATCATTAAGAATCATTACATCTTTCTCATCAAAATAATCAATGATGTCTTTAAACATTTTGTGCTCGATGGTTTGCTCTTTACGGTTTAAAACCATTAATCGAGACTCATCTCTATTTTCGGCTGGATACTCTGCCAATAATTCCTCAGGCAATTCAAAGTTGAAGTGCGATAATTTCATTTTTACGTCTATCATATCTTATTTTGAAAGCTACAAATATACAATCTCGAGATAGGCCTTGTCAAGTAAATGACTGATTATTATTTATAATACCCAATATATCTTAACATAATTGATGAAATTTGTTCTTATTTTAGCTCCATTTCAATAAAAAAAGAGAGCCGTAACCGTTACTAAGCTTTAATTTTAGTCTACAATAGTGAGTACACGACCCTTCGATTTCAATCTTATCTAAAAAACATATAATTGCAATAATGTATTCTTTCTTTTAACTTTATTAGGCATTAAACTCAAAACCGATGGCTTTTAAATCGTCCCAAAATGTTGGATATGATTTTGAAACCACTCCTGCATCTTCAATTTCCAATGGTACTTTTATTGCTAAGGGCGCAAAGGCCATAGCCATTCTATGATCGTTATACGTAGCAATAGCTATATTTTTATTTATCTTATGCGAAGCCGAAAGACTAAGCGAGTCCTTTGTAATTTGAACGCTACCTCCTAATTTTTCAATTTCAGTTTTTAGAGCTTCTAGCCGATCTGTTTCTTTAATTTTTAAGGTATGCAGGCCTGTTAAGTGGCATTCTAAGCCTAAACCAAAAGCCGAAACAGTTATAGTTTGTGCGATATCTGGTGCATTTGCTAAATCGAAATTGATTTTAATATCCTGATTAATGGTCTTAGATTTACGAAGTATTATTGAGTGATTTTTAAAAGTGGTCTCTACTCCAAAAGCTTTATAAATCTTAGCTAAGGCCGAATCACCTTGTAAACTGTTTTCTTTATAAGCCGATAATGTAATGCTTGTTCCCAGGTCTGAAAGTGCTACGATACTATAATAATAAGAGGCTGAAGACCAATCTGACTCAACTGTTACCTGGTTTTTAGCTATTTCCTTTTTACTGTTCGCTATTACAGAAATTGTATTATTTTCAAATTTAGTTTCTACACCAATCTCATTTAATAAACTTAAAGTCATGTTTATGTAGGGTACCGATGTAATTTTTCCTTTCAGCGTTAACTCCAACCCGTTTTCTAATGTTGAAGCGATTAGCAATAATGCTGAAATGTATTGACTACTCACATTAGCTTCTAATGCCACTTCATTTTTTGTTAGCTTCGTTCCTTCAATAATTAGCGGCGGAAAACCGTCGTTTTCCTTATAACTTATTTTCGCTCCCAACTGATTTAAAGCATCGACCAAAATTTTTATGGGACGCTCTTTCATGCGTTTTGAACCCGTTAATTCTATTGTTCTACCCTCTTGTGTTGCAAAAAAAGCAGTTAAAAAGCGCATGGCTGTTCCGGCGTGATGAATATCGATAAGCTCACTTTTTGACGCTAATGCTTTCGTCATTAATTGTGAATCATCACTATTGGAAACATTTTCTATTCCTATCTCAGGAAAAAGTGCTTGTAGTAGTAATAATCGGTTAGACTCGCTTTTTGAACCCGTAATTTGAATGGTTGATTGTTGGTTTATTGTTGCTTTTTTGAGATGTAAATTCATAATGTAAAGATTTCCGCCTTCATGGAAATGAAAAAAATCTATTTGAGTTTTTCGTTATTATGGTGTCTGTCGTGATCGCGCTTAGTTTTGAAGTCTAATTTCTTATCAAACGCCTCTTGTAAATCCACGCCTGTTTGGTTTGCTAAGCATAAAACGACAAACATAACGTCTGCTAATTCTTCACCAAGGTCTTTGTTTTTATCACTTTCTTTTTCACTTTGTTCGCCATAGCGTCTGGCAATAATTCTGGCGACTTCCCCAACCTCTTCTGTTAGTTGTGCCATATTAGTGAGCTCATTAAAATAACGAACACCATGTGTTTTTATCCAATCATCAACGTCTTGTTGTGCATTTTTTATATTCATTGTTTTCGCTTTAAGAGATACAAAAATACTAAAACCAAGACGCATGGAATAGCAATATATTTTAATTCGCTAATAATCACTTGAAATCCCCAATTAGAGAAAAATTTACTCATACCAATTGGTGACACTTTTATTGGTCTGAACGGGAAAAAGAAACGCTCCATATTAAAGGGAATAAAAAAACCAACACCCCGACCACCAGTCGTTAAAGCATCAAGAATACCGTGCGATACGGTTGCAAAAAAGAGGGTTACAAAAAACAAGGGTTTTCTGCTTTTATCAACAGTTAAAGCCAACACTCCTGCCCAAAGTAATGCAAACACAATGGAATGTGTAAATCCACGATGACCAAAGGGATGCGAATAGGGAATACTAAAATTAAAAGCCAAGACATCGATATCTGGCAAAATGGCTGAACCTATTGCAAGAAGTACTAATAACCTATTAGATTTATTGTCTGCAATTTTAGAAAGTGTATAACCCAATAAACCATGACCGAAGAGTGATGCCATTGCTAATTTTACTGTTTTTTGGCTAGAACTATTTGCTCAGATTGCTTTTCAAAAGATAACGCAAAAAACGCTTTAAATTGATTGTACTCCATTGGTGAAATTATTGTCTTATTTAGGTTGAAATCAACTATTAATTGTATCGAATTTACATTCCCTTTTATTATATATGTGAACTCACCTTCACTCCCATTAAGTAAAAATTTTGCATTCTCTGGCAAGGATTCAATTTCATATCCTTCTGGCAGATTAATACTTATTCTGTATTTTGATGCTTGAGGATATATAAAATCTATTGGATATATGCGTTCTTCTTGTATGAATGGATTAGACTCTGAGTTTAAAAACAATAACGGAGAAAAATATAATTTATCTCCAATTGCTTCTATAGCATTTTCTGTAATGAAATCGTATGTTAATACAATTGGTTTCGCTACATCTTTACTATTCTTTACATCTAGGCCTTCAATAATTAAATCTCCTTTATCTTTTTCTAATTCTGAAATGATAGTTTCCGTGGTTGACTTCGCATATTTTTCTCTATAGTTTAATGCTAAATGATTAGAAAGAATTTCTCTTAGTTTTCCTTTGATTGAAAAATCATTTTGAATATTAATATTCAATTGTATTTTTTTACTTGATATCGTTGAAGGTTTTAAACTTACCCAATCTGAAGCACCTTGCTCATTAACGACTCTTCCTTGCCAATTTAGAGCTCTTTTAGGTAATATGTTTAATCCTGCAAATGGATCACTGGCATCTAAAAGAATTTCTTCTCCATCAATACTTACACGGGCAATAACATAATTAAACCCTTTAGAAGTTGCAATGATGGGAACACCATGATCTCTAGTACTCACTAAAACTGGGTTTGCATTTAAGCCGGCATATCTTAACATCGATACTAACATTAAATTTATATCTGCAATATTACCTGCCCCTGTTTTGTAGGCTTCCTTTACACCTGATTCTGAATAGTAACCAATAAAATTATTCCATTTAACTTTTGATTTCACAAAATTGAATAGCTTATTAAGCTTGATCTTTGAATCTTCTACCCCTAGTAACAATGCATCTACATCATTTTTAAAATAATTCTTTTTATCCAACTGTCCTCCAAAATTTGAGCTTTTAAAAATACGAGATACAATATCTTCCCAAGTGTTATTGAAAAATTGTACATCTCCATTTTGCCCAACTGCATTAGCAAATTCAAAAGTTATTTTAGCTCTGTAATTATTTATATTATCTACATAGGCTTCGTTTTTCAATGCTGGTATATTAGTATCCTCAGTTATTGTAATCCTTTCTAAAATATCTTTATAGGTTTGTTTCTTATTTGTTCCCGTCTGGAAACCACTACCACCACTACTAATACTAACTTGACTATTTGTAAATTCCAGTTTTCTGTTTACAGTAGTCTCTGTGAATTTTGGTTGATAAATGGCTTTTGGGTTTAATATTTTATTAAAGGTAAAACGATCTGGAATTTTTAATTTGATCGTTTGTTTTTTTACAGGAATATCATATTGCAAATCTATATCATCAATTGTCATAAAAGGAGATTCTATTCTATAAGTGTATTCTATTACCGAGCCTGCCTTAACATTAGGTAGAATAAACTTATGTTCTTTCCAATATTTATTCGTTTCAACCTCAAAAACCCCATCCTTTTTTAACTTAAAATCTTTAATTTTGTTATTCTCTAAATTATAAGTGTAAGCCTTTAAACCCTGAATGTGTTCCTCTGTCTCTCCGTTTTGATTATATAATTTATTCTCAACGGTAGCCCAGTTAAAGCCATTATTATTGTAGATTTTTATGCGCTCAAAAACTTCTGTTGTCCTAATAAAACCCTCACCCTGTCTAAATGGGTAATGTGTTGAATATTCCCTATATAGCACCACTGCATTTGCAGTACTATCTTCTTCGTAAAATTGCTCTTCAAGCTCCTCTTTACTAACTTTACCAAACTTGATATTTTGAGCGCTAATGCCCGTAACAAAGCACAATAGTAATATTAAGATTTTTTCTTTCATTATCTTATAATTGTTTTAATACTAATTTAGAATTATCATTTTTGACGATTTGAGAATTAAAATCTCTAAAAGCCTTGTAATCTTCTTTTGAATAATTTCCTTTATTGATAATTAGCTTTCTCTTGTATATAAAAGTCTGCTCTGAAAGTTTTTCGAAAGTGACCGTGTATTCTCCAAATTTATTATTGATTGAAACATTATCTTGTAAGGCTTCTATTTTTAGATTACTAGATAAGGTAAGTTCATACTCATCAACATCTGTATATCCTCTATCTATTTCAACATTTAAATTTCGATTAGGATATCTAGGAGGCACGCTTGTTTTTCTATTGAACATATTTGGTTTCAACAACAATCTTGTTCCTGCTTTTGCACCATATTTAGTAGCTGACAAATTGATACTTTCTTTAAAAACAATTTCATTTTTATCATTTTCAAAATCCATAGATTCTATGCTTAAATTATTTATGTTATCTAAATAATTTTTATAATAAAGCTTTCGACTTTTTTCTGTTTCGTTTTCAATTCGAGAGCTGTGATAAGCATACTGAGTCCCTTTTGATACAATACTAATCTTGGCTTTAAAATTCCCGCTTTCATCAAAAGACACGAATGCTTTTGTCGTTTGCAAATTATCCTTGGTTTCATAAGCTCTTGTATGCACAATCTCTCCGCCTTCAGGCTTAACAATTAACACATCTCTATCATCTGTAAAGTTAGCTATGTATCCGAATGGATCGGTTTGACTAGTGCATTCTAAAAAAATCAAGTCGCCTTGAATAGGAACCGCTAAAATAGCATGATTGCCTTGCTGAGAAGAAAAATCCTTGTCAATATTTTGAATATCACGACCGCCATAAATCAAAGTATAATAGGATTCTAAACCAACTGCTTTGAGCAATGATTTTGTATAATTAGACAACGCCTTACAATCTCCATACCCCAACCTATCTACATCTCCTGCCAACATGGGTTTCCATCCACCAATGCCAACCTGAACACTGATATAGCGTGTTTTATTTTGCATAAACTCATAAACAATTTTAGCCTTTTCATAATCCGTTTTGGCGTCTACCGTTAGTCTTTTAACTTCTTCAATAACTGCCTCAGGTAACTCTTGTGTATCACTAATTAGGCTTTCTCCTACCCACTTTCCAAAATTCTTCCAACTTGTATTAGTCCCTTTTACACCTTTCATATCGAACTCTTGTAAGGCAAACTTTAGATGAGGTGCAAAAGAAGTAAAGGATGGTGCGTAGGCTTCGTATCTAATAGCTGGAATATTTTCTGCCGAATAATAAAATTCAGAATGTTTAGAAATATTGAATCCTTCAAATCCTGAAGCTTTAGATACTAGTGTAATACCCGATTCATTATTAACCTTAATACTAGACCCTTCTGTACTTACATAATAGCCTTCTAAAGGATACCATTGTTGAATAAATGCTGTAGTAGACTGAATAGTTTCTTCAAAATACGCAACAGTATAAGGATATTGCGTAGCGGTGTAATTTATGTGTTTAATTCTGTCGTCAGTAAATATCGAGAAGCCATCATAAACACTAACGTCTTCAAAATCTTTTTTTCTGAACTTTTTAATTTCATCTCCTAAAAGATTATAGACAACTGCTTCAAGCTTTTTAATATTAACCGATTTGTCATACCTAATACTTGCATCAATATAACGTTCTCCTTCTTTATTAAGCACCGTCACTACTCTATGCTTTTTGACAATCATTTTATCGTATGACAAAATATCAATTTCAGTTTCATTTAGCCTTACTACAGCATTTGCATCTTTAGTAAGTTCCTCTTTCAAGGTTAATGAAGACAAATAATTTTGTGAAAAAACGGTAAGTGAACATAGTATTAAAGTAATACTGAATATACATTTGAGGCGCATTAGAATAATTTAGGGGCTCAAATATAAGACTTATCAGTACAAAAAGGGGTGAAAAAAGTTAATTACTAAACCCTGTCTTTAGAATCTACAATAATAGTAACGGGTCCATCATTTAATAATTCTACTTTCATATCTGCTCCAAACTGTCCCGTTTGAACTGGTTTATTTAAAACAGCTTCAGAAGCTTTAATAAATGCGTCATAAAGCGTAATAGCCGTTTCTGGTTTTGCCGCTTTACTGTAACTAGGCCTATTCCCTTTTTTAGTGCTGGCATGCAAAGTAAATTGGCTCACAACAATGAGGTCACCATTAGTTTCTATAAGCGATTGATTCATGATGCCATTTTGGTCAGAAAAAATACGAAGATTAGTGATTTTATTAACGAGCCAGTTAACATCTTCTTGTGTATCCTCAGAAACAATTCCTAATAAAACAAGCAAACCATTTTCAATTGAAGCTACTTTATCGTCTTCAATAGTAACGCTTGCTTTTAACACTCTTTGAATGACTACTTTCATCTATTCCTGATTCCAGATATCTGTTCTATAGTGCTGGTCGTCTCCTTCTATAATTTGCACATAACTTCTGTAACGTGACGCCGAAATTTCATCCTTTTCTAAAGCTTCTTTTACGGCACATTTAGGTTCTTCGATATGCAAGCAATTATTGAATTTACAGTCTTGTTTTAACTTAAAAAATTCTGGAAAGTAATCACTTATTTCTTCCTTTTCCATATCTACAACACCAAACCCTTTAATACCTGGTGTATCTATAATTTTTGCATTGAAGCTTAAATCAAACATTTCAGCAAAAGTCGTGGTATGCTGCCCTTGCATGTGTTGCGTTGAAATGGCTTTTGTTTTTAAGTCCAAGGTAGGTTCTATAGCATTAACTAGAGTCGATTTTCCAACTCCCGAATGCCCCGTAAACATGCTTACCTTGCCCTCCATTAGCGCTTTCACCTTTTCAATATTCTGTCCTGTTTTAGCTGAGATCTCAATACACTCATAGCCTATTTCCCGATACACGTGTGCTAAATATTTTACTTCTAAAATGGTGTCTTCATTATAGGTATCCATTTTATTAAACAATAAAACGGCTTTTATAGCATAAGCCTCTGCTGTGACTAAAAAGCGGTCTATGAAACTGGTAAATGTTGGGGGATTATCTATAGTTACCAATAAAAAAACCTGATCGATATTGGAGGCTATAATATGGGTTTGCTTAGACAGGTTTACCGATTTACGAACAATATAATTTTTGCGATCATGAATATTAGAAATAACACCAGTTTCTTGATCACTCTTTGTGTCTAATTCAAAATCTACATAATCTCCAACCGCAATGGGATTAGTGCTTTTTATACCCTGCAAACGGAATTTTCCTTTGATACGGCATTCATAAGTGGTTCCTAATTGGTTTTTAACCGTGTACCAACTTCCTGTAGATTTATATACTAGTCCTGTCATTTATACAAAGATGCCATTATTAATTAATGTTTTAATCTGTTTAGCTACCCTTTTATTACTTTTTCCTGATGATTAATAGATTCCTGGTGAATGGCTTTAAATAATTTTAAAATAAACTCTTCACTTAAGCCTTTGGTTTCTCCTTCTAACACCATTTTACCTAAAATCTCATTCCAACGTTTGCTTTGTAAAACGGCAACATTTTTCTCCTTTTTAAGTTCTCCAATACCATCTGCAACTTTCATACGCTTGCCTAATAATTCAATCACTTGATTATCTACAACGTCTATTTGGGCTCTTAAGTTAGCTAGCTCACTATTATATTCTGCTTCAGGATCACTTTCTTTTCTAATTTTTAAATCCTTCATCATTTGAATCAAAGCAGTAGGCGTTACTTGTTGAGCGGCATCACTCCAGGCATTATCCGGATCAAAATGTGTTTCTACCATTAATCCGTCAAAATTAAGATCTAAGGCCGTTTGAGAGACATCAAATACCATATCACGCTTTCCTGTGATGTGTGACGGATCATTAATTAACGGTAAATCTGGAAATCTATTTTGAAATTCGATAGCTATTTGCCATTCTGGAATATTTCTATATTTTGTTTTCTCATAGGTTGAAAACCCTCTATGTATCGCCCCTAAGTTTTTAATACCCGCAGTATATAATCTTTCTATACCCCCTAACCATAAGGCTAAATCTGGGTTTACTGGATTTTTAACCAGAACTATCTTATCTGTTCCAGCTAAAGCATCAGCTAATTCCTGCATGATAAAAGGGCTTACTGTTGAGCGTGCTCCAATCCAAAGTAAATCGACATCATTTTCTATCGCTAGCTTTACATGGGCTGCATTCGCCACCTCTGTACAGGTTTTCATTCCTGTTTCGGCTTTTACTTTCTTCAACCAATTTAAGCCTAAAGCGCCAACGCCTTCAAACATTCCTGGTCGTGTTCTAGGTTTCCAAATCCCAGCTCTAAAGTAGCTTACATCTGTTTCTTTTAGTTCATGTGCTATTCGCAACACTTGCTCTTCTGTCTCTGCACTACAAGGTCCAGCGATGACTAATGGATGCTCCAAATTCATAGCATCCAACCAGTTTCTCATTTCTTTTTTATTTTCCATATCCTTACTATATTGCACCTGTCAGGTTAAAAACCCTATTGGCTATTACTGTATTCCGTTTAATATTTGTTTGATGTAATTTGTATCTTTCATTTCATTAAAAACACCTTCAAAATCATCATTCACAATAAGGTCTTTAAATTGTGTGAGATTCTTTATATAATCCTCAAGGGTCTCTATAACGTTGTCTTTATTTTGTTTAAAAATTGGGGTCCACATCGCTGGTGAGCTTTTTGCCAAACGCACGGTACTTTCAAAACCAGAACCGGCCATATCGAAAATATCACGTTCGTTCTTTTCTTTTTCAATCACCGTTTTGCCAAGCATAAACGCACTAATATGAGATAAATGCGACATATAAGCGATGTGTTTGTCGTGTGATTCGGGGTTCATATAACGCATGCGCATGCCTATTTGAGCAAAAAGATTTAATGCTTTCTCCTGTAATTTAAAAGCTGTTTTCTCTACTTCACAAATGATATTTGTTTTATGCTGAAATAAATTGTGAATAGCGGCCTTAGGGCCTGAAAATTCAGTTCCCGCTATGGGATGCATGGCCAGAAAATTCCGGCGTTTAGGATGTGCTTCAACGGCTTTGCAAATGTCTTTCTTTGTGGAACCCACATCGACTACTAAGCCAAAATCTGAAACCGCATCCAGCACTCCTGGCAAAATTGTTACAGTAGCATCAACAGGAATCGCCAAAATCACTAAATCGGCTTTATCTAAAGCTTCAAAGCTTGCTTTTATATCTATTACACCTAATTCTAAAGCCATCGTTAGATTTTCTTCTGAATTATCTATCCCAAAAATAGTCGCATCTGGTCTTTTTGCTTTAATGTCTAAAGCCAAGCTCCCGCCTATTAATCCAACGCCTATTATGTATATATTATTTATCATACTCTCGAGATTGCTTCTTCAATAACTTCGTTTCCTGCGCATAGAGAAAACCGCACATACCCTTCGCCTTGTGAGCCAAAAACGGTTCCTGGTGTAATAAAAATGTGCTTTTCTTGTAGTAATTTATCTATAAAGGCTTCCGATTCAAAAGATGGTGGCAACTTTGCCCAAACGAATAAACCTACAGCGTTTTTATCGAAAGTACAATTAAGTCGTGTTGCTAATTCCCAAACCAGTTTGCGACGTTCCTCATACACACTATTTAGACTAGCAAACCAGAATTTCGAGCAGTTTAAAGCTTCAATAGCTCCTTTTTGTATACCATAAAACATTCCAGAATCCATATTACTTTTTACTTTAAGAATAGCATTTATAAACGCCGCTTTTCCTAAAACCATACCTACACGCCACCCTGCCATATTAAAGGTTTTACTTAATGAATTAAGCTCTAAACACACGTCTTTAGCGCCGTCAATGCTTAAAATACTCAATGGCTCTTCATTTAAAATAAAACTGTACGGATTGTCATTAACTAATAAAATATGGTGTCGTTTTGCAAAAGCAATAAGCGCTTTAAATGTCTCCTTAGTTGCCTTTGCTCCTGTTGGCATATGCGGATAGCTTAACCACATTAGCTTTACTTTACTTAAATCTGATTTTTCTAAGGCCGCTATATCTGGACACCAGTTGTTATTTTCTTCCAAATTATAAAATACAGGTTTAGCATGTAATAATTTTGTTACTGAAGTATAGGTTGGATATCCTGGATTAGGAATCAAAACTTCATCGCCCTCATCTAAAAAGGCCATAGCAATATGCATGATACCTTCTTTACTTCCCATTAATGGCAGCACTTCGGTATCCTTATTTACGAAAACATTAAAATGTGTACGATAAAAACCTGAAATCGCTTCACGTAACTCTGGTAAACCTTGGTAACTTTGGTATTTATGTGCATTCTCATCTTTAAAACTATCCGTAATGGCTTTTACTACTTTATCAGGCGGTTGTAAATCTGGACTACCAATACCTAAATTAATAATTGGCTTACCACTGGCTTTTAGGACATTCACTTCCTTTAACTTTTTAGAAAAGTAGTATTCTTCAACGCTATGTAATCTTTTTGAAACCTCCATTAGTGTTTTGCGTTTTTATATTCCCCCAATATTTTAAAATGTGTAGCCATAATTTTCATAATGGATTTTGCTTTTTCAAAATCTGAATAGTTCTCAAAAGTAACATCTACAAAAAAAGCGTACAACCATGGGGTTTCTATTTTTGGAAGTGATTGAATTTTGGTTAAATTCAACTTACAGTCACTCATCACATTCAAAATAGTCGCCAGGCTTCCACGCTTGTGATCGAGTTCAAACTTTACAGACGCCTTGTTAATTTCTTCTTTTGGAATTTCAGAATTACTTCTTTTTACGATTGCGAATCGTGTTTCATTATGCTTTATGGTTTGAATGCTTTCCGCGAGAATGGTTAAATCAAATAATTGAGAAGCCAATTTACTAGCTATTGCAGCAATACCTTTTATCTTTTGCTTACTTATACGTTTAGCAACTTCAGCGGTATCTTTAGCTTCAACTAACTTAATGTGTGGATAGTTTTTTAAAAACGTCTTACACTGTAATAAAGCCATAGGGTGTGAATGCACTTCTTTTATCGCTTCAATAGCCTGATTTGGCAATGCCATTAAATGATGCTGAATGTCTAAATAATACTCCCCTACAATGTGTAGGCTATTATTATCAATCAACGCATAATTTGGGATAATTGAACCTGCAATAGAGTTCTCTAAGGCCATAATAGCGGCTTCTGTTTTCCTACTTAAAAGCGCGTCTACAGTATCGTCAAAGGATAAACATTCGTTCACCTGCATGTTTTCTCCAAAATAGTCTTGCGACACAATATGGTGAAACGACCCTTTTACGCCTTGTATAGCTACTGATTTTATCACAATTTTATTGTTATTTACCCAACTTTCGATTGGATTAGTTAGCAAAATTTAATTTTAAAAAGTTTAAATTCTGGAAATAAAAAAAGTCCCGATATAATTATCGAGACTTGGTTTTAAATATATGTTTTTACAATTACATATATAGCGTCTCGTTCTCTTTGTTAAAAAAGAAATAAAACCAGCTATAATATGTGTTGTTTGCTATTTTCATAATGTAATACACTGCTAAAGTAAATAATAATTCGATATAACAAAATACTAAAGACTAATTTTTAGTGTTTTACTCGAAGATTTAAAGATTTGTCTACAAACCTTTATTTAAATTGCAGAATGATTATTTTTGAAGAAAGAATTAAAGATGTCTATAAAAGTTGAAAACATATCGAAGACTTACGGCGAACAAAAAGCCTTAAACAATATCTCTTTTGAAATTAAAAAACCAGAGATTGTCGGTTTTTTGGGTCCGAATGGTGCTGGGAAATCTACAATGATGAAAATTTTAACCACTTTTATTAGCCCAACAGCAGGTGAAGCTAAAGTAAATAACTATTCTATAAATACTGAAGCCAAGCAAGTACAGCAAAGTGTTGGGTATTTACCAGAACACAATCCGTTATATCTTGAGCAATATGTTCGCGAATATTTAGCGTTTAACGCCAATATCTTTAAGGTGAGTCAATCCCGTATTGAAGAAGTCATAACACTTACTGGTTTAACTCCTGAGTCTCACAAAAAAATTGGTCAGCTTTCTAAGGGTTTCAGACAACGTGTTGGTTTAGCCAATGCTTTATTACATAATCCTGATGTTTTAATTCTTGATGAACCTACAACTGGTTTAGATCCAAATCAATTAGTAGATATTAGAAACCTCATTAAATCTATAGGAAAAGAAAAAACGGTATTTCTTTCTACACACATTATGCAAGAGGTGGAAGCGATGTGTGATCGTGTGATTATTATTAATAAAGGCGAAATAGTAGCAAATAAAAAATTGAAAGAACTTCGTGAAGGGCAAGCGCAAATTGTTATTGTGGAATTTGATTATCGTGTGGAAGATGCTTTTTTACAAAAATTACCTCATGTTGAAAGTGTGAAAAATACGCATGATTTTGTATACGAAATTACATTTTCTACCCAAGAAGACATGCGTTCTCACGTGTTTGATTTTACTCATGATAATGCGTTGAAAATTTTGCAACTAAATCAAAAAAATGCTAGTTTAGAGAGTCTATTTAGGGATTTAACGGTTTAATTCAATTTGTAAAATTTTACCGCCACGAAATTTCTGCCTTCTCAGAAATAAAAAAACCAATTACTCAAAAATAACGCGACCGGTATATTGTTCTTGTACATCAACTATTGGTGGCGTATTAACCACAATAACATCTCCTGTACCCACTAAATTAGCTGTTAGAGATACTTGAGGGTTTATAGTAATATCATTCGACCCACGGTGATAGATATTTATATTTTGAGCGATTAAATTCCTGCCTTCAAAACGGGCATCTCCAGAGAAAAACTGGATATTTAAGTTTTCCACACTCCCTTCAATACTAGAAGTAGACAAATTATTTACTATTACCTTAAGAGTATTGCAATTAACTTGCAAGCGGAACAAGCCATCTGTATGATATGCTTCACTAAAATCTTCTGAAATCAATAAGAGACTCGGGTACGTTAAAACACCGTCACTACTCGTTTGCAACCCAGTACTACTGCGGATTTCAGTAAGATTTGGAGCCGTAATATAAATCTTAGTTATCCCAAAATCTCTGGTTAAATTGCAACCGTTATTATTATTTAACAGCAATTTTCCATTTTCTACTTTAACGTCAATTTCATCCATTAAAAACTCTCCAGTTTCGACAATGACTTCATGAACCGGTCCTTCTTTTACTATCAATTCAATACGCTCAAACACTGTTACTTTAGTGAATTCCTGAACTTCAAAAGTTTTAGTAATAACATCTCCAGAATTTTGGAAACAATCTGGCGCATTCTCACTATTACAGCTTACCAGAATGATCACACTTAATAGGTATATTATTTTTTTCATCTGTTCATGTTTATTTTTTTTCAAAGTGTAAATGGAATCGCCAATAATTACATCATTTGATATCTACCTAATTATTATGCCTTATTTATTGATTAATTATAAGCGGACACCAATTCCAAACTCTACACCTTCTGCTTTCGCGGCATGGGATTTTAATGTAATTGCAGCAAAATATTTATCTCCAAAATAACGTTTTAAGCCAATTCGATTATAGATACGACCTTCAAAATCATAGGGATAGTATACATAATAACCTAGCTGTGTGATAAAAGACATTTTATTAATAAATAACTCGTGCCCCACAAAAACACCTACTCGTTTATAATCTTCATTTCCCGAAACATTATCTTCAGGAAAAGCTACAGCATAGTATTTAATCAATTCTTTTAAAAAGGTAGAAAAGAAAATATCTGTTCCTACATGAACTGCTGTTTTTCTATTTAATCGTTTATCTGCATAAGCTGAAACAATATAGAAGGGATATTGTCCAGAATTATTGACATCACTCTCATTAATACCTGTCCTAAACGCAAGGTTATATTTTATTTTTTCTTTAAAATAGCGTTCTTCAGTTGAAGCAATATAGTCGGGCTGTGTATCGTAACCAAACATGTAGGTTGCACCTATATTAAACGTAAAGGTATTTGTTGAATTATTAGGTGCACGAAAATTCGCATTAGAATAATGAATGATAGAAACACCGCCTTGCAAACCAAAGCCCTTATAAATATTTTGCTTGTCGTAATTCAACTGTAAGTAGGTAGAACTCAGCAAATCTGAACCATAGGCGTTATTTCTATAGTTATTCACTTTATCGTATGGGTTAGTAGTATAGGCGATACCTTGCGCGATTCTAAATTTTAAGTTTCGGTTGAGAAAATAAAAATTAAAATGGGCATATAATCCGTAATTCTCGCCAAGAAATTCATTTTTCATGTCCTGGTAAAGAAAAGACGCACCATAATCTGGATAGTTAAACCTACTCTCCCATGCATTCTTACCAAAGGTTTTCTGATTAAAACTTAGAATAACTCCTGTTTGATGCTCTGTAATTAAATGCGCGATATCTGGGTTATGTTCCAGGATTGTGCCGTAGAAATAGTTGGCATCTATAGTAAATGGGCTCTTTTCCTCTTGCGCACTAATACACGTGAAACACAAAAAGGTTAAGTAGTAAAAAAAACACTTCATTAATTCGCTTTATTTGGCTGCAAAAGTAACTAAATTAAACAAAGCATAGCCCGCTTAAAACAGAATTACTATTCAAATAAATTTGAAGATAAATAGCGATCTCCTCGGTCACAAACGATGGCTACTACAACCCCTTTTTCTATAGTTTCAATGAGCTTTAAAGCTGATGCGATACAACCACCACTGCTCATACCTGCAAAAACACCTTCTTCTAGTGCCAGCCGTCGCGTCATGTTTTTAGCTTCGGTTTCACTAACTTCTATAATTTGATCCACCTTTGAAGAGTTAAAAATTTTAGGCACATACTCTGGTGACCATTTTCTAATGCCTGGAATACTAGAGCCCTCTTCTGGCTGAGCACCAACAATTTTAATAGCCTTATTTTTTTCTTTTAAAAAAGTAGAGGTTCCCATTATTGTACCAGTGGTTCCCATGGCTGCAACAAAATGAGTGACTGCTCCCTTTGTATCTCTCCAAATTTCTGGCCCTGTGGTTTTATAATGGGCTTTCCAGTTGTCATCGTTTTCAAACTGGTTTAATAAGAGGTAGCCTTTTTCATCTCTCATTTTAAAGGCCAGATCTCTGGAACCTTCAATACCTTCATTTGAAGCTGTTAAAACCACTTCCGCTCCATAAGCTCGCATTGTTTTCACACGCTCTTCGGTAGAATTTTCAGGCATTATTAAAGAGATTTTTAAGCCAAACAAACGCGCAACATAAGCCAATGCAATCCCTGTATTTCCACTTGTAGCTTCAACTAAATGCCCCCCTTTTTTTATATCACCTCGCTTTACTGCTTCGGCAATCATATTATAAGCCGGTCTATCTTTAAGGCTTCCGCCAGGGTTATTGCCTTCCAATTTAAAAAACAACCGTACCCCTTTTTTAGTAATCAAATTAACCGATTCAATTAAAGGTGTATTACCTACTTGACTTAAAATTCCTTTTCCTAACTCCATTATTTTCTAACACTTATTTTTATTTCAGATTGATAGGTAACCAGAGCATTTTCTGGAACAGACTGGGTTATCCAAACATTGGCACCAATAATACTATGAGCACCAATAACAATATCGCCTCCTAAAATAGTCGCGTTTGCATATATGATAACATCGTTTTCAATTGTTGGATGTCGTTTTGTTGCAGACATGCTTTTCTTGACTTGAATACCGCCTAAGGTAACCCCCTGAAAAATCTTTACTCTATCCTTTATAATAGATGTTTCACCAATGACGATTCCTGTTCCGTGGTCTATGAAAAAAGAATCTCCAATAGTAGCGCCTGGATGAATATCGATGCCCGTTACCCCATGAATATACTCACTCATCATTCTCGAAATAACGAAGCAATTCAACTTATAAAGCTCATGACTTAACCTGTAAATGGCAATGGCATGAAACCCCGGACTGGCTAGATAAACTTCTTCCAAGCTCTTAGTTGCAGGATCGTTTTTCTCCATTGCTAAAGCATCTAAATCTAATTTCTTTCTAATATTAGGAAATTCCTTTTTAAACAGATCCCAGATGTCCTGACCTTTATCATCGTGCAGTCTTTTAAAAATACTTAAAAAAGCATCTTCTATTGACACTATATTTTTCTCGTAGTACACGGCATCAAACAACGAATAAAATAGTCCTTTGGTAAAGCCTTTAACCGTACCCTTTAAGCAAACCTTATAACTTTTAAAAACAGTCTCATTTTCTGAAATCATACCAAATATTTTAACAGTAGTAGTTAACGACTCATTAATCTTACAATTTTAACCCGTTTTATACAAATTTAAGTCATTCAGTATTATTAACAGATCTTATTTTAAACGATGGCTTTCACCACTGCTTTTTCAGCCTCTTTTCGTGAACCATCAAACCCATCAATACCACTTACCGTTGTATATTTTAAAACAAACTTTTTGCCTGGATTTAATAGTCTATAAGCAGATTGACACATTAATGTCGCTTCATGAAAACCACAAAGAATAAGTTTCAATTTACCCTCATAAGTATTAACATCTCCAATCGCAAAGATGCCAGGAATGTTAGTTTGGTAATCTACCGTATTTACTTTTATTGCATTTTTCTCAATGTCTAACCCCCAATTTCCAATCGGTCCGAGTTTAGGCGATAAACCAAAAAGTGGGATAAAATAATCAGCCTCTAAAACGCGTTCAACACCTTCTTTTTCTATCTTAACGGCTTCTAAATGCGCCTCGCCTAATAATCCTGTCACTTCTGCAGGTGTGATTAAATTTATTTTACTCAGTAGTTTTAACTCCTGTACTTTCTCTACTGAATCTAAGGCGCCTCTAAATTCATTTCGTCTATGAATTAATGTAACTTCGGAAGCAATACCGCTTAAAAAAATACTCCAGTCTAATGCAGAATCTCCACCACCTGCAATCACCACTTTCTTATTACGATACACTTCTGGGTCTTTAATAAAATAAGAAACGCCTCTATCCTCATACTTTTCAATATTCAATACTTGTGGCTTTCTAGGTTCAAAACTCCCTAATCCACCGGCGATTGCTATAATAGGCGCGTGGTGTTTTGTACCTTTATTGGTTGTTACTATAAAACTCCCATCTTCTAATTTATCTATGGTTTCTGCACGTTCACCAAGCGTAAATCCCGGTTGAAACTGCTTCCCTTGCTCTAAAAGATTCGCGGTTAAATCTCCTGCTAAAATTTCGGGAAAACCAGGAATATCATAAATGGGTTTTTTGGGATATAATTCCGAACATTGACCACCCGCCTGAGGTAGCGCATCAATTAAATGGCACTTTAGTTTTAATAAGCCTGCCTCGAATACTGTAAATAACCCTGTTGGTCCTGCCCCAATTATTAGAATGTCTGTTTTTATCATTGTATTATACTTTTTCTACTAAACCTTTAGTGAATTCATTTAAAATTTCGACTTTTTGTTCAAAATTTCCTTTTATTTTTTTTCGGTAAACATTTAAATTTTTAACCAAATAATCTATGTTTTCTGGAATAACATCTTCAAAAAACTGTCGTAATCTTTTGGCTGTTGTTGGTGATTTGCCGTTTGTGGAAATGGCAACCTTTACATTCCCTTTTGTTACGATACCTCCCATATAAAAATCACAATAGGGTGGATTATCTGCAACATTAACCAATTTACTTTGTGCGCGACAGTCGTGATATACTTGTATGTTAACTTCAGGACTGTCTGTTGTTGCAACAACCATATGTTTCCCTTCTAAATACTTAATATTGTAGCTGTCTTCTATCCTTTTTACGTGTCCTGTTTCAGCAATTGCAAGCGTTCCTTTTCGAAATAACGGTGAAACCATGGTCACGTTCGCATCTGGGCTTGATTTTAATAAAAACGTTAGCTTTTCTTCAGCGACAAAGCCCCCGCCTATAATGAGAACTTCAAGGTTCCTGACTTTTAAGAACACTGGATATAAATTATTTCTTTCCATTGGTTTTAGGCTGAAATAGGTTTTGTAAACACCTCATGACTAATGGCATTAAGCAGGACACGTTGCTTTACTACATCACCGATAATGATTATTGCTGGCGATGACAGTTGTTTTTGGGTTACAATATGCTCAATGGTTCTAATCGTTCCTATGCCGACTTTTTCATCGGTTCTTGTGCCATTTTGAATGATTGCAATAGCGGTTTCCGCTTTTCCCTCTTTAGAAAAAACCTGAACAATTTCCGATAATTTCCCCATGCCCATTAAAATAACGACAGTAGCTGTCGATTGTGCTGCTAATGCAATATCACTTGAAATTTGATGCGCTTTAGTAGTGCCCGTTATCACCCAAAAACTTTCTGAAGCGCCACGCTTGGTTAAAGGAATCCCCTGATAAGCTGGCACAGCGGCCGATGATGATATTCCTGGCACAACCTGCGTTGCAATGCCAAACGGTTGCACATATTCTAATTCCTCTGCACCTCGTCCAAAAATAAAAGGATCGCCTCCTTTTAAACGTACCACATGACCGTATTTTAGGGCTCTCTTTACAATGAGTTCATTAATTTGCTCCTGTTGGTAGGCATAACATCCTTTTCGTTTACCCACAAATATTAATTCTGCATGTGGTGAAGCATACGCTAACAATACCTCATTAACTAAAGCATCGTACAAAATAACATTTGCAGAAGCTATTGCTTTAATTGCTTTTAAAGTAATTAAATCTGGATCCCCTGGTCCTGCGCCTACGACTGATAATTGTGGTTGTATCATAACTTCACTATTTTATTTTGCATTTTGGGTCATTTGCTTTGCTCTATACGCGCGCACGACTGTTAAAAATGCTTCTGCTGCATCAATATAATTTTTGGCGAAGCCTTCAGTTGGTGCCTGTTCTTTTATTTGGTAAATTAAATCTGAAAAAGAATGTCCTAATGCAATCTTTTTTGTTTCAACAAATAGTTCATCAAACTGACTTATTATTCCTGCTTGCGTATTGGTGCTAACCGCTTCTGAAAGCAAAATGGCTTTGGCTGAATTTACCATAGAACGATAGGCTTCGTAAATAGCTCCAGAATACACTTTGTTTTGAAAAGCAACTTTAGCGTCTTCAATCTTTTCGTCACTTTCTAAAAATAAAGTCGCTATTAAATCGATAACGACACCCGCACATTCTCCAATTCCAATGGCCTTTACGTAGACTTCCTGTGTTCCCCAGTCAATAAAATCTTCTGGTGTAAGAGTATCTACCCGCGACAAGTCTGTTAGTAAGTTGTAAAAGTACTTTTCTCCTTTTTCTTGATAATACGCTGCGAAAAGCTCCCCTTTTGCATTCGCTTCATAATCATTAAGAACCCGTCGTAATGCCTCGGGTCCTCTTCTGCTCGGAACCTTCACGACTTTATCTGCGAAAGCAGCACTCCCATTACCCTTATTCCCACCTCCTAAAAGGACTTGTAAAGCTGGCGCAACCAACTTATCTTTAGTACGAATAGACATGCCTTGAAAACCAATATTTGCCATATTATGCTGTCCGCAGGCATTCATACAACCACTTATTTTAATGACTAAATCTTCGTTTTCTAAATAGTGAGGGTATTCGGTTTTTATCACGCGTTCCAGTTCTTCAGCAATGCCTGTACTACTTGCTATGCCCAAATTACACGTATCGGTTCCTGGACAGGCCGTAATGTCTACCGCTTTATTATATCCAGGTTCAGCGAAACCTAATTTTTCCAATTCCTGATAAAAAAACGGAATCAAATCCGTTTTCACGAAAGGGATTAATATATTCTGTCTTAAGCTTAACCTTATTTCTCCTGCAGCATATTTTTCAACTAAATCAGCCAGCAAACGTGCTTTATCTGTGTAAAAATCACCCAACAACACTTTAATGCCAATAGCGAAATAGTCCTTTTGCTTTTGAGGTATGACATTTGTAGCTTTCCAAAGCTTGAAAGCCTCTTGATTTTTAATGTCTACTTGCGGCGCTTCAATAGTTACAGGAATGGAAGTGGAATACTTTGCTTCATCTATAATCACTGTTTTAAATGCTATCGCCTTTTGTTCAGCCTCAACTAAATTTTTAAAAGTTTCTAATCCAAAGTCTTTAATTAAGAATTTCATTCTTGCTTTCGCTCTGCTTTTACGTTCACCATAACGATCAAACACTCTTAAAACACCTTCCATTAATGGAATTATTTTATCTGAAGCTAAAAATGAATAAAACACATCAGCATGTCTTGGTTGTGATCCTAATCCGCCACCCAGCATTACTTTAAAACCTTTTACACCATTTTCAATTTTGGCAATAAAACCCAAATCATGCATATAAGACAATCCTGTATCTTGAGCTGTATTCGAAAATGACACTTTAAATTTCCGTCCCATTTCCTGACAAATAGGATTTCGTAAAAAGAACTTAAACACCGCATCTGCATAAGGCGATACATCGAAAATTTCATGAACATCAATACCTGAAGTTTCACTTGCGGTCACATTTCTTACCGTATTACCACAAGCTTCTCTTAAGGTTACTTGGTCGCGCTCTAGTTCTGCCCAAAGTTCAGGTGTACGATTTAAATCGACATAATGAATTTGAATGTCCTGGCGTGTTGTAATATGTAACCGACTTCTAGAATACTCGTCTGAAACCTCAGCGATACGACGTAATTGATGACTTGACACCTTCCCGTAAGGCAGTTTAATACGAATCATTTGTACCCCTTCCTGGCGTTGCCCGTAGACACCTCTTGCCAATCGTAAACTGCGAAACTTCTCTTCGTCGATTTGTCCTTTGTGAAAAAGTTCGATTTTATTAGCTAATTCTATGATATCCTTTTCTACTACAGGATTTTCAATTTCTGTTCTAAAACTTTGCATAACCTTGGTTACCTCCTCAAAAAAGAAAGGCTTTTATTGATTAATTTTATTGAATGAATCCTGCGCCAACCGTATTATTAGATTGTGAATCGATGAGAATAAAAGACCCGTTGGTTCTATGATTCTTAAACGCATCGTAAAAAATAGGTTTGTTCAATTTGAAAGACACCGTTGCAATGTCATTCATCCCTAAAGCATCAACAGTATCCTCTGTTCCAGAGTAATCTGGATTTATTTTATTGTGAATACACGCGACTTTTGCTAGCACTTTATTAACGCCGTGTTGCACAATATAGCGACTTGATGCTGTTAATTTTTGGTCATCCATCCAGGATATAATGGCTGTGAATTGTTTGTCTATGGTTGGTAAATCGTTTGCCTTAACAATCATATCACCCCGACTAATATTGACATCATCTTCCAGCGTTATTAAAACCGAAGAACGTCTCGAAGCGGTTTCCACGTTCTCATCGTGGAAATAAATTGCTTTGATTTTAGATTTTGTTTGTGAAGGTAGCACTACAACCTCATCACCAACACTTAATTCGCCGCCATATACTTTTCCAGCATAGCCTCTAAAATCATGAAAATCTTCTGTTTTAGGACGAATAACATATTGCACTGGAAATCTTGGCGCTCCCACATTATAGATGTCTTGCACCGCTATACTTTCTAAGTTTTCTAATAAGGTTTTACCTGTATACCAAGGCATTTTTTCTGACTTATTAACGACATTATCACCTTTTAAGGCACTAACAGGAACAAAAGAAATCTTTTGATCTTGATAATCTCTTTTACCCATTAACGTCTCAAAATCAGATTTAATAGTATTGTAGCGTTCTTCAGAAAAAGCAACCAAATCCATTTTGTTGATCGCTACAATAACTGTTTTGATACGCAATAAATTATTGATAAAAAAATGACGATTGGTTTGCTCAATCACCCCTTTTCTGGCATCTATTAAGATAATAGCTGCTTGAGAGGTTGATGCGCCAGTGACCATATTTCTGGTATATTCGACATGGCCAGGTGTATCTGCGATAATGTAACTTTTATTGGCTGTAGAAAAATAAATATGAGCCACGTCTATAGTAATACCTTGCTCCCGTTCTGCTACCAAACCATCTGTTGCCAATGAGAAATCCAAATAGTCATAGCCTAATTGCTTACTCTTTTTTTCTATGGCTTCTAACTTATCTGTAGTGAGTGATTTTGTATCGTACAAAAGTCTTCCTATTAATGTACTCTTACCATCATCTACACTTCCTGCTGTTGCTATTTTTAAAACTTCCATCTTTATTATTATTGGTTGCTGGTGTGTTGGTTGTTGGTTCTCTTCGAGAACCCTAAAACACACAACAACTTAAATTTTATTATTTTTTTGAAATATCTTATGACGCTGTTTTTACCAAAAACCAGTAACTAACAACTATTAACCATTTTAGAAATACCCTTGTTGCTTGCGTTTTTCCATGGCGGCTTCAGAACGTTTATCGTCTATTCGCGCACCGCGTTCTGAAATTGAAGATGCTCTAATCTCTTCAACAACTTTAGAAATTGTTGTTGCTCCAGACAACACAGCTGCCGTACAACTCATATCACCAACGGTTCTAAAACGAACTAATCTTTCTTCTACGACCTCATCTTCTTCTCTATAAACTACAGCATCTTCGGCTGACCATATTAGTCCGTCACGTAAAAAAGTGGCTCTAGTATGTGCGAAATAAATGGAAGGAATTTCAATTTGTTCTCTTTGTATGTATGACCACACATCTAATTCTGTCCAATTTGAAATAGGAAACACCCGTACATTTTGCCCTAATTCTATATTCCCATTTAACATATCGAACAATTCTGGTCTCTGGTTTTTCTCATCCCATTGCCCGAAATCATCACGTACAGAAAAGATACGTTCTTTAGCTCTTGCTTTTTCTTCATCACGTCTTGCACCACCAATACAGGCATCAAACTTGAATTCTTCAATAGCATCTAAAAGCGTTGTGGTTTGCAATACATTCCGACTAGCATATTTCCCAGACTCTTCTCTTACTTTTCCTTCATCTATAGCGTCCTGAACATGTCTAACAATAAGTTCTAAGCCTAATTCATTAACCAAGCGGTCTCTAAACGCTATGGTTTCAGGAAAGTTATGACCGGTATCTATATGCATGAGTGGAAATGGAATTTTCGCTGGATAGAAGGCTTTCTGGGCCAATCGCACCAAGGTTATCGAATCTTTTCCTCCTGAAAATAATAGCACAGGCTTTTCAAATTGCGCTGCCACTTCTCTAAAAATATAAATAGCCTCATTTTCCAAAGGGTTTACTTGTGATGTGTTCTTCATATCTAATAATTTAAGCGTGTAAGCCACACTCTCTATTTTCTAATTGTTTGGTTGGATCGAAATAGTTAAACTCATTTGGAAGTTTGTGTTCTTCCAAATAGGTATCTAATTTTTCATCTGAATGATAATAAAACGGACTAACTTTTAAAATGCCATCTGCTCCTTTTGAAACGATATCAATGCTGTTTCTAAAAGCCGTTTGCCCTTGACGTAAATTAGTAAACCATAAGTCTGGCTGATGCGCTGCCATAGCCCGTTTAAAGGGCTCCAATTTAACTTGCTCTGTAAACAGTTTATGATTAGGATCATTAACATCTGGCAGCCCTAAAACGACATCGCGATGGGCTGCTGTTTGCTTCGGAACGTATAACTGGATGTTAAGATTAAGCAGCGTAATTAATGCTTCGGCATGCTTATAGGTCTTTATTGTATTATAACCCGTATCACACCAAATCACATTTATATCACTTTTCTCTTTTGTAACCACGTGTAAAATAGCCGATTCATAAGGCCTGAAATTAGTGGTTATTACCGGTTTTACTGAAACGCCAAGTGCCCATTTCACAATCTCCGAAGGTGATTTAGTTTTTAATTGTTTGTTTATTTCTATTAAATTCAATTCCATTTTATTTTCCCCATTTTATATTATTCCAAGCACGTTCATGAAAAAAGTACAAGATCATTTTAGATACAAATTCGAAACTCCCAATAGACAAAGCCATTGCGATAGTGCCGGTTACTAAATAAGACACCAAAACAGTATCTAATGTTCCAATAACTCTCCAGCTAATTGTTTTAAGCAAGCTTCTTTTCACGTTTTCTTTAGAAGCACAAGCTACTTTTTCATAAGGAGCCCCTTGTTTCTTATCCGTATCTGTGTACGCTTTCTTATAGATAACATCTAACATAATTAATAAATAACTTTTACCCTATAGACTTAGTAGACTATTATGCAAACGTAAAGATTATATTGTTATAAATCAAACATAATAATTAAAAAATAAGGGGTTTAAATTGCGAATGTGTTAGTTTGCCAAATCTGCTAGGGCTGTATTTCTAAAAATTTCTAAAGTACTATCTCTTACCTTTAGCATGATTTTATGTACGGCACAAGCGTCTTCATCTGGGCAATCATCGCATTTTTCATAAAAATTCAAACTGACGCAAGGCACCATTGCTATTGGACCTTCTAAAGCGCGCATTACAGCAGTCATTGAAATTTCTTTCGGGTCTTTTAATAAATAATAACCACCACCCTTTCCTTTTTTCGAACCCAAAAAACCATTTTTACGCAGTGTTAATAAGATACTTTCCAAAAACTTGAGTGAAATGTTTTCACTTTCTGATATCGTAGCAATCTGTACAGGTATATTTCTATCTTGTCTAGCTAAATAAGTTAAAGCTTTAATCCCGTATTTTGTTTTCTTTGAAAGCATTACACAAATGTAATTATTTTCCAATTAAAACACTTGACTGGCGATATTCTTTATATTATCACTTTTTCCCATAGAGTAATAATGTAACACAGGAACATTTGCTTGCTTAAGCGCTTTCGATTGTTGTATCGCCCATTCAATACCAACCTGTCTTATCTCACTATTATTTTTACACGCTTCTACAGCTTTAATTAAATCTTCAGGTAAATCTATTTTAAAAACCTGTGGTAATACTTGTAAATGCCGTTTAATTGCTATGGGTTTAATGCCTGGAATAATAGGCACGTCTATTCCAATAGCTTTTGCAGCGTCTACAAATTCAAAATACTTTGCATTATCAAAAAACATTTGAGTCACCACATAGTCCGCACCTGCATCTACCTTTTCTTTTAATCGTTTTAAATCGGTTTGTAAAGAAGGTGCTTCGATATGTTTCTCTGGATACCCCGCAACGCCAATACAAAAATCAGATTTATCATCTGCTTCAATAACGTCATGCAAATATTTTCCTCTATTTAAATTTTGAATTTGAACAACCAATTCTTTTGCAAATTGATGTCCGCCTTGTGCGGCTTCAAAATATTTTTGATGACTCATGGCATCCCCTCTTAAAGCCATTACATTTTCAATGCCTAAATAATGACAATCCACTAACAGGTATTCTGTTTCCTCCTTTGAAAACCCACCACATAAAACATGCGGAACGGTATCAACATCGTATTTATGTTTTATGGCTGCACAAATGCCAACCGTTCCCGGGCGCATTCTGGTTATTTTCCGGTCTAATAAGCCCTCTTTTTCGATATATACATATTCTTCTCTGGAAGTCGTGACATCTATAAATGGCGGATTAAATTCCATTAAAGGATTGATATTACCATATAACTCCTCTATGTTTTTTCCTTTTTTAGGTGGAATGATTTCAAACGAAAACAATGTTTTACCCTTGGCTTTTTGTATGTGTTCTGTTATTTTCATAGCACTTCCTGCGTAAGCAGGACTTTTATTTATTGTTGTTTGGTTGTTATTATATGATCCCTTTTTTGTTTTTTCGTGCTTTTAGAGGCCTCACTGGTTTTAAAACCTGTGAGGTCTGTTTGCACTTATAAAAGTTAATCTGCTAAATTTGGATTCAACCATTTTCGCGCTTCTTCTTCTGGTATCTTTCTTCTTTTGGCGTAATCCTTTAATTGATCTTCAGTGATTTTCCCTAATCCAAAGTACTTCGCTTCTTTGTTTCCAAAATAATAACCACTTACACTTGCGGCTGGCCACATCGCTATGCTTTCGGTTAATTTCACACCTATTTGTTCTTCAACATCCAGTAGCTTCCAGATGGTTTGTTTCTCTAAATGATCGGGGCAGGCAGGATATCCCGGAGCTGGACGAATACCTTTATAACTTTCTTTTATTAGATCTTGGTTTGAAAGCGTTTCGTTTTCAGCATATCCCCAATATTTAGTCCTTACTTCTTTATGTAAATATTCGGCAAAAGCTTCGGCTAATCTGTCTGCTAAAGCTTTAATCATAATGGCATTATAATCGTCATTATCCGCCTCGAATTGTGCTGCTAATGCTGCGGTTCCAAAACCAGTAGAGACACAAAACGCACCTATATAATCTTGAATCCCTGTGTCTTTCGGCGCAATGAAATCGGCTAAAGCATGGTTTGGAATGCCTTCCCTTTTTTTAAGTTGTTGACGAAGTGTAAGGAAGGTTATATTTTCTGTAGGCATATTACCCAACTCTTTTTTAGAGGCTTCAAAAAGCTCAGCCTGACCTCTAGTTGTCACTTCAATATCATCCTCATTTACAGTATTTGCAGGAAACAGCCCAAAAATGGCTTTGGCTTTCAATAATTTGTCATTAAAAACACGTTTCAACAAGACTTGTGCATCAGCAAATAACTCAGTGGCTTGCTCACCCACAATAGTATCCGTTAGAATTTCTGGATATTTCCCATGTAAATCCCAACTCCTAAAAAACGGAGACCAATCGATATAGGCTTCTAATTTTGAAATATCAAAGTCCTGAATGTTTTGGATGCCTAATGCTTTAGGCTTTACAATTTCTGAAGACTCCCAATCTATTTTATACTTTCTATTTCTGGCTTGTTCAATAGTGATGTATTCCTTTTGTTTGGTTCTATTTAAAAATTGCTCCCGAAATTTATCATACTCTTCACGGATGCCTTCTTTAAAAATCTGATTATCTTTTTTTAATAAATTACCAACAACAGTCACTGCTCGAGAGGCATCATGAATATGCACCACAGTATTATTATAATGCGGCGCAATCTTAACAGAAGTATGCGCTTTTGAGGTGGTTGCGCCACCAATAATTAATGGAATATTAAAGTTTTGCTTTTCCATTTCTTTAGAGACATACACCATTTCATCCAGAGATGGGGTGATTAATCCGCTTAATCCAATTACATCTACCTGCTCCCGTTTTGCGACTTCAATAATTTTTTCTGGTGGTACCATCACGCCTAAATCGACAATCTCGTAGTTATTACAGCCTAAAACAACACTCACAATATTTTTACCAATATCATGTACATCACCTTTTACGGTGGCCATTAAAATCTTTCCTGCGAATTCCTGTTTGCCATCTTTTTCTGCTTCAATAAAGGGTTGTAAATAAGCAACGGCTTTTTTCATGACTCTAGCCGATTTTACTACTTGTGGTAAAAACATTTTCCCACTACCAAACAAATCGCCAACCACATTCATCCCAATCATTAAATGCCCCTCAATTACTTCAATAGGTCTGTTTGCTTCTTGCCTGGCTTCTTCAACATCTTCAAGGATAAACGCATCAATCCCTTTAACTAAACTATGGGTAATGCGTACTTGCAAAGGTGTACTTCGCCATTCTTGAATGGTAACCTGTTCTTCTTTTACATGACCCTTTACCGTTTCAGCATAAGTTATTAGACGTTCTGTTGCTTCATCATGTTTATCGAATAGAACATCTTCAACTAGCCTTAATAATTCAGGATTGATTTCATCATAAATTTCCAACATCGTAGGATTAACGATCCCTATATTCATGCCATTTTTAATAGCATGGTATAAAAAGGCAGAATGCATTGCTTCACGTACCGTATCATTACCCCGGAAAGAAAAAGACACATTACTCACACCGCCAGAGACATTAGCATAAGGTAAATTTTCTCGGATCCATTTTGTAGCCTTAAAGAAATCTAAAGCATTTTTTCGATGCTCGTCCATACCTGTAGCCACAGGAAAAATATTAGGATCGAAGATGATATCCTGTGGTTTAAATTTCACTTCATTTACCAAAATATAGTAGGAACGTTTACAAATATCTATGCGCCTTTGATACGTATCGGCTTGCCCATCTTCATCAAAAGCCATAACAATTACAGCTGCCCCATAGCGTCTTACTAATTTCGCCTGACGCTTAAATTCGGTTTCCCCTTCTTTTAAACTTATAGAATTTACAACGCATTTACCTTGCACGACTTGCAATCCCGCTTCAATAATTTCCCATTTTGAGCTGTCAATCATAATAGGAACTCTAGCAATATCTGGCTCAGACGCAATAAGATTTAAAAAGGTAGTCATGGCGTAAACACCATCAAGCATCCCTTCATCCATATTCACATCGATAATTTGTGCACCACCTTCAACCTGATCTCTCGCAACAGCTAATGCTTCTTCGTATTTTTCTTCTTTGATAAGTCGCAGAAATTTTCGAGAACCTGTTACATTGGTGCGTTCTCCAACATTTATAAAATTACTTTCTGGAGTAACTATCAAAGGTTCCAGTCCAGATAAGGTTAAATATCTTTCCTGGTCGTTAGTTATTGGTTGTTGGTTGTTGGTTTTTTTAGTCATCATAATTTTTTATAATAATTGATAAAACCATTTAATAGTTTTTTATTTGAAGTAAGTTTTTCAGAAATGTATCCAATGTCAAAAGATAAATATAGTTGTGTTTCTACTTCATTTAAAAAGCCCTTAGCGATATACAGAAAATGAATCGTTTCTTTATTGGAATGTCTACCAACGCCTTCTGCAATGTTTGAAGGCACGGAAACCGCACTTCGTCTCATCTGATTTGTTAATCCGTAAATTTCATCGTTAGGAAACGATTTTGTCAATAAGTAAACCAACTTAACTAAATCTCTTGAAAATTTCCAAACCTCTAATGCTGTATAATTCATGTTTATTTTCTTCTCTATTAACCGAAAACTAATAACTAACAACTAATTGTCTTGGTTTATATTTTTTTACTACTTCAGCAATGGCTTTAATATGCTCAGGACTTGTACCGCAACAGCCTCCAATAATATTTATTAAATCGTCTTTAAGATAAGCTTCTATATAGCCTTGCATTTCTTTTGGCGACTCATCGTATTCACCAAAAGCATTTGGTAAGCCTGCATTAGGATGTGCCGAAGTGTAAAATTTTGTTTCGTGTGCCAAGCGTTTTAAATACGGTTGTAATTGCTGCGCGCCAAGCGCACAATTAAAACCAACACTCAATAATTCGATATGGGAAATTGACGTTAAAAAGGCTTCCACCGTTTGGCCTGATAATGTCCGTCCCGAAGCGTCTGTAATCGTTCCAGAAATCATAATTGGAATGTTTAAATCGCGTTCTTCTTTAACTTCTTCTATTGCAAATAATGCTGCTTTTGCATTTAGCGTATCGAAAATTGTTTCTACTAGCAACACATCTACTCCGCCATCAATTAATGCCTCTACTTGTTGTTTGTAGGCTTTCCTTAATGCCTCAAAAGTTATGGCACGATATTCTGGCCTATTAACATCTGGCGATAAACTTGCCGTTCTGTTCGTTGGCCCAATACTCCCCGCTACAAAACGTGGTTTATTAGGTTCTTTATTCGTAAATTCCTGAGCAACTTGCTTTGCTATTTTAGCCGATTCATAATTGAGTTCGTACACCAGATCTTCCATGTTATAGTCTGCCATCGCAATCGTTGTTCCTGAAAAGGTATTCGTTTCTACGATATCTGCTCCTGCTTCAAAATACTTACGATGTATGTCGGCTATCGCGCTAGGCTGTGTAAGCGACAATAAGTCGTTATTACCTTTTAAGGATGAAGGATATGCTTTAAAACGTTCACCACGAAAATCGGCTTCAGAAAAATTGTACTGCTGAAGCATGGTACCCATAGCCCCATCTAGCACGAGAATTCTTTTTTGTATTTCATCTTTAATACTTGCCATTATTTAGTGCTTGGTTTATATCATTAATAATATCTTCTATATGCTCCAATCCAACAGAAATGCGTACCAAACCAGGAGTAATACCAGCATCGGCTCTTTCCTCTTCAGATACTTTTGCATGTGTTGTAGAGGCTGGATGCGTCACAATTGTTCTGGTATCGCCTAAGTTTGCCGACAACGATAATAGTTTGATCGCATTTAAAAAATTGCGGCCCGCCTCTATACCGCCTTCAATTTCGAAAGCGACAACATTACCTCCTGCTTTCATTTGCTTTTTTGCCAATGCGTATTGTGGGTGTGATTTTAAAAAAGGGTACTTTACGAATTTAACGTTAGGTTGACTTTCTAAAAACTCAGCGACGTTTAGCGCATTTTCACAATGTCTATCCACTCTTACCGCTAAGGTTTCTAAACTTTTAGATAACACCCAGGCATTAAAAGGAGATAATGCTGGGCCCGTATTTCTGGAAAACAAATAGATTTGTTTAATCAAATCTGCTTTTCCTACAGTGACACCACCTAGTACGCGACCTTGTCCATCGATTAATTTTGTTGCAGAATGGATGACTAAATCTGCTCCAAATGCCATGGGTTGTTGAAGATAGGGTGTCGCAAAACAATTGTCTATTATTAAAAGCAGCTGGTGTTTTTTCGCGATTTGACCCAATCGTTCTAAATCTAAAATATCAACGGTTGGATTTGTAGGGCTTTCGGCATAAATGAATTTCGTGTTGGGCTGAATGAGACTTTCTATTAGGTCTATTTCAGTAATTTTAAAATAACTAGTGGAGATGTTCCATTTTGGTAAAATATTTTTACATAGGGTTTGTGTAGAACCAAAAATACTCCGTGAAGACACAATATGATCGCCTGCATTAAGTAAAGCCGCAAATGTAGAAAAGACCGCAGACATACCACTTGCAAAAGCATAACCACCTTCTGCACCTTCCATTTTACAGATTTTATCTATAAATTCTGTGCTATTTGGATTAGAATACCTGCTATAAATATTACGCTGCTTTTCATCGGCAAAGGAAGCACGCATATCTTCAGCATCTTCAAAAAGATAACTTGAGGTAAGATATAATGGTGTGGAGTGTTCTAAAAACTGAGACCGCTCAGTTTGTATTCGTATCGCTTCTGTTTCTATATGTTTACTGCTCATTTTAAAACTAGTTGTTTTTTTCTGTTAACCTCAATATATCACCAAATACGCCTCTGGCTGTAACAGATGCACCTGCACCTGCGCCTTGAATAACAATCGGATTTTCGCCATAGCTTTCCGTATAAATTTCAAAAATAGAATCGGCTCCTTTTAATGCGCCTAAAGGTGATTGTTTAGGCACAGAGACTAATTTCACGTCCAACTTAGCACCATTTTCGTTGGCTAAATCACCATGTAAATCACCAATATACCTTAACACATGATCTCCTTCTTGAGCTTCTTTTTTCTTTTGAAACACGGCGTCCATCTCATCAAATCGTTTTAGAAAATTAGCCGTATCTATTTCTCTTAGCTGTTCTGGAATGAGATTTTCAATGTTGACATCGCTTAATTCATTGTGTAAATCTAACTCACGAGCCAGAATTAATAATTTTCTAGCGACATCATTCCCACTTAGATCTTCCCTAGGATTTGGTTCTGTATACCCCTTGTTTAAAGCCTCTTCTAATAGGCTTGAAAATGGTAGGGCCTCAGAAGAAAACCGATTGAACAAATAACTTAAAGAACCCGAAAAAACACCTCTAATTCTTACAATATTTTCGCCTGACAAATGCAATAATTTAATCGTATCAATTAATGGCAAACCTGCACCAACGTTGGTTTCATACAAATAGGTTTTTTGATGTTTCGCTAAGGCCTCACGTAAAGTAGCATAGAATTCTAAAGCGATAGTATTTGCAATTTTATTAGACGACACTAGATCAAAACCTGATGCTACCAACTTGATGTAATTGGACACAAAATCAATACTCGCTGTATTATCAATGGCAATTAAATTCTCTAAATGCTGTGTTTCTGCAAAATCGAAAACATCTTTTATAGTATAGTCTTTTCCTTCTTTTGAAAGTGTTGCTTTCCAATTTTTATCGACACCGTTTCTTTTGAATAGTGCCTTTTTAGAATTAGCAATTACGAAAATATTTAGCTTTACACCTTTCCGCTTTTCAATATCTTTAGCTGATGCAATAATTTGGTCAATGAGTGCACTCCCCACCAAACCGTGACCAAAAATGGCAAGGTTTATCTTTTTTGAAATTCCGAAAATTTCACCGTGAATAACATTTAGAGCCTTATGTAATTGTGATTTTTTAACCACAACGCTCACATTTTCACCTGTAATGGTGTTATTAAATAGTATTGGGATTATTTGATTTTTAATGAGCGCATTAAAGGGTTTATGAAAGGCGCTTAAATCTTGTCCAATGATAGATATAACAGCAACATTATCAACAACACTAATTTTATTAATGTCTTGAGAATAAAAATCGTTTTCAAATTCACGTTCTAAAGCGATGACTGCTTTACTTGCCTTTTCAGCATTAATTACCAGACCTATACCGCGCTCTGAAGAGCCTTGAGAAATAATACTAACACTAATGCTCTCTTGACTTAGTGCTTTAAAAATCCTTGCATCTACGCCAACTTTACCTAACAATCCACGCCCTTCGATATTTACCAAAGCCATATGGTCTAAAACGGACAATGAACGAATACCCTTTTTACTGGATTTTGAAGTAATAACGGTTCCTTTATCTTCTAGATTAAAAGTGTTTAAAATACGCAAAGGAATATTCTTTTCAATTAACGGGATGATGGTCTTTGCATGTAAAATGGTCGTTCCAAAGTTAGCTAGTTCATTAGCTTCAGTAAATGAGAGTTCCTCTATTTTCTTCGCATCTGCCACCAATTCTGGGTTTGCTGTATAAATACCATTAACATGCGTATAATTTTGTAATTCTTCGGCGTCTAGATAGTTGGCTAATAAAGAGGCTGTATAATTACTTCCATTTCTTCCTAAAGTTGTTGTTCTATTCTCATTATTTGAGGCAATAAAACCTGTCACAATATTTACAGTTGTACCATTATTTTGTTTAAAATACGCGATAACGTTCTTTTTAGATAAAGCATCGATTGGTTTTGCATTTCCATAAGTATTATCGGTCTTTATTAGCGTTCTGGCATCTGCTGTTTTTGCGTTAATATGTTTTTCTTTTAGCAAATATGAAATGAGTTTTGCCGACATTAATTCGCCTTGCGCCAAGACTTCGTCTTTAATTTTTTGACTGTAATCTCCCAATAAATTCACCCCTTCAAAAAGACTATCCAGTCTTGAAAATTCTTCTGAAAAGTCAGCACTATTTAATGCGTTTTGATAGTTTTTAAAAGTCGCTAACTGCTCTTGGTAACTTTCATTTTTAACTGCTTTTTCTAAGATTTCTTCGAGTTCATTTGTTGTGTTTCCTCTTGCAGAAACCACGACTACAATTTTCTCTTCAGCTTCCACTTTACTTTCTATAATAGAAATAACACGACTTAAGCCTTCTCCGTTAGCCAGAGATTTCCCTCCAAACTTCAATATTTTCATTCTTTTTTCTTCAGTATTAGGCTTAAAAACGCCTTTAATAATAGTTTCGAGTTGTTCAAATTCTATTAAAAACGCATCATGACCATGTATGGAATTAATTTCATTATAAGTTACATTTGGATGTGTTAGTGCTAATTGCTTTTGAGTTTCTCTGTTTTCTTCAGCTGTAAAAAACAAATCAGAATCTACCGCAACAATGGTAATCTTAGACTTAATAGTATCAAGAATGTTTGCGACATTCTCTTTCCCTTTAGTAACATCAATCGTTCGCAATAACTGATTCATTAATTTATAGGCAGACAACTGAAAACGCTCCTGTAATTTATTACCATGATGCAGCAACCAGCTCTCAACATTAAACAACTCTAATTCTTCATTTTTTGAGCGCTGAAAACGTTCCTTAAATGATTCTGGCGTACGATAACATAGCATGGCATGCATACGTGCATCATGCACAGGATTGCTAGAATTCACTAAAAACTGCTCTTGAATCTGGCAATTTGCCATCAACCAATCAGTCGATTTCCAGTCGGTTGCTACAGGAATTAAATGCTCAGCTAAATCTGGCTTTAAAACAGCCATTTCCCATGCGATACCTCCTCCTAATGAGCCACCAATTATAGCGAATAACTTTTCTATTCTTAGTTTTTCTAAACCAATTAAAAACAGTTTTGCTATATCTCTTGCCACAAAGTCTTTATAATTTTCAATACTGGTACCGTCGTATCCATTTCCTGGAATATTAAATGCTACAACAGTATATTTATTAGTGTCTATAACCTTAGCATCGCCAACGATTTCTTTCCACCATCCATTGTCTCCTGTAACATTACTGTTTCCTGTAAGGGCATGATTTACTAACACGACTGGCGCTGTATTTAATGCTTGGCCAAAGATTTGATAAGACAGTTTCAAGTTTGCCGCCTTCCCTCCATGGTTTACGTAATTTATAATGCTTAAGTATTGTAAGTCTTTCATTTTAATATATTAGAAATTCACTCCGCATCATTTATTGCTATAAGATGCGGAGCTGTTTCAATTAAATAACTAAAATTATTTTTAAGCTAAAACGGTCTTTTTAACGACTTCAAAGGCTTCTTTTAAATCTGCTTTTAAATCTTCGATATTTTCAATACCTACAGACAAACGAATTAAATCTTTAGTAACACCAGTACTCTCCTGTGCTTCATCGCTTAATTGTTGATGTGTTGTACTTGCTGGATGAATGATTAATGATTTGGTATCGCCTATATTCGCTAATAATGAAAACAATTTTGTGGTGTCTGCAATGGTTTTAGCCGATTCGTAGCCACCCGCTACTCCAAAAGTAACAATACCACTTTGACCATTTGGCAAATATCGATCTGCCAATTTCTTGTATTTACTGTCTTCTAAACCTGGATAATTTACCCAGGTGACTTCTGGCTGTTCTTGTAACCATTTAGCCAGCGCTAATGCATTACTACTATGTTTTAAGATACGCAGTTCTAAAGTTTCTAAACCTTGAATGATTTGAAACGCATTAAAGGGGCTCAATGCACCACCATAATCACGCAGCCCTTCAATTCTTATTTTTGCAATAAATGCCGCTGGGCCAATAGCTTCACTGTATACCAAACCATGATACCCTGCAGATGGCTCTGTGAATTCCGGGAATTTACCATTAGTCCAATCAAAAGTTCCAGCATCAACGATAATACCGCCAAGCGAGGTCCCGTTTCCGTTAATGTATTTTGTTAAAGAATGAATAACAATGTCTGCACCATACGCAATAGGGTTTAATAAGTAGGGCGTCGCCACTGTATTATCAACAATAAAAGGCACTTTGTGCGCTTTAGCTTGTTTAGCAATGGCTTCAATATCTAATACATCTAATTTAGGATTCCCTAAAGACTCCACAAAAATAGCGCGTGTATTTTCTTGGGCTGCTTTACTAAAATTTTCTGGATCTGATGGATCTACAAACGTGGTTGTAATTCCATGTCTAGGCAGGGTGACACTTAATAAATTGTACGTCCCGCCATACAAACTACTAGACGCTACAATATGATCACCCGCTTTTAAAAGCGTGAGCAATGTTGTTGAAATTGCTGCCGTACCAGAGGCCGTTGCCACTGCTGCAATACCCCCTTCTAAAGTGGCAATACGCTGTTCTAAAACAGCGTTTGTAGGATTGTTTAATCTGGTGTAAATAAAGCCTGGAATCGAGAGGTTAAAACGTCCTGCTGCATCATCGGAATCATCAAAAACATAAGCTGTAGATTGATAAATTGGCACTGCTCTGGTGCCTCCATTTTTAGTTGTGTCGTGTCCTGCGTGCAACGCTTTAGTTGCGAATTTTTGTGTACTCATCTTTCTAATTTTTTGAGTTAATAAATGGGTGCTAGTGAAAGCACGATTAAAACAAAAGTCAAATGCGTCATCACTGACGTATTTAATAGAAAAATGTTAAAAAGAAAATAATAACCACAGAGGAGTGATTACGTTTTGGTTATCTATCCAATTCGGCGATAAATGAATCGCGTCTTTAAGTAGAATTTAGCACCTTCTTTAATAAATTTAAAGGGTTGCTAAGGCTTCAATGGGTCTAATCCCTCGGCCTTTCTTGATAACATTTCAATAAATAATTGAACTTTGTGAGTGCAAATATTGCATCACAAAAAGTTATTATCCAAATATTTTTTGATAAACTTTTCAAAATAAATAATTACCGACTAGCAAACTCGGCCAAATACTTCTCTCTAATTACTTGATTAACAGGCTTATTGTCAATCTTACTTTCCAACCATGAAATAACGTCTAAATATAAAAATGCACGTCCCTCAAACGGATGGTCTTCATAGACTTTTAATTTTTTATGCAGTTCTATGAATGCTTTTTTAAGATCCTGGGGATAAATATCTTGTAATCCTCTAATGAACTTTATCATTTCTTTTTGAACTTCATGAAGGTCATTCATTTTAATTAAAAAAGTATAGGTGCTTTTTAATAAAGTTTCTAAATGAAAATCTAAACTGGCTTCATAATGCGCCACTAAATTTAATACGCGAGAAAAACACAATAAATCTTCTCTAATGGTCAAGGTTTTATTTGAGATGATTTTATCTAAATACGTGATGGCCTTTTTATTATTTCCAGCACCAAAATGTAAACTGGCAAATTTATAATAAAAGGTCATTTCATGATGCTCGTCTATTCGGTTTTTATACTGAATTAAATTAGATTCGATCTTCGGGATTAAAGACAAGCCGTCTTCAAAGGAGCCATCAATAAAATGTATATTAATTTTATTCAAATTAATATACAAAAACGCTAAAGACTCTACATTTTCATCTTTTGGAAAGGTTTTATTTGCAACAATAGTTTCAAATTTATTTAGAAATTCTTCAAATTTAGTTCTGTTTTTTAGAAAAAATAACGCTTCTAATAAATAGTTATTTCCCTTTAAAAAGAACACAGGATTCAACTGAATCATATTTGGGTTATCATAAAATAAGCTCACCCATTTTAAGGCATATTTATAACAGTTCAAAAAATCCTGCATCAAAAAACTATACCACAAATGCGCTTTGTAAAGCCATAATTTTTCTCTAAATCCTAATTTCTGAATGTCGTACTTAGGAAGCTTATCTTCAAAATAGTCACTTATCCATTTACTTTCTTCCTCACTTCTTACATAACCTGTTCTTAAAAAAATACTATACAATTGTAGCGATAAGTTTGACAACTTACTGGTTATCACATTGGCTTCACTTAATGCTTTGGCTTGTGTGGTCAACTCATCTGCACGCGTACTAATACTTCTGGTAATGTATTGTGATTCGATAACTTTTTCCAGTTCTACAATTTCGTAGGCGAGGTTTTTTTCTTCGTTAATAATGGCAATCTCTTTTGCTTTATCAAGAATTTTTAAGCTTTGTTTATAGAGCCCTTTATGATATAAAATAGAAGCAAAATCCAGTTGTTCTCTAATTTGAGAACGCACGTTTTGATGTGATGGATTTAATTTCAAGCTAATTAAAATCTGCTTATACAAATGTGCTTTTACATTTGCTAATTGCTGCTTTTTAACATTGGTGGTCTTTAAAATAGCGGCCTCATCATACACACTCATTTTATCTAAAACATTAAAAACGCTTAGAAATTTGGAGTCGGCATTGACATCCAATCGTCCCACGTACAATTTAAATTGTCGCTTTTCAGATTTAGTCAAGGACTTAACCAATAAAAACAAATTATCTTTTTGATCTCTAGTCATCAATCGAAAATGAGGTTATATATCTGATTATCAAGTGTTTTGATCCACTTTATTTAGTTGAACATCGTAAGAAACAAAAAACGAGCGCTTCTAAACTTTCAACCAAAGTATAACTTAGTACTACAATACAAAAATAATTTTTACAAAATGTCGAAAGAACACATCCAAATATTTGATACAACCCTTCGTGATGGTGAACAGGTTCCTGGTTGTAAATTAAATACAGAGCAAAAAGTCGTCATCGCAAAACAACTTGATCTGTTGGGTGTAGATGTAATAGAAGCGGGTTTCCCCGTCTCTAGTCCAGGAGATTTTAAATCGGTAGAAGCCATTGCTAAAATAATGAAACATGCTACCGTTTGCGGACTAACACGTGCCGTGAAAAATGACATAAAAGTTGCTGCGGAAGCCCTTCGATTTGCAAAAAAACCTAGAATACATACTGGAATTGGCACTTCAGACTCACATATTAAATTCAAATTCAAATCGAATAAAGAAGACATCATCAAACGTGCTTATGATGCTGTGGCTTATGCAAAATCTTTTGTCGAGGACGTAGAATTTTATGCCGAAGATGCTGGACGTACAGACAATGAATATCTTGCTCGCGTATGCGAAGCCGCTATAAAAGCTGGTGCTACGGTTTTAAATATTCCAGACACTACTGGTTATTGCTTACCCAGTGAATACGGTGCAAAAATGAAGTACCTCATGGAAAACGTGAAAGGTATAGAGAAAGCGATTTTATCCTGTCATTGCCATAACGATTTAGGTTTGGCCACCGCTAATTCTATTGAAGGTGTTATTAATGGTGCCCGACAAATTGAATGTACGATTAATGGTATTGGTGAACGTGCCGGTAATACGGCTTTAGAAGAAGTGGTTATGGTACTAAAGCAACACCCTTATTTGGATTTAGAAACGAATATAAATACCCAAATGCTTTATGGCTTAAGCCAATTAGTGAGTGAAAGTATGGCCATTTATACACAGCCAAATAAAGCTATTGTTGGTGCAAACGCGTTTGCTCATAGTTCTGGAATTCATCAAGATGGTATGATTAAAAATCGTGACACATATGAAATCATAAATCCAAAAGATGTAGGCGTTACAGACTCTGCAATAGTATTAACGGCGCGAAGCGGAAGAGCTGCTTTAGCCTACCGTGCAAAAAATGTAGGTTATGAATTAACCAAATTGCAATTAGATGATGTCTACGCGAATTTCCTTTATTTTGCTGATAAGAAAAAGGAAATTAACGATAATGATATTCATCAAATTATTGAGACGAGTACGGTTTACAGAGAAATTATTTCTGCATAAAAACTAAGATTACTCCTCTGAAATTCAAGAGAAAAATATAAGATTCCCGCACTCTTCCGTAAACTTCGGGATTGGGCTCGAGAGCAATAAAAAAAAATAAACAAATTGAAAAAAACACTTTTTGATAAAGTTTGGGATGCGCACGTAGTAGATACTATTGATAATGGTCCGCAAGTGCTTTATATAGATAAGCACTTAATTCACGAGGTGACAAGTCCGCAAGCTTTTAATGAATTAGAACAACGTCACATTCCTGTCTTTCGTCCTAATCAAATTGTGGCTACTGCAGACCACAATACGCCTACACAAGATCAACATTTACCAGTTAAAGATGCGCTGTCCAGAAACCAACTGAGGCAACTTTCTGAAAACTGCAAAAAAAATAATATTACCTTATACGAATTAGGTCATAAATACAATGGCATCGTTCACGTTATGGCTCCTGAATTAGGCATCACCCAACCAGGGATGACTATTGTTTGTGGTGACTCACACACCTCAACACACGGGGCTTTTGGCAGCATTGCTTTTGGTATTGGAACGAGTCAAGTCGCTCAAGTTTTTGCCAGCCAATGTTTATTATTATCAAAACCGAAAAGTTTGAGAGTATCGGTTAATGGTAAATTAAAGAACGGGGTTTTACCTAAAGATGTCATTCTTTATATTATAGCAAAATTAGGTACCAATGCAGGTACAGGCTATTTCTGCGAATATGCCGGAGAGGTGTTTGAAAACATGTCGATGGAAGGCAGAATGACCGTTTGTAATATGAGTATTGAAATGGGAGCACGTGGTGGCATGATAGCACCAGATAAAACTACTTATGAGTATGTAAAAGATCGAAAATTCGCTCCTAAAGGTGCTGCTTTCGATAAAAAAGTAGCCTATTGGAAAACCTTGCCAACTGATGAAGGTGCGACTTTTGATCAGGAATACAGCTTTGATGCTGAAGCTATCGAACCTATGGTAACGTATGGCACCAATCCAGGGATGGGTATAAAAATAACTGAAAATATTCCGACTTTAAATGATGCCTCTTTTGAAAAATCTTTAGCGTATATGGATTTCAAGAAAGGAGAATCTTTAATTGACAAACCTATTAATTTTGTGTTTATAGGCAGTTGTACTAATTCAAGAATCGAAGATTTTAGAGTCGCTGCCAACTACGTTAAAGGCAAACAAAAAGCTAACAACGTAACGGCTTGGTTAGTACCAGGAAGCAAACAAGTGGAAGCTCAAATTATTGAAGAGGGGTTGAAAGACATTTTTGATGCCGCTGGTTTTGAATTACGCCAACCAGGGTGTAGTGCTTGTTTAGCGATGAATGATGATAAAATTCCGCAAGGAGAATATTGCGTGTCAACATCTAATAGAAATTTTGAAGGACGTCAAGGTCAAGGGTCTCGTACTATTTTAGCGAGTCCGTTGGTGGCTGCTGCTACTGCAGTTGAAGGCAGGATTGTAGATATCATGAAACAATTAAATTAAGATGCGGATTCCCACTTTCGCAGGCATGATAAAAACGAATAAATGTCACACTGAGCTTGTCGAAGTGAATGTCACACTAAGCTTGTCGAAGTGAATGTCACACTGAGCTCGCCTGTATTGAGCGCAGTCGAAGTATATTTAAAAATTGAAGTATAATCAAACAGATTCCCACTGTGACGGGAACAAAGAATGGAAAAATTTACAACATTACAATCAAGAGCTATCCCATTAGCCATTGAAAACATCGATACAGATCAAATTATCCCTGCGCGCTTTTTAAAAGCAACAGATCGAAAAGGTTTTGGCGATAACCTTTTTAGAGATTGGCGTTATGATAAGGATGGCTCTGAAAACGAAAATTTTACTTTAAATAACCCGAAATACTCAGGCCGTATTTTAGTCGCTGGCGATAATTTTGGTTGCGGTTCTAGTAGAGAACATGCGGCTTGGGCTTTGAGTGATTTTGGCTTTAAAGTGATTGTGTCTAGTTTTTTTGCAGATATTTTTAAAGGCAATGCCCTAAATAATGGCTTGTTGCCTGTTCAGGTGTCACCAGAGTTCTTGAAGGTATTATTAGCCGAAGTAACAGAAAAACCAGACACTATTTTAGAGGTGAATTTGGAAGCACAGACCCTTTCTGTTAAGGGCACTTCTTTTAAAGAAACCTTCGATATTGATGCTTACAAGAAAACCTGTATGATCAATGGGTATGATGATATTGACTATTTATTAAGTAAAAAAGACAGCATTACTGCTTTTGAAAAAAAACGGAGTTATTAGTCTGCAGGAAAGATTAAGTCTGGAACATCAAGATTGCAGTGCCTTGAAAAGAGCGCCTGTGAAAAGCACCACTTTACGTGATCCTATTTCAGAAACTTCGGGATTAAAAACCTGACAGACAAGCGTAAAAGGTCATACAAAAAAGAATTAAAATATAAACTAAAAAAGATTCCCACTGTCGTGGGAATGACAAAAGAGATTACCTATGAAATTAAATATAGCTGTTTTATCAGGAGATGGCATTGGTCCAGAAGTCACTGACCAGGCCATAAAAGTATTAAAAGCGATTGCTTTAGAATTTGACCACGCTTTTTTATTTAAAGAGGCGTTAGTTGGCGCGGTTGCTATTGACGCACATAATAATCCGTTACCAGATGCTACATTAGATTTATGTAAATCGAGTGATGCCATTTTGTTTGGTGCCATTGGCGACCCAAAATATGACAATAATCCAAGTGCTTTGGTACGACCTGAACAAGGTTTGTTGAAATTACGAAAAGAATTAGGCCTATTTGCAAACATAAGACCTGTAAGGGCTTACGATACGCTTTTAGATAAATCGCCGCTAAAAGCAGAGATTATTGCCGATACAGATATTAGTATTTATAGGGAGTTAACAGGAGGTATTTATTTTGGTGAAAAGAAGTTAAGCGATGATGGCAATACGGCTTCCGATTTATGCGAATATTCGCGTTACGAAATAGAGCGTATAGCTCACTTGGCTTTTAAAGCAGCGCAAACACGACGCCATAAAGTCACTTTAGTAGACAAAGCAAACGTACTAGAAACGTCGCGTTTGTGGCGTAAAGTGGTTACTGAGTTAAAAAGTGAGTATCCAGATGTTGCACTCGACTTTTTATTTGTAGATAACGCAGCCATGCAAATGATTTTAAACCCAAGACAGTTTGATGTTATATTAACTGAAAACTTATTTGGTGATGTTATTAGTGACGAAGCGAGTGTGATTGGTGGCTCGATTGGCCTATTGGCCTCGGCATCGGTTGGAGACAAATATGCGCTATTTGAACCTATTCATGGGTCTTACCCGCAAGCAACAGGAAAAGGCATAGCTAATCCTATCGCTTCTATATTAAGTGCTGCCATGTTATTAGAACATTTTGAATTGCATGATGAAGCAGAAATGATAAGAACTGGTGTGGAAAAATCGTTAAAATTAAATATTACCACTCCCGATTTAAACAGCATTTATGACAATGTAACAACCTCAAAAGTCGGTGATTTTATTGCTGATTTTATTAGTAACCCAAATGATACGAGTATTAATTTTAGTAATATTCATTTAGGACAATCTACAATTATTTGATACTAGTCTATTGTATAAAAAAAGCACCTCTAGGCGAGGTGCTTTTTATTAACGTTATTGGGTCTTCATGTAGTGCCCCTATTTGAACGATAAGGGTATCATTTTAACACATAAATAGTATTTCAAACTCACATGCTTTCGGTTTTTATTTACTTTCCGTGATATTCCATATTTGGTAAAACTGCATCTGCCTTCAAAAATCTATCAAACCAGCTAATCACATCTTCATTCACCTCTTCTTTATATTCAGTAATTCCATGATCTCCCCCGTCAAAAATTGTTAGCCGATAGGGAATTCTATATTTCTCAAACTCAAAAGCCAATTTCAAAGAATTGGTGGACTTCACTCTCCAATCAGCATTACCATGAAGCACTAAAATTGGGGTGTTTTTCGGGAATTGATCAACCCATTTTATCGCAGATCTTTTTTCTAATTCAACAATTTTATTTTCTTTGTAATTGGGAATTAATTCTGCGTATACACCGCTTTCCATTTTCGGGCGATCTATAACTGTCAAGTCAGAAAGACCGCCGCCAACAACAGCTGCTTTAATTTTATTGGTTTTAGTGAGTGCTATATAGGTCATCATCCCTCCTCGACTCCAGCCATACATTCCAATATTATTGGTGTCTGCACCGTCTATTTCCTTAAGCACCTCTGTTAAAATGACAACATCGTTTACATCTTTACCACCAAACTCCTCTTGACCTTCACTGCCTCCATTACCTCTGTACTGACTGGCAATAACAACATAACCTTCTTTCGCAATTTGTCCCAAGGTGAGTATGCCATGAGCGATTTTAAGAGCACCAAAATCCCGGTTTCCTCCCCTATTATATATTACACATGGGTAATTTCCTTCTTTCTTTGGTTTCACCAATAATCCATTTACTTTGAGACCATCACTTAAATAAGTGATGCTATAAACTTCTATACTATCTATATATTTAAGCTGTTCTTTCCACTGAACTGCACCTCCAATATTTTCTGTTAATCTTGAATAAATAGGCGTTTCTGAAAAATTGGATATTAGTTTTTTCTTGATAAGAAGATTTGAATCTTGCGCTAGACCAGTTGAAAAGGTTAATATTGATATGAGAAATACGATAACTTGGTTTTTCATAAATAGCTTGGTTTTTTAAAATGGTTGTACTCTATGTTATTAAGACGACGCCGTTGCTGTTTTGTTACAAACCCCCTAACATGAACACTGAAAATCACAAAATGTCAATTCCAATTAAACTAAAGAGGAAACTTGGCTCTTATCTCCTCCAAACACAAATTACCAATACTACCAACATGGGTGTGTTGCTTTGAGGTATCTGGTGTGTACGTTCCTTTTTGGACCTCGCTTCCAATTTTTTGATACGCTTCTCTAAAAGACATCCCTTGCGCTACCAATGTATTAATATTATCCACAGTAAACAGATATTGATATTTGGCATCGTGTAAATCAATGTCATTGACTTCCACTTGCTGTATGGCGTAATTAAAAATCTCTAAAAGGTCTTTGACATCTTCAATCGCAGCAATCATGTTTTCTTTTAATAATTGATAATCTCTATGATAACCACTGGGCAGGTTATTGGTTATCAAAACCATTTCTGTGTGAAGCGCTTGAATTTTATTTGCCTTGCCACGAATCAATTCAAAAACATCGGGATTCTTTTTATGTGGCATGATACTACTGCCTGTCGTCAATTGATCTGGGAAAGAAATAAATCCAAAATTCTGACTGTTATACAAACAAATATCCATGGCAAAACGCGCCAGTGTATTACATAAACTCCCTAAAGCTAAAGCAATCGTTCGCTCGCTTTTTCCACGACTCATTTGCGCCGCCACCACATTATATTTTAAGGTTGAAAAGCCCAATTCCTGAGTAGTGAATGCTCTATCAATAGGAAATGAGCTACCATACCCCGCAGCTGAACCTAAGGGGTTTTGATCTACCGTTTTTAATGCTGCGTCTAGTAAATAGACATCGTCAATTAATACTTCGGCATAAGCGGAAAACCACAATCCAAAAGACGAGGGCATCGCGACTTGTAAATGTGTGTATCCAGGAAGCAAGCTCCCTTTATGCGTTTCGGCTAAATCTAAAAGGGTCTCAAAAAACGTCTTTGTTTTGTTCTGAATCTCCCTTAAACTGTCTTTGTAAAATAATTGAAGCGCCACTAAAACCTGATCGTTTCTCGAGCGTGCAGTATGAATTTTTTTACCCACTTCTCCCAAGGCTTTAGTCAGTTCGAATTCAATCTTTGAATGTACATCTTCAAATTGAGCCTCGATTTTAAACGTACGCGCTATAATTTGCTTTCCCAAGACCTCCAAGCCTTTTTCTAATTGCAACACTTCTTCTTTGGTTAATATTCCTATTTTATGCAACATTTTAGCATGCGCTAATGAGGCTTGCACATCGTATTTTGCAATATGTAAATCGATTTCCCTATCGTTACCCACAGTAAATTGTTCTATTTTTTTATCGATACTAATACCTTTGTCCCAAAGTTTCATCTTTTTCTTTTTTTTGTTTTTCCCGTGAAGGCGGGAATCTCTTTTAAATCTTACTTGTTTTTATGGATTCCTACTTTCGCAGGAATGACTAAACGTTTACAATACTTTTTCTAACAATTCAACATATATTTTTATACCTTCTTCAATCTCATGGATATAAATAAATTCATCTGCCGAATGTGAACGCGTGCTGTCGCCTGGTCCTAATTTTAAAGACGGACAACTCAAACAGGCCTGATCTGATAAGGTTGGTGAACCGTAAGTACTTCGCCCCATTTCCATTCCAGCAACTACTAAGGGATGCGCTATAGGAATAGACGATGCGTTCAGTTTCAAACTTCTTGGTATTATACTATGACAAGGCGCTTCTTTTTGAAGAATATTTACAATCTCTTGATTGGTATACCTATCATTCACACGCACATCAATCACTAGTTTCACTTCTGAAGGCACTGCATTATGTTGCTTACCCGCATTAATTTGAGTAACAGTGAGTTTAACCTCACCTAAGGTTTGAGATGTTTTTTCAAAGACATAGTCTTTAAACCATTGCAAAACAGTAATGGTATTATAAATGGCATTGTCCGTATTGGGATGTGCTGCATGACTTGGCGTGCCTTTTACTTCAGCATCCAAAACCACTAAACCTTTTTCAGCGATTGCTAAATGCATTAATGTGGGCTCTCCAACGATAGCCACATCAATTTTTGGAAGGAGGGACAACATACTATTCAATCCATAATCACCACTACTCTCTTCTTCTGCTGAAGCCACAATAACTAAATTGAACTTCAAATTTTTACGTGAATAGAAATGTGTAAATGTAGCCATTAGTGACACCAAGCAACCACCAGCGTCGTTGCTTCCTAAACCATAAAGTTTCCCGTCTTCAATAAGCGCTTTAAAAGGTGCTTTAGTATACCCATTATTTGGTTTTACGGTGTCGTGATGTGAGTTTAGAAGCAGCGTTGGTTTTGATGCCTCAAAATATTTATTGGTAGCCCAAACATTATTAACTGTTCTTTGACACGGAATATCATGCTCCTGAAACCAGTGTTCAATAAGCGTAGCTGTTTCAGCTTCTTCCGAAGAAAAAGACGGCGTTTCTATAAGCTGTTTTAATAAATTAATCGCTTGTGTGGTTAGTCTTTCTATCATTTTTGAATGGTTGTGTATTTTATTTGCGTATTAAAAAGCATGTCTGTTTTACCAATACAAACTTTGTTGACTTTGTGTTTAATAGCATGAAAACAATTGTTTAATTTTGGCAACATGCCCTCTGAAATACTATCAGTATCTATTAAATTTTGATAGGTTTTAACATCTATATTTTCAATCACAGAATCATCATTATTTACATCCAATAAAACCCCGTTTTTCTCGAAACAGTAATACAATTCTGTTTTATATTTTGACGCAAAACCTATCGCTAATTCTGAAGCAATGGTATCTGCATTCGTATTTAATAGCTGCCCATTCCCGTCATGTGTAATCGCACAAAAAACAGGTGTTGTATTCGTTTTAAGAAGTACTTCTAATAATGCTGTATTCACTTTTTTTACATCTCCGGCAAAACCATAATCAATGGTGTTAACGGCTCTTTTTTCTGAAACAATCGTGTTGCCATCTGCTCCAGTAAAACCCATAGCATTGCAATGATATGCTTGTAATTTAGCGACTATATTTTTATTGATTTTACCAGCATATACCATTGTAATAATATCTAAAGTTGCTTGATTTGTAATGCGTCTGCCTTCAATGACATTCACTTCAACCCCCATTTGTTCTGCCAGTTTTGTTGCCAGTTTCCCACCACCATGAACCAGAATTTTGGGTGCTTTTAAGCTTGCAAAACCCTTTAGAAATTGATTTAAAGCATTGTCATCATCGATGATATTGCCGCCTATTTTTATAACTTTTAGTGTTGTCATTGTTCTGTTCTTATAGCCTTAAAAGCTTTTTAAAACCTATTAAGGCTCCAATACTCGTTTATAAACCCTCTAAAATTTGTTTCAGTACCATCTGCGCTGCAAACGTTCGGTTATTCGCTTGCTCAATTACTACAGAATTCTTACTATCCAAGACTGCATCTTCAACGACTACATTTCGTCTTACTGGCAAGCAATGCATGAATTTCGCCTGACCTAATTTGGCCTGAGTCATCATCCAATTTGGATCCTGACTTAAAATTTTTCCGTAGTTATTATAACTACTCCAATTTTTAACATAAACAAAATCAGCTCCTTTTAAAGCGTCTTCCTGATTATAATTAATGCTTACTTCTTTTGTGATTTCAGGATTTAGCGCATACCCTTTTGGATGCGTAATCGTCAAATCGACTTCCAGATGTTGCATCATTTCTACAAAAGAGTTGGCAACGGCTTGCGGCAATGCTTTTGGGTGTGGCGCCCAGGACAGCACGACTTTAGCCCTCTTTTTTTCTGTTAATTCTGAAATCGTAATAGCATCCGCCAAAGCCTGTAAAGGATGCGCTGTAGCACTTTCCATATTTACAATGGGTACTGTTGCGTATTTCACGAAACTATTTAAGACTACTTCAGATTCATCTTTTTGCTTATCCGTCAACCCTGGAAATGCTCTTACAGCAATAATGTCTGCATATTGCGAAATCACCTGCGCTGCTTCTTTAATATGTTCCGAGGTATTCCCATTCATAATCGTTCCATCTCCAAACTCTAGTTGCCACGCCTCATTAACGTTTAGTACCATAACCGCCATTCCTAAATTTTTCGCCGCTTTTTCTGTACTTAGCCGTGTACGTAAACTGGCATTAAAGAATAGCATCACTAAGGTTTTATTTTTTCCTAAGTCTGAGTATTCAAAAGGATTCATTTTTAATAAAATGGCTTCTTTAATAGTTTCTGTAACGTTCGATAGGTCTTTTATTTCAGTGTATTTTTTCATGGAAAATTAAATTTTATTCGGCGTTCTTTATTTGAAAACTTACAAGGTTTTAAAACCTTCTAGACTAGTAAAAATGGCAAGTTCTTTCTCTAATGCTTCAAAAAACACATCTAGGTGGCTTTTTTTAATGGTTAATGGCGGAAGAATTCTAATTAAATTAGGATTTTTAGCATTTCCGGTAAATATGTGATGCGTATTAATGAGTGTTTTTCGTAATTGAGCAATAGGAAAATCAAATTCCAATCCCAACATCAACCCACGTCCTTTAACACGTTTTAAATTGGGTAATCCTTTCGCTTTTTCAATAAAATAGGCAGACATTTCTTTAGCATTTTGCATCAGATTCTCTTCCTCCAAAACTTCTAAAACAGCTAATGAGGCAATACAAGCCAAATGATTTCCACCAAAAGTGGTGCCTAGCAAACCAAAAGACGCTTCGATTGCAGGATGAATTAAAATCCCTCCAACGGGGAAGCCATTACCCATACCTTTTGCTATGGAAATAATATCTGGTGACAAGTTATGTTTTTGAAAGGCAAAAAAATCGCCTGTTCTACCAAAGCCAGATTGTACCTCATCTGCAATTAAAATGGTCTTGTACTGTTTGCAAAGTTTTTCTAAACCTTGATAAAAATCGGTTGTGCTTTCGTCTAATCCGCCAACACCTTGAATGCATTCAATAATCACTGCACAGGTTTTGTTTTCTTTTAAGATGCTTTCAACTGAAATTAAATCTCCTAAGGCTACAAAATCTACCGTTTGCTGAGCATTGATTGGCGCCACAATTTTAGCGTTATCAGTAGCCGCTACTGCTGCTGAAGTTCTCCCGTGAAATGCATTTTTAAAGGCGAGCACTTTATGCTTTCCATTGTGAAAAGATGCCAATTTCAAAGCATTTTCATTCGCTTCTGCCCCAGAACTGCATAAAAACAACTGGTAGTCTTTACAACCGGAAACGGCTTCTATCCTGTCTGCTAATGCGACCTGTAACGGATTTTGAATGGCATTACTATAAAAGCCTATTTTAGACACTTGATTAGAAATAGCAGTAACATATTTTGGGTGTGAATGCCCGATAGAAATTACGGCATGACCGCCGTATAAATCTAAGTATTCAGTATTGTTTTCATCATACACATAAACATCTTTTGCACTTATGGGTGTGATATCAAACAGTGGATAAACATTAAATAAACTCATATTTTAATTTTTAATCCTGCAAGGTCTCAAAAGCCTTGTAGGTGTTTTAAATGTAAAATCAGATCTTTCAGGATATAGAAAATCGTTTAACTCGGTTAAATTTGTTCCTTTTTAATGGTACTAATTTTATTGAAAGACGCCACCATGCCTTGAATTAAAGAAGAGCTGAGTCCTTTATGTTCCATTTCGTTTAAACCTTCAATAGTACAGCCTTTTGGCGTTGTTACTCTATCTATTTCCTGTTCTGGATGATTGCCATTTGCTATCAATAAATGTGCAGCTCCTTCACTAGTATACATGGCTAATTCCTGCGCTTCTTTAGCATCGAATCCCAATTGAATTGCGGCTTGTGTGGTGGCACGAATAAGTCGCATCCAAAAGGCAATTCCGCTGGCACAAACCACTGTCGCTGCTTGCATTTGAGATTCTGGGATAGCCAACGTGTGGCCGAGCCTATTAAAAATCGCTTCGGCTACTTTTATTCGTTTAGCGCCTTGTAGATTACTACACAAACAGGTCATGGATTTTCCAACCGCAATCGCCGTATTTGGCATGGCTCTAATGATAAACCGATGGGCTCCTACAAGCGCTTCAATTTTAGGAATTGTAAATCCTGTGATGGTTGAAATAATAATATGGTTTTCATTTAAATGAGGCGCAATAGCCTTTAAAACCAATTCAAAATGGGCAGGTTGCACTGCGAAAATCAAAATATCTGATTTTTGAACAGCCTCTAAGTTATCTGTAGTTAATATTACATTTTTATAACCCTCAAATTCTGCAATGGATTCTAAATTTCTTTTGGTTAGCACCAACGTTGTAATCGAATTGTTGGTAATTAATCCTTTCGCTATGGATTTACCTAAGTTCCCTGTTCCTATAATAGCTATTTTCATTTGTTCTTTTTTATTCTAGACTTGTCAGGCCTGAGTATTAGTTAAAAATAATTTGCTTTAAGCTGTAACCCTTCGGTTTCTTCAAATCCAAACATTAAGTTCATGTTTTGAACCGCTTGACCTGAAGCGCCTTTTAATAAATTATCGATAATACTTGTGATGATTAATTTGTTATTGTGCTTCTGTAAATAAAGAATGCATTTATTCGTGTTTACCACTTGCTTTAAATGAATAACGTCATCTGAAACAAACGTAAAAGCGGCCGCTTTATAATAGTTTTTATAGACTGTTTTTGCTTCTTCTAGACTACCGTCAAATTTTGTATAAACGGATGCGAAAATACCTCTTGAAAAATCACCTCGATTGGGAATGAAATTGATCTCAGAAGAGAAATCATTTTGCAATGCTTTTACAGATTGATAGATCTCATCTAAATGTTGATGGTTAAACACTTTGTAAGAAGAAAAATTATTATCGCGCCATGCAAAATGAGTGGTTTCAGACAATGCTGTTCCTGCACCCGTAGCTCCAGTTACTGCATTAACATGGAGGTCATTAGATAATAACCCGGAATTTGCTAAGGGCAGAATCGCTAACTGAATGGCGGTTGCAAAACAACCGGGATTAGCAATGTATTTGGCTTTTGAAATCGCTTCTTTTTGTAATTCTGGTAATCCGTAAACAAAGGTTTTTCTGTTAAATACTTTCGTTTTATCTAGTCTAAAATCATGACTCAAATCAATGATTTTTGTTTTTGCTTCAAACGTATATTGCTCTAAAAAGGCCGTAGAATTCCCATGCCCTAAACACAGAAACAACACCTCTATTTCAGGATTGATTTTACCGGTAAATTCTAAATCTGTAGCGCCCAACAAATCCTGATGTACTTTACTTATTTTATTTCCAGCATTAGAGGTACTAAACACAAAATTGATAGTGGTTTTTTTATGATTCAACAACAGCCTAATTAATTCACCAGCAGTATAGCCTGCGCCTCCAATAATACCAACTTCTAGTTTCATAATTCTGAATTTACTTGGTGATAAATCATATTCTGATTGCCTACAATTTTAATGAATCCTTTAGCTTCATCTGCGGTCCAGCCTTTGTTCATTTCTCCATAACTTCCAAATTTTGCATTCATTAAATCGTGGTCTGATACAATGCCATCTAAAGAAAAATGATACGGTTTTAATGTGACTATAACTGTTCCAGAAACCTGCTCCTGACTACTTTGTAAAAAAGCCTCAATATTTCGCATCACGGGATCTAAATATTGACCTTCGTGCAAATGCATGCCATAAAAACTAGACAAATATTCTTTGTGTTGTAATTGCCATTTGGTAAGCGTGTGTTTTTCTAATAAATGATGTGCTTTTATCGTTATTAAAGCTGCAGCAGCTTCAAAACCAACACGCCCTTTAATTCCTACAATAGTGTCTCCTACGTGAATATCTCTACCAATAGCATAAGCAGAGGCAATCGCATTTAATAATTCGATATTTTTTTCTGGAGTCTGTTCTATACCATTAAAAGCAACAAATTCTCCTTTCTTAAACCTTAGTTTTACTTTCTCTTGCTTATTCTTTGTTAATTGCGAAGGATATGCGGCTTCTGGTAGTGGTTTTTCTGAAGTCAAGGTCTCTTCTCCACCAACACTGGTTCCCCAAAGGCCTTTATTGAAAGAGTATTTTGCTTTATCCCAGGACATATCGATATTATTTGCTTTTAAATAATCGATTTCTTCCTGTCTTGATAATTTGTTATCTCTAATAGGTGTGATGATTTCAATGTCTGGAGCCAAGGTTTGAAAAATCATATCAAAACGAACCTGGTCATTTCCTGCACCTGTGCTTCCATGTGCAATACAATCTGCTTGGATACTTTTTGCATATTCAATAATTTCAATGGCTTGAATAATGCGCTCTGCGCTCACAGATAAAGGATAACTGTTATTTTTAAGCACATTACCAAAAATCAAATACTTTATCACTTTGTTATAATATGAAGCAACAGCATCTCTGTTTTTATAAGTTGTTACACCCATTTTATAAGCGTTAGATGCTATGCTTTTTAGTTCCTCCGAACTAAACCCGCCGGTATTGACGCTTAGAGCATGTACTTCGTACCCTGCTTTTGATAAACTAACTGCACAATATGAGGTATCTAACCCGCCACTATATGCTAAAACTAATGTCTTGCTCATTTTTTTTCTTTTTTTAAAAACATAGATTGTTTTATATTTCTTAATCTTGTCCACACTTTCTTATCGTAATCATGATTATGTGTTTTAGATTTTTCGATTTTATTTGGGTCGTAAAGCATTCCTGTGCACAGGCACATTTTTTGCTCGGTACGCTGTAATACATCATAGTTTTTACAGGTTTGACAACCATTCCAAAAGGTTTGATCTGTTGTCAATTCTGAAAAGGTGACTGGCTTATACCCCAATTCACTATTCATTTTCATGACGGCTAAACCTGTTGTAATACTGAATATCTTGGCCTCGGGAAATTTAGCTCGAGAATGCTCAAAAACTTTTGCTTTTATCTGTTTTGCCAGTCCTAGATTTCTATAATCTGGATGAACAATTAAACCAGAATTGGCAACGAATTTACCATGACTCCAGGCTTCTATGTAACAAAAACCGGCAAATGCATCTCCTTCTAAAGCGATAACAGCATTGCCATTTTCCATTTTAGTAATGATATATTCTGGTTTGCGCTTTGCAATACCAGTACCCCTAACCTGGGCAGCTTCTGCAATAGTTTCACAAATAATAGCTGCGTAAATACTATGCGATTTATTAGCAATAACAATTTCCATTGTAATTGATTTTGAATTAAAGAATGTGATAATTTATAGTTTTGAAAAGCAGAACCGGACGCACCTAAGTTCTATAAATAGAAGTACACCCTACGGGCGGCGACGGAAAAGTGGACGCAAGTAACTTTTGTTATTATATCTAATAACTAAATTCTGGAAGTATACTATGTGTTGTGAAAGATTCAATGTTAAATATAAAAATAGAAGTTAACTAAATGGCTTGAAGTTATAAGCATTAGCGACGTCGTCTGCGCGCTGGCAAACTTATGGGTCTTTCTATTCTCTTTTTATTGTTTTGACTTAACATAGGTTAAAAGTAAAAATTAATTTGATACAGCGGTTTATAAATTAGACTTATTTAATTATTTTTATCAAATTAATAGTGTAAAGTGCTGAAATTCAGAATAACACATTATAACACTGGCTTTATCTGTGAATAAAAACCTTTGGAATGGTTCTCTTGCTATTAAGCAGATTAGATTAAAAACTGAAACAACTCAGGCTTATCATTCAGGTAATCGCCATAAAAATTATTAAGCTTCATTTTAGTAATTAATGGTTCTAAATGTGCCGGCGATTTTAATTCTAAACCAACAACTGCAACATCATTTTCGCGATTGACTTTTTTGGTATATTCAAAGTGCGTAATATCATCTGTTGGTCCTAAAATATCAACTACAAATTCACGTAAAGCGCCAGCACGTTGTGGAAATTTTATAATAAAATAGTGTTTTAAATTCGCATAAAGCAATGCGCGTTCTTTTATTTCGGCCGTTCTGGTAATGTCATTATTACTTCCACTAACAATACACACCACGTTTTTACCTTTTATTTCTTCAGCATAAAAATCTAATGCCGCAATACTTAAAGCGCCTGCAGGCTCCACAACAATAGCATCTTTATTATATAAATCTAAAATAGTCTGACACACTTTACCTTCAGGTACCGTAATCATATCGGCTAAATACTCTTTACAAATCGCGAAATTTAAATCGCCAACACGCTGCACTGCCGCACCGTCTACAAATTTCTCAATGTATTTTAATTCGGTGTTTTTATTATTGCGAATTGAAGTGGTCATCGAAGGCGCACCTTCTGGCTCAACACCAATAACCTTGGTATGGGGTGATCTATTTTTGAAAATAGTAGACAACCCAGAGGATAGACCTCCGCCACCAACAGCAACAAATAGGTAATCAATTGGTAAATTGGTTTGATTTAATATTTCTAAGCCAACGGTTGCCTGCCCTTCAATCACTTTTTTGTCATTAAAAGGATGAATAAACGTTTTGTTTAATCGTTCGCATTCTATCATAGCCACGTGATACGAGTCATCGTAAGTATCTCCTTCTAAAATGATATTTATATAGTCTTCTCCAAACATTTTCACCTGCTCTATCTTTTGATTAGGTGTTGGCGCAGGCATATAAATAGTGCCTTGTATTTTTAATAATTTACAAGATAGCGCCACCCCTTGCGCGTGATTTCCAGCACTTGAGCATACAATTCCGTTTTCTATTTCGGTTGCTGTTAGTGAGGCCATTTTATTGTATGCGCCGCGAATTTTGTAAGAACGTACCACTTGTAAATCTTCGCGTTTAAAGAACACATTACAATCAAAGGCTTTCGAATACTGAAGGTTTTTAGTCAAAGGAGTAATTGAAGCGACCCCTTTTAATTTTTTGGCGGCAGCTTCAATGGCTTCTTGTGTTGGGAAATATGTGGTTTGAACTTCCATGAATTCCTGTGTCGGCAGGAATCTCATCCTGACTTTTTATAGTGTTGTTTTTTATTGACTTCTAGATACAATCCTCTTGCGCGGAATCACTCGACGTGACGTGACGCTCACTTAATAGTTATGCGAGCACTGAATCTTCAGTCTTTACCGCTTCTGATCTTATAATTTTCATTGCTGTCATTGCAGCTCTTAAGCGTTTTCCTACGGCTTCAATGGGGTGATTTCTAATCGCATCATTCACTGCAATTAACGCTATATTGTCCACAGCATTTGAACTTGAAAAGGGCTTACCAATAACATCTGTTTTCACCGTTTTCATAAAATTGTTTAATAAGGGTTTACAGGCATGATCGAATAAATAACAACCGTATTCTGCGGTGTCAGAAATAACTCTGTTCATTTCAAACAATTTCTTTCTGGCAATGGTATTTGCTATTAAGGGTAATTCGTGAAGAGATTCATAATAGGCAGAATCTTCTATAATTCCAGCACTTACCATGGTTTCGAACGCTAATTCTACTCCAGATTTAACAAAAGCAACTAACAATACCCCATGATCAAAATATTCTTGTTCCGAAATGTGTTTGGTTGTTAAAGGTGTTTTTTCAAAAGCAGTTTCGCCAGTTGCCGCTCTCCATTTTAATAAGTTTTCATCATCATTAGCCCAATCTTCCATCATTGTTTTTGAGAAATGACCAGAAATAATATCGTCCATATGCTTTTCAAACAAGGGTCTCATGATACCTTTTAATGCTTCAGACAATTCAAATGCTTTTATTTTTGCCGGATTAGATAATCGATCCATCATATTCGTGATTCCCCCATGCTTTAACGCTTCGGTTATTGTTTCCCAACCAAACTGAATTAGTTTTGCGGCATAACCTGATTCAATACCCTCTGCCACCATTTTATCGAAAGACAAAATCGCTCCAGTCTGCAATAAACCACACAAAATGGTTTGCTCTCCCATTAAATCACTTTTCACCTCCGCAATAAAAGACGATTCTAAAACACCTGCCTTATGGCCGCCAGTGGCTACTGCATAAGCCTTAGCTTGTGTCCAACCTTTATTTTCCGGATCATTTTCAGGATGTACCGCAATTAATGTAGGCACTCCAAAACCACGTTTGTATTCTTCGCGCACTTCAGTACCAGGACATTTAGGCGCTACCATAATTACGGTAATGTCTTTACGTATTTGCGCCCCTTCTTCAACAATATTAAAGCCGTGTGAGTAAGACAAGGTTGCGCCTTTTTTCATTAAAGGCATGACTGTTTTAACAACATCTGTATGTTGTTTATCTGGCGTTAAATTTAAAACCAAATCTGCTGCTGGAATTAAGTCTTCGTAAGTCCCAACATTAAAATCATTATCTGTTGCATTTATATAAGACGCTCTTTTCTCCTCTATTGCTTTTTGGCGTAGCGCATAAGAAATATTTAATCCAGAATCTCTCATGTTTAATCCTTGGTTTAAACCTTGTGCACCACAACCTACAATAACGATTTTTTTATCTTTTAATGCCTTTACGCCCTCTTCAAATTCTGAAGCGTCCATAAAACGACATTTTCCTAATTGTTCTAATTGATTTCTTAATGGTAATGTGTTAAAGTAATTTGCCATTTTTGATGTATTTAGTAGTTAAATGCTTCCAGCATTTTTGAAATTTCCATGGGTTCCTTTGTAACTGAAATACGCCCAGATCTTGTAAACTGAAGGATTCCAAAAGGTTTTAATTCTCTATATAACAATTCAATTTCTTCTCGTCTTCCTGACTTTTCAAGCACGAAAAAATTTTTGTTTACTGTAACTATTCTTGCATTGCTGTCTTTAATTATATTTTGAATCTGAGGCTCGTTGAATAGTAGTTCAGATTTAATTTTAAATATGCAAGATTCCTGATAAATGGTTTCTTCATCGGTATGATAGTAGGCTTTTATAACCTCCACTTGCTTTTCTATCTGCCCAATGATTTTTTTCATGTGTTCTTCGGAAAGATTGACAACGATAGTAAATCTTGACACCCCTTCTATTTCTGAAACCGAAGAATTAATACTCTCTATATTAATATGTCTACGCTGAAAAATAGCCGAAATACGATTGAGTAATCCGATATTATTTTCTGTATACACTGAAATGGTATATTGTTGTTCTTCCTGACTCATTTTTATTAATCTTTTAGCCTTTACTTTTTTCCTTTCTCTTTTGTCAACCTTACCAGAAGGTCTTTTAGCAGGTAACACCTTGCAGGCGTTATTCTAACCTAATATCTGAAACACTTGCTCCCGAAGGAATCATAGGGAATACATTAGCTTCTTTTTCTACTTTAACCTCTAAGAAATACGCCGCTTTCGATTCCATCATTTCCTTAACAGCATCCGCCAAATCTTCTCTTTTAGATACTTTTTTTGCTTCAATAGCATAACCCTTTGCAATGGCTACAAAATCTGGATTTTGGATTTCAGTAGATGCATAGCGTTTATCAAAAAAAAGCTGTTGCCATTGGCGCACCATGCCTAAGAAATCATTGTTTAAAACCACAATTTTAACGGGTACTTTAGTCTGAAAAATAGTTCCCAATTCCTGAATGGTCATCTGGTAACCTCCATCACCAATAATAGCGACAACCTCTCGGTCTGGAGCTGCCATTTTTGCACCAATTGCCGCTGGTAAAGCAAAACCCATAGTCCCTAAACCACCAGAAGTAATGTTGCTTTTGGTTTGATTAAACTCTGCATAACGGCATGCAATCATTTGATGTTGCCCCACATCACTCACTATGGCTGCTTGTCCCTTACTCTGTTTGTTTATTTCTTTTAAAACCTCTCCCATAGTCAAGCCTTCCTTGGTTGGGTACAAGTCATCGTTAATGACTTTCTCTACTTCAATTTTTAATAAATCTTTGAATTTTTGATGCCAATCGGCGTGTGAATTTTTATTTAATAAAGGAAGCATAGCTGCTAAACTTTCTTTAGCATTTCCTAAAACAGCCACATCCGTTTTTACATTTTTGTCGACCTCTGCCGGATCAATTTCAAAATGTATAATTTTTGCTTGCTTAGCATAGGTGTTTAAACTTCCCGTAACACGATCGTCAAAACGCATGCCTATTGCTATTAAAACATCACATTGATTCGTTAACATATTTGGTGCATAATTACCGTGCATTCCTACCATACCCACATTTAAGGGATGGCTAGTCGCAATGGCCGAAGCACCTAAAATGGTCCATGCAGCGGGTATCCCTGCTTTTTCTATCACCGCTTTAAATTCGGCTTCAGCTTCAGCTAAAATCACGCCTTGTCCCCAAACAACTAATGGTTGTTTGGCTTCGTTAATTAATTTTGCCGCTTGTATTAATGATTCTGGATCTGTTTCAGGCACTGGAATATAACTGCGTACGCCTTTGCATTTTTCATAAGCAAAATCAAATTCCTCAAACTGAGCATCTTTAGTAATATCTACTAATACCGGGCCTGGTCTTCCACTTTTAGCAATATAAAAGGCTTTTGCAATAGCTTCAGGAATTTGAGAGGCTTTAGTTACCTGGCAATTCCACTTCGTTACTGGTGTAGAAATACCTACGATATCTGTTTCCTGAAAGGCATCACTTCCTAATAAATTTGAGGCCACTTGACCTGTAATGCAAACCATTGGTGTAGAATCAATTTGCGCATCTGCAATGCCTGTAATTAAATTGGTTGCTCCAGGACCAGAAGTCGCCATGGCCACGCCAACTTTGCCAGAAATTCTAGCATAGCCTTGTGCGGCGTGTGTTGCTCCTTGTTCATGACGCACCAAGACGTGATGAATGTGATCTTGAAATTTATATAATTCATCATAAACTGGCATGATTGCGCCTCCTGGATAACCATAAAGAATATCAACTCCTTCAGCCATTAAACATCTTACGACTGCCTCACTACCAGTGATTCGGATTGTCTTTTTTGTATCTGAAGAATTTATTTTCACTGTTTCTGTATTCATATTTAATCTTGTTAGGATTATATTTTATTCTGAGATGCTTTCACTTATACTAGCACTCATTTTCTTTTGTTTAGAATTCATCGGTCACGCAGCCTTTAGAAGCCGATGAAACGGTTTTAGCATATTTGTATAAGACACCCCGTTTAAATTTTAACGCTGGTGCTGTCCATTGCGCTTTTCTTTTCTTTAATTCTGCTTCTGAAACCTCTAGAATAATAGAATTTGTTTCGGCATCAATAGTGATGATATCTCCATTTTTAACTAAAGCAATAGCACCACCTTCCTGTGCTTCTGGTGTGATATGCCCAACAACAAACCCATGTGTCCCACCAGAAAACCGTCCATCTGTTATTAAAGCAACCTCTTTACCTAAACCCGCCCCCATAATAGCTGCCGTTGGCTTTAACATTTCTGGCATGCCAGGACCTCCTTTTGGACCTTCGTAGCGAATAACAATAACATCTCCCTTTTCTACTTTTCCATCTCTAATGCCATCATTTGCATCATATTCTCCCTCAAACACTTTTGCTTTCCCTGAAAATTTTAAACCTTCTTTTCCTGTGATTTTAGCAACACTTCCGTCTTCCGCCAAGTTGCCATATAACATACGTAGGTGTCCAGAAATTTTAATTGGATTTTCGATAGGTTTGATAACGTCTTGACCTTCCGTTAAATCGGGAACATCCAATAAATTTTCAGCAATGGTCTTCCCTGTGACTGTTAAACAATCGCCATGAATCAATCCTTTCTTTAGTAAATATTTTAATACAGCAGGAATCCCTCCTACGGCATGCACATCTTCCATAAGGTATTTCCCACTAGGTTTTAAATCGGCTAAAAATGGCGTGGTATCACTTATTTTTTGAAAATCTTTGAGTGTAAAATCGATATCTGCTGCTCTGGCAATTGCTAAAAAATGCAATACTGCATTGGTAGAACCTCCTAAAATAGTCACCAACCGTATGGCATTTTCTAGTGATTTTCGAGTAATAACATCTGAAGGTTTAATATCTTTTTCGAGAAGCAATCGCATCGCTTCACCTGCTTTTACAGACTCTTTCTTTTTTGCATCACTTAGTGCTGGATTTGAAGAATTAAAAGGCAAGGTCATGCCCAAGGCTTCGATTGCAGAAGCCATTGTATTTGCAGTATACATACCACCACAAGCGCCAGCTCCCGGACAGGCTTTTTCAACGATGTTTTGATATTCATTTTCGGACATGGTGCCAGCAACTTTACTTCCCCAAGCTTCAAATGCAGATACAACATCTAATTTTTTACCATTATGACAGCCAGAATCGATAGTCCCGCCATAGACCAAAATTGAAGGACGGTTTAAACGTATCATTGCGATTAAAGCACCGGGCATATTTTTATCACAACCCACCACCGTAATTAAACCATCATAACTCATGGCCTGAACTACTGTTTCCATTGAATCTGCAATAATATCACGAGATGGTAATGAGTAACGCATGCCTGGAGTCCCCATAGAAATACCATCGCTTACGCCAATAGTATTAAAAATTAGTCCGACAATATCTTCATTTTTAGTGCCCTCTTTAGTTAATTTCGCTAAGTCATTTAGGTGCATATTACATGGGTTTCCTTCGTAACCTGTACTTGCAATACCTATGATTGGCTTGTAAAAATCTGCTTTTGTTAATCCAATCGCATGTAACATAGCTTGTGCAGCTGGTTGCGTAGGATCTTGAGTAACTGTTTTACTGTACTTATTTAATTCCATTTATGAATTTTCTGCTTTGTTCTTCGAAATTAAAAGTTTTATAGCCTTTTATTGTTTTAACACCTTACACACTCTTAAACTCAAAGCGCGTGTTAACTATTTAATTTACTGATTTTCAATTAATTATATTTAATTTAATGGTACAGTCAAGACCCCTTCTTTTTTGAATAAAATGACCTTTAAAATTAAAATCCACTAATTAGTCTTTCATTTTTAGAAAGGTAAATTAGTGGATTTCGCTATGTATCAATACTCATAAAACGCTACACTCTCGGCAGGTCACCTTCTCCTTTTAGTGGTAAATTAGAATGGCCCATTAAATATTTATCGACATGATGTGCTGCTTGACGTCCTTCTGAAATTGCCCAAACAATTAAGGATTGGCCGCGACGCATATCTCCAGCAGTAAAAATACCAGGCACATTTGTAGCATAGTCTTTTTCGGTTGCTTTAATATTGGTTCTAAAATCCATTTCGATCCCAAATTGTTCAGCTAAGGTTTTTTCTGAACCTGTAAAACCTAGTGCTAAAAGCACTAAATCGCAGTCCCACATTTTTTCTGTACCTGGAACTTCTTTTAATTCTGGCCGTTCTCCTTTTTTAAAAATCCATTCTACCTCAACTGTTTTTAAGCCTATTAAATCTCCATTTTTATTGCCCAAAAACTCTTTAGTAGAAATACTAAAAAAACGTTCTACACCTTCTTTATGCGACGAGCTCGTTCTTAACCTCATCGGCCAATAAGGCCAAGGCTGATGTGCTGGTCGCCCTTTAGAAGGCTTGCTTAAAATCTCGAAATTGGTAACCGATTTTGCGCCTTGACGATTTGAAGTTCCTATACAATCTGAACCTGTATCTCCCCCACCAATGACAATCACGTTTTTGTCTGTTGCTAAAATGTCTTCTTTAAAACCAGTAATGCCATCTACACGCTGGTTGTTTTGCTTTAAAAAATCCATAGCTTGTACTACGCCTTTTAAATGCGCCCCTTTTATAGGAATACCTCTTCTAACCGTTGCTCCGCCGCACAAGGCGATAGCATCAAAGTCACTTTTTAAAGTTTCAACGCTTGTATTTTTACCAACATGAGCGTCGGTTTTAAATTCAATTCCCTCTTCTACCAGGACCCTTACTCTTCGCGCTATAATCTCTTTTTCAAGTTTAAAATCTGGAATACCATAGCGTAATAATCCACCAACTTTAGCATCTCTTTCAAAAACAGTTACTAAATGTCCTGCGCGATTTAACTGCTGTGCCGCCGCTAATCCCGAAGGTCCAGAACCTACAACCGCGACTTTTTTTCCCGTTCTTACTTTTGGTGGTTTCGCAATAATCCAACCTTCTTTAAAAGCCGTTTCAACTATGTTTTTTTCGATGTTCTCTATCGCTACTGGATCTTCGTTAATACCTAAGACACAAGATTCTTCACAAGGGGCTGGGCACAAACGTCCAGTAAATTCTGGAAAATTATTAGTTGCATGCAATACTTTTGCCGCTTCTTTCCAACGTCCTTTATAAACATGATCGTTAAAATCAGGAATGAGGTTGCCGAGCGGACAGCCGCTTTGGCAAAACGGAACACCACAATCCATACATCTTGCACCTTGATCTTTAAGTGCTTTTTCTTTCATTGGAATTGTAAATTCCTTGTAGTTTTTCAGTCGGTTTTCAACGGTATCATAAGCTTCAACCTGTCTTTCAATTTCTAAAAATCCTGTTATCTTTCCCATCGTCTTAGGCTTTAATATTTTGTTCCTCTTCTAATCGCTTTAAGGCTTGCTTGTATTCTTCAGGCAAAACCTTGATGAATTTTGGCAATTCTTTTTCCCAATTTTCTAAAATACGCTGTGCCTGAGAACTTAAGGTTGCATTGTAATGGTTTTCAACTAATGCTTTTAATTCTAAAACATCTTTGGTTTCGGTAACTGGATCTAAGTTTAATCCCTCCTTATTACAATGCTTCTCAAACGTATTTTTTGTATCGTACACGTAGGCAACACCACCACTCATTCCTGCTCCAAAATTACGTCCTACTTCGCCTAAAATGACCGCAATTCCTCCGGTCATGTACTCACAACCGTGATCTCCAATACCCTCAACCACAGCTAATGCACCAGAGTTTCTTACACAAAACCGCTCACCCGCCTTTCCGTTTATATACGCCTCTCCAGACGTTGCACCATACAAGGCTACATTCCCGATAATGACATTATCTTCTGGAACAATGGTAGCTTCATCTGGTACTTTTACTGCTACTTTAGCTCCAGACAAGCCTTTTCCTAAGTAATCATTTGCATTCCCATTAATCACGAGATTCAGACCTTTTGTCGCAAATGCAGCAAAACTTTGCCCTGCAGAACCTGTGAAGTTGATTTTTAAAGTATTATCAGGCAAACCTTGAGCGCCATAAATTTTAGAAATCTCGTTACTAATAATCGCACCAAATGCACGATCCATATTATTGATTTTAGCATCAATCACTGTTCTCTCCTTGCGGAATAAAGCGGGATGTGCTTGTTTGATGATTTTAAAATCTAAGGCTTTTTCTAAATTGTGATCCTGCTTTTCCGTATTGTATAATTTGGTGCCTTCTGAAACGGCAACTTTATGTAAAATTGGAGATAAATCTAAACCGTTAGACTTATAGAAATCAATCGTTTTATTTCGGTTTAATTTTTGTGCCTGACCAACCATTTCATTAACCGTTCTAAATCCAAGTTGTGCCATTATTTCTCTTAATTCTTGTGCTACGAAATACATGAAGTTAACCACATGCTCGGGTTTTCCATTGAATTTTTTACGCAGTTCTGGGTTTTGGGTGGCAATACCTACGGGACAGGTATTTAGGTGACACACCCGCATCATAATACAACCCGAAGCGACTAATGGCGCTGTGGCAAAACCAAATTCCTCAGCACCTAATAGACAGGCGATGGCAACATCACGCCCCGTTTTTAGTTGTCCGTCACACTCCAAAACCACACGGTTTCTTAAATTATTCATAACCAACGTTTGCTGTGCTTCCGCCAACCCCAACTCCCACGGCAAACCTGCATGTTTTAAAGAGGTTAGTGGTGAAGCTCCTGTACCACCATCGTGACCAGAAATTAAAATAACATCGCCTTTTGCTTTAGCAACACCAGCAGCTACTGTACCAATGCCTACTTCGGAAACGAGCTTCACATTAATTCTAGCAGCTCTATTTGCTGATTTTAAATCGTATATCAATTGTGATAAATCTTCAATAGAATAAATATCGTGATGTGGTGGTGGCGAAATTAAACCAACATAAGGTGTGGAATTTCTGGTTTTTGCGATATCTGGATTTACTTTAGGACCAGGTAACTGACCACCTTCACCAGGTTTAGCACCTTGCGCCATTTTTATTTGAATCTCAGAAGCATTCGTCAAATAATTTGACGTAACACCAAATCGCCCTGAGGCTACTTGTTTGATTGCCGAGTTTTTCCAATCGCCATTTGGATCCTTATAAAAACGTTCTTCATCCTCACCGCCTTCACCAGAGTTACTCTTTCCTCCAATACGATTCATCGCAATTGCTAAATTCTCGTGCGCCTCTTTACTAATAGACCCATAAGACATGGCGCCTGTTTTAAAACGCTTTACGATTGCCGTCCAAGGCTCAACTTCTTCTATAGGAATTGGATCAAAATTGGTAAACTCAAACAAGCCACGAATGGTCATTAATTGTTTGGTCTGTTCGTTTATTAAATTGGAATATTCTTTATATGAACTGTGTTTATTACTCCTAACAGATTCTTGCAATTTTGAAATGCTTAAGGGATTAAATAAGTGTTTTTCTCCATCTCGCCTCCATTTGTATTGTCCGCCAAAATCTAAACTTAAATCAGCTTCCACCACTTCTGTTTTATAGGCTCTTTTATGGCGTTTATAGATTTCTTTTTCGATTTCACGCAAACCAATACCTTGAATTCTGGTCACTGTATTTGGGAAATAATCATTAACAACTTTTGTGTTTAATCCAATACATTCGAACAACTGCGAACCTCTGTAAGAATTTAATGTAGAAATTCCGATTTTGTTCATCACTTTAAGGATTCCCATGCCAACAGCTTTGTTGTAATTTTTAATAGCCGTTAAATAACTTAAGTCTTCAATATCTTTAGCCTGTACTTGATCATAAACAATTTCGTTTACGATATAGGGATTAATGGCACTAGCACCATAACCAAACAGTAATGCAAAATGATGTACTTCACGTGGCTCTGCAGACTCGATAATCAAACTAACTTTAGCACGCTTGCCTATTTTGTATAACTCGTGATTCACATACGAACAGGCTAAGAGCGCTGGAATTGGCGCAAGGTTTTTACTCACCCCTCGATCGGACAAAATGATAATATTTCCACCTTCATCTATAGCTTTAGACGCTTGCTTTACTAAATGCTCAAGTGCACTTTCTAATTCGTTTAACCCCTTATCGACTTCATATAAAATAGGAATTGTGGTTACGACGAAGTCTGGATTAGATTTGTAATTTTTTATCTTATCTAAATCGTGTTTTGAAATCACAGGATTTTGAATTTTCAATTTCCTACACTGGTCTTCGTTTATTTTAAATAGGTTCGTATCACTTCCTAAAGTCAAACTAATATCTGTAATTAATTGTTCACGAATACCGTCTAGAGGCGGATTAGTCACTTGCGCAAATAATTGCTTGAAATAATTATAAATGAGCTGCGGCCGCTCTGACAAAATCGCAATTGGCGTATCATTACCCATCGATCCGATAGGTTCTTTTCCCAATTGCGCCATAGGCTGAATAAGGACACGTAAATCTTCTTCGGTATAGCCAAATACCACTTGACGCGTTAGTAAATCGTCTTCTTTATGCTTAATCTCTCCTTTTTTTGCTGGAATATCACGAAGATGCACCAAGTTTTTATCTAACCATTCTTTATAAGGCTGTTTAGACACAATAGCCTCTTTAATTTCCTCATCATTAATAATTCGACCCTGATTCATGTCTACTAAAAACATCTTTCCAGGTTCTAATCGGCCGTGTTTTTCAATGTTTTTGGGATCAATTTCTATAACTCCTGTTTCTGAAGACATAATAACAAAACCATCTTTCGTAACCGAGTATCTTGATGGGCGTAATCCATTTCGGTCCAAAACGGCACCTATATAATTGCCGTCTGTAAAAGGAATTGAAGCCGGACCATCCCATGGCTCCATAATACACGAATTATACTCGTAGAATGCACGTTTAGCTTCAGACATATCTGGGTTTTTTTCCCAAGCTTCAGGCACCAAAATCATCATCACTTCTGGGAGCGATCGCCCAGTCATTAATAACAACTCGACCACCATATCCATTTGAGCAGAATCTGATTTTCCTGGCAATATAACTGGAAAAATACTTTTTATGTCTTCACCAAACCAGTCACTCTCCATTAACTCCTGACGTGAAAGCGTGCGTGACACATTTCCGCGGAGTGTATTAATTTCTCCATTATGACACATGTATCTAAAGGGTTGTGCTAAATCCCAAGTTGGAAAAGTATTGGTTGAAAAACGCTGATGCACCAAAGCCAATCGGGTTACTAAAGAAGGATCTTGTAAGTCTGTATAATACAGTTTAATATCTTCAGGAATCAAAAGCCCTTTAAAAATGATGATTTTTGTAGATAAACTAGGCACGTAAAAGCGAGCGCTTTCAGATAGTTTTGAATTATATATGTGATGTTCAGCTTGTTTTCTAGCCGTAAATAATTTTAAATTGAAGGTGAAATCTGTTTGTTCTTTATCAGACTTACCAATAAATAGTTGTTTTATAAACGGTTCTGTTTCTGCTGCAATTTCACCAATAACCAAGGAATCTACTGGCACATTTCTCCAACCCAAAATTTCTAACCCCTGACCTACGATATAAGACTCAAATTTTTCGATGCAATACTTCCGTTGATTCTCCCGCTTTGGCAAAAACACATTACTAACAGCATACGCTCCAAATTGAGGTAAATTAAAATCACAGTTTTTTACAAAAAACTCATGCGGAATATCTATTAAAATACCTGCGCCATCCCCTGTTTTGCCGTCGCTACTTACCGCACCACGATGCTCTAACTTTTCTAAAATTTCGAGTGCTTTATGAATGATATTATTAGACTTATTTCCTTTTAGACTGCATATAAATCCTGCACCACAATTATCGTGTTCAAATTCTGGTAAATACAAGCCTTGTTTTTTAAGCATAATGTTGAAATTTAAGAGATTATTTCTTGTCAGATTATCACTAATGTATAATGAAGAAATTGAACAAAAAAATATAAGATTCATTATTCCGAAATCAAAAATTTCAAGCCTTATAAACAACAATCCTTCAATTTAATCTTTATTAAATTGACAAATTTCTAACCCCCATTTAAACTGCAAGTCTTAAATACCTGAATTTAATTCAAAAATAACAGCAAATAGGTTCATAAAATTTATTGAAAATCAAATTTAACTAAGAATATTTCAATTTAAGCATTATGAAAATCTTAACATTTATACGTTTAAAATATTATACCCTATTTTTTTTAGGGTTAAAAATCTCATAATCGTAAAAATGAGTTTTATACCCTATAATTTTATGGGTTGTAAATACTTTTTGCATAGTTTTGATTTGCAAATCAATAAAAAACCAGCTTTATATGAAACCATTAAATTACATTCTAATTTTATTCTTGTCAACCAGTTTATTTGCTCAAGAAACAGCACCAGAACCTACAGAGAAAAAATTTAGTTTTGAAGGCAGTGTGGACGTCTATTATAGAGCCAATATTACTGCCCCAAATGACACCAATCAAATTGCACCCGGAACGTCTTTTGCCGACACCGCTGGGTTTTCTCTAGGCATGGGAAATCTCATTGCTTCCTACGAAAAGGGTAAGGTAGGCGCTGTTGCAGATCTAGTCTTTGGTCCCCGAGGAGAAGCAGCCAGTGCGACTGTATTGAATCAACTCTATGCTTTTTGGAATGTGAGTGAATCTACAAAGATAACCTTTGGTAAATTCAATACGTTTTTAGGCTACGAAGTCATCTCTCCTGTAGGGAATTTTAACTACAGCACCTCTTACCTGTTTTCTAATGGGCCTTTTTCGCATACGGGCGTTAAAGCTGATTTTTCATTATCAGAAGACCTTAGCTTAATGTTAGGTGTTTTTAACCAAACGGATGTCACAGAATTCAATCCAGACGGAAGCTATGCGGTTGGTGCACAAATGGGTTATTCAGGTCAGTATTTAAATCTTTTATACGATAAAGCTGGCTTAGGTTACGAAGTGGATTATACTGGTGGCTTTGATGCTACAGAAGATTTCTTTATTGGAATTAATGCTGCTTATACAGATAATGAAGGTGACGGTTTTTATGGCGCGGCACTTTACCCACAATACACTTTAAATAACGCTTTTGCTATAGGCTTACGTGGCGAATATTTTGCGACACAAAGCGATTTAGTGAGCGATGACCCCAGCGTTTTAGCAATCACTCTAACAGGAAGTTATAGTGTTGAAGATTTAATTATTAAACCAGAATTACGCTTAGACAATGGTTCAGAAGACATTTTTATAGACACCGATTTAATGCCTACAAAAAGCTTGGCCTCGTTTGTAATGGCAGCGATCTATAAATTTTAACTAACAACAAATTACTAAACACGTTTTTTATGAAAAAAGTAGAAGCAATTATTAGAAAATCTAAATTTTCTATAGTAAAAACAGCACTACATGAAGTAGGCATAAACTTTTTCTCTTACTGGGATGTTACTGGTCTTGGCAACGAAAAAACAGGACATGTATATAGAGGAGTCTCATACAGCACCAGCGATATCGAGCGTCGCTATTTATCAATTATTGTAAATGATGATTTTGAAGACATTGTTATAAAAACCATTATGGAATCTGCTAAAACAGGAGACGTTGGCGATGGTAAAATTTTTGTATCTGACATTAAAGAAGTCTACAGAATTAGAACTGGCGAAAAGGGCGGAGAAACTTTAAAATAAACTAACTCATTAATAAATTATTATGGAATTATTAACTATAAATAATGTATGGATGATGATCTGTACAGCACTTGTTTTCTTTATGCACTTAGGATTCTCTTTCCTAGAAATTGGTCTAACAAGACAAAAGAATACAATAAATATTTTATTTAAAAACACATTTATCATTTGCGTTGGTTTACTACTCTATTGTCTGGTAGGCTTTAATTTAATGTACCCTGGTTTTGCCGAAGGTTCGTCTGGAATATTTGGGTTCGCAGGTTTTGGATTAGACTCGCCGCAAGCCGCAGAAGGTGGATTAGACTTGGCTTATAATGAAGGCTACACCTATTGGACAGACTTCTTATTCCAAGGCATGTTTGCCGCTACAGCAGCTACTATTGTTTCTGGAGCAGTAGCTGAACGTGTAAAAATAGGACCGTTCATGATTTTTACTATTATTTATGTTGGCGTGGTATACCCAATTGCAGGTTCTTGGAAATGGGGCGCAGGTTGGTTAGACCAATTAGGGTTTTACGATTTTGCCGGATCTACGCTAGTACATTCTGTAGGTGGCTGGGCGGCTTTAGTGGCCGTATGGTTACTTGGCTCGCGTATTGGAAAATTCAAAGAAGGTAAATCGTTTGCTATTTTAGGACATAATATTCCCTTAGCCACCGCGGGTGTTCTCATTTTATGGCTAGGTTGGTTTGGCTTTAATGGTGGCTCTGTATTATCTGCAGACCCAGCATTAACGTCGCTAACCCTAGTAACAACTTCTTTAGCCGCTGCCGCCGGTGGTGTTAGCGCATTTATTATCTCAACTTTAGCGCATAAAAATTATGATTTAACCATGTTTTTAAATGGTATTTTAGGCGGCCTTGTTGGCATTACTGCTGGTGCGGATCAAATGTCACCAACAGATGCTATTCTAATAGGCCTTATTGCTGGTGGTATTATTGTAGCCGCTGTAGCCTTAATTGATAAATTGCGTTTAGATGATCCTGTAGGAGCCATAGCCGTACATTTAATTTGTGGTATTTGGGGAACCTTAGCTGTAGGTCTTTTTGGAAAAATGGCTGGTACAACTCAATTTTTACACCAATTAACTGGCGTAGGCGCTTATGCCGTATTCTGTATTACCACCTCTTTTATTATATTATTCATACTTAAGAAAACAGTAGGTATTCGCGTTAGTGAAAAAGAAGAATTAGAAGGCCTTGATGCTCATGAACATGGAATGGATGCCTATCCAGACTTTAGATTGAATGAACGTTAAGAACATGTTGTTTAGTTAGCAGAAACCTCGAAGTATTAAATAAGCTTCGAGGTTTTTTTATGATGACCATATTTTAAACAAGAAATAGTTATGATTCAAGAAGTACTGCCTCATAACCTTCTCACAAAAACACTAAAGTTATGCCGAATTACGGCTCGCATTAATATTACCAAACAAAGAGCGTGTGACCAGCTTCTCAAACACAGCAATACGGGCTGCATCACGCACCTCAGCTTTTTCTAATTCCTGAATCTGCTTTAATGCAAATTGCTGAATGGTTAATAAAGGCAACACAATAGACTCACGAACACTAATAGACGCCTTTCCTGTAGGCTCCTCTTCCATCAACTCTTGATAATCTGTTAGCTTTAAAATGAGACGCTTAGTCGTATTATATTCTGAATAAATCACATTCCAAAACGCGCCATATTCTTCATCTTCACTCATGTATTTCGTTAAATCAAAAAAGGACTTAGAGAGAGACATCATACTATTCTCTATTAGCGTCTTAAAAAAACTTGAGGTTTTAAATAACTGCTTTACTTTTTCAAACTCTCCCACATCTTCATAATACTTCAACGCCGTACCCACACCAAAAAACCCAGGAACATTTTGTTTTAATTGACTCCAAGACCCTACAAACGGAATCGCTCTTAAATCTTCAAAAACCAAACCTTCAGCCTTTCCTCTTTTCGAAGGGCGACTACCAATATTAGTTTTTGCGTAATATTTTAAAGTACTCATATGTTCTAAATACGGAATAAATTTTGGATGATTTTTAAAGTCTACATAGGCTTCATAACTCAACTTAGCCAAATTATCCATAACCACTCTGTTTTCTGGAATCATACGTAAATCGGAATCACTTAAGCTATTATGAATACCTGAACTAATCAATTGCTCTAAGTTATATTGTGAAGAATCCAATGTCCCAAAGTTGGAGCTAATGGTTTGTCCTTGAATGGTTAGCTGCACTTCTTTGTCTTCAATTGTTGGACCAAGCGAGGCATAGAAATTATGCGTTTTTCCACCACCTCTTGCTGGTGGTCCGCCACGACCATCAAAGAAAATAACAGTGATATCATATTTTCTTGAGATTGCCGTAAGACGCTCTTTTGCTTTATAAATCGCCCAATTCGCCATTAAATACCCCCCATCTTTTGTGCCATCGCTAAAACCAAGCATGATGGTTTGTTTGTTTCCCCGTTTCTTTAAATGCGCTGCGTATTGTGGATTTGTATACAAGTCTTCCATAACTTTATGCGATACTTCTAGATCTTTTATTGTTTCAAAAAGTGGCCCAATATCTACTGTTAAATCGTCTTGAAATGCCACTAATTTTAACATGGCAAACAACTGCATGACATTCAATGTGGTTTGATTGTTACTAATGATGTACCGGTTTGCTGCACGCTCACCATTAGACTGCTGAATGGTTTTTATAGCCTCCATAGTACGTAAAGCCTTGAGTGTTTCTTCATCTTTAATTAACGACAAATCTACTTTTCCTTTTACTTTTGAAAGCAGCTGTACCTGCTCCTGCTCTGAAAGGGCGTTATAATTTTTTGGGAAAATAGTGCTTCCGCTCTCAATCATAACATTTACCATGTCTGTAAACACTTTAGCATGCGCCCTGCTATCTTGACGAATATCGAGTGTAGAAAAATGAAATCCAAAAAGATGTATTTTATTAATTATGCTTGTTATTTCTGAAACATAAAGCGATTGGTGCTTCTCTATAATGAGTTCTTTTATCGACTTTAATTCCTGAGCAAAAGACTCTAGGCTTAAGTCTGAGCTCTCATGAAGCACAATCTTGTAAAGTTCTTTTTCAAGAAAAACTACGCGCTCCTCCACACCTTGAAACGTTAATTTTCGACTTAACTTTCTAATATCTCTATAGTAGTTTTTTATAATCGTTTCTCGCAATCTAGCTGCCACTTTCAGGGTGATTTCTGGTGTCACAAAGGGATTTCCATCTCTATCTCCACCTGGCCAGAACCCCACATTTATAATATCGTTAGCAATAGACTTCCCCTCAAAAATATTTTGCTGAATGTAATCGTAAATCTTTCCGAAGGATTGATAAAACACATTTTCTAAGTACCATATTAAACTTACCGCTTCATCATAAGGCGTTGGTTTTTCGTGCTTAAAAAATGGTGTTTTTCCCAGTTGCGCCAACAAATCATTTATTCGAAGTAAATCGTTATCCTTTAACGCTTCTGTTAAATCGGTGATAATGCCTAAAACGGCACCAGGATAGAATTGCGTAGGATGTGCGGTAAGTACGATTCGGACTTTAAATTCTTCTAAATACTCACGCAATTTATCTAATTTCCCTTCGGCAGACGCGCTTTCTTTTAAACTACGCAGTGTACCAATACCATCCATATTATTTACAATCGGAAAAGCAGCATCTTCAATAGCATCAAACAAAACTACTTGACGTTCAATATATTGAATAAAGCGGAATAATAAATTAATTTGACTTTCATCACCACGTCTCGCTTGGTATTTCTTAAAGAAACTAGCTACAATTGCCGTAGGGTTATCTCCGTTCTCAAAACCTTTTTTACAAGTTTCATGAAATAGCGGCAAAAGCACACCAGTTTTTGAAATAGTATCAAAAGGCAGGGTCATGAAAATACCATTATAAATTTGATATTTTGACAAAACATTTTGATTAAAACGCGTTAATTTTGGCTGTAATGGCATAATTTCTTTTTAGTTTAACCGATAGATAAAGTTACTAAAGAACAGCTTACTTATAACAGTCTCTAAAGAGATTTTATTAAAAATATCCTTAATTGGTTTTCTAATTAAGAATATTTGAATATAAGCGTCTTTTTTTGGTTTATATGAATTTATAAAAATGCCCTTCTCTGGATTTTAACGATTTTTAACTGACTCAAACTTTTTAAACTCCATTATTTTGTTACTTTTGTATTTCGAAAATTAAAGAGGACGGATTTGACTGATTGCAACCTCTTCAAACTGATAAATTACGGATGCAATAGATTCCAAATCAAGTTTGAAATTAAATGCTAAAGGCAGTGTAAACTTCCTTGGACGCTCTCGTCAAATCACAAGAAAACTTAATAAAAAAATATGGCGTATTTATTTACATCAGAAAGTGTGTCTGAAGGTCATCCAGACAAAGTAGCAGATCAAATTAGTGATGCCTTAATCGATAACTTTTTAGCATTCGACAAGGACTCGAAAGTTGCTTGTGAAACTTTAGTAACTACCGGCCAAGTCGTACTTGCAGGTGAAGTAAAGTCTAATACTTATTTAGATGTACAAAAGATTGCTAGAGATACGATAAACAAAATTGGATATACCAAAGGCGAATACATGTTTGACGGTAACTCATGCGGTGTTTTTAGTGCGATACATGAACAGTCAGACGATATTAATCGCGGTGTTGACAGAGCAAGCAAAGAAGAGCAAGGTGCGGGAGATCAAGGGATGATGTTTGGTTATGCGACTCGCGAAACTGAGAACTATATGCCTTTGGCTTTAGATTTGTCTCATAAAATTTTAATAGAATTAGCCGAATTACGTCGTGAAAACAAAGACATTACTTATTTAAGACCAGACTCTAAAAGTCAGGTGACTATAGAATATAGTGATGACAATGTCCCACAGCGTATTGATGCTATAGTAGTTTCTACACAACATGATGATTTTGATGCTGACGAGACTATGTTAGCCAAAATTAGAAAAGATATTGTTGACCTTTTAATTCCAAGAGTAGTTGCTAAATTACCGGAAGATTTAAAGCCGCTGTTTAATAATGATATAAAATACCACATTAACCCTACAGGAAAATTTGTTATTGGTGGACCTCATGGCGATACCGGATTAACAGGGCGTAAAATTATTGTAGATACTTATGGCGGAAAAGGGGCTCATGGTGGTGGTGCCTTCTCAGGAAAAGACCCAAGTAAAGTAGATAGAAGTGCCGCTTATGCGACAAGACACATTGCTAAAAACTTAGTTGCTGCAGGGGTTTGCGATGAAATCTTAGTACAAGTAAGTTATGCTATTGGTGTTGTTGAGCCTATGGGTATTTTTGTAGATACTTATGGCACTTGCCCATTTAATATGACCGATGGTGAAATTGCTGAAAAAATATCTAAAATATTCGATATGCGTCCAGCTTCAATTGAAGACCGTTTAAAACTAAGAAACCCAATTTATAGCGAAACTGCTGCTTATGGGCATATGGGAAGACAAAATGAAACGGTTACTAAAACCTTTTCTCAACCTAATGGTAATGATATTACTTTAGATGTCGAGCTATTTACCTGGGAGAAACTGGATTACGTAGATAAGGTGATAGCTGAATTTGGCATATAAATAAATTAAAAAAATCTTTGCGCAAACATAAAACAGGCTTATATTTGCGTTCAGTTTTGGGGAGATACTCAAGCGGCCAACGAGGGCAGACTGTAAATCTGCTGACTACGTCTTCGCAGGTTCGAATCCTGCTCTCCCCACTTTAACTCGAAAAGTTCAAACGCAAGTTTGGACTTTTTTTATTCTAAAAAACGAGCAAAGTTTACTTTAGCGAAGTATTTTAGAATAAAAAAAGAAGCTGCGTTAGCAGATTGACTTTTCATTTTCACGAAGTGGCAGCAAGGATCTGTAATCCTGCTCTCCCCACTTTAACTCGAAAAGAGCTAGTCTAATAAATCTTGAAAACTATTCGTTTGGGCGTAGTCGGAAACATTAATAATTTGATTTTAAATGCATTTCGACTGAGCTAAATGTGACAAAATAGCTCATTTTTGACTTTTCAGATACCCACTTTTTTTAGTGAGCTTGCTCAAAAGCAGGGATGCTAAATAAAATTACCGTTTCAAAGTAAAATGGCCGCGATACTGCTTACCATTTTGTCTGTTAACTACAAACCAATAGTCTGAGGTTGGTAATGGATTTCCATTAAATGTCCCATCCCAGCCATTACCCCCTGGATTTATTTGAGTGAGTAATTTTCCGTATCTGTCGTAGATGTAGGTTACATTATTTGGTTCTTTATCTGAATTAAAAATTTGCCAGGTCTCGTGTACGCCATCACCATTTGGAGTAAAGTAACTAGGATAGTATAACAAATACACTTCTTCTTCAGAAATGCCACAACCATTTTTATCTCGTACATAAACCGTATAATCATCTATACTTAGATTAGTAAATTGATTACTGTCTTGATAATTAAATCCATCAATAGAATATTCATAATCTCCATCACCTTCAACATTCACAATTATAGCATTATCATTTTGTGTCCAATCAATAGTTTCAATATCTGCTATGATTGCAATACTAGATTCAATAACACTTACTGTTTTGCTAGTCTCACAAATTAAACCGCCATAAGTGTTTGAAGCGGTAACAGTATAAGTTCCTGGATTTTCGACTGTAATAATTCTCGTTGTTTCTCCTGTTGCCCAGAAATAATTATCATAGCCTTCATCTGCTATTATTTCTACAGATTCATTTGCACAAATTGTCCATTGGTCAGACATATTTAAAACAGGCTGTTCATTTACAATTAATTCAAAAGACGTTGTTGCGAAACAGTTTGAATTATTAATATTCTCTACTCTTGCATATATGGTTTGCGCATTCGAGATATTAGTGTACGACGGATTCAATGCGTTTATATTAGCTTCTGCATCTACTTGAGACAAATGATAAGTAATTACATTTTCGGTACTTGATTGACCGTTTAAAATGGTTGTGTTTTGAATGCTTAAATCAAAAATTTCAAACCCATCATTCGTCGAATCATCACATAGGCTTATATTTTCCGGTTGCATTGCTGTTGGCGAATAGCTTACACCTATTTGAAACGAAGTGGTATCAAAACAAGTGGTATTGTTATTATTTTCAATTCTAACATAAATAGTTTCTGAAGTAACTGTACTTAAATAAGCATTTGGTAAGGGACTCGCATTTAAATCTGCATCCATTTGTGACCCATGATATGAAATATTGAATACGGTATTTAATTGACCGTTTAATACGTCAATATTATAATCTGATAGATTAAATACATGTTCTCCATCATTTGAAACATCGTCGCAAACAATAGCATCTTGAACTGTATTTGCGATAGGCTGAGGGTTTACAATAAAATTAATAGCCGTTTCAGCAAAACATAGTGGATTTAATGGGTTAATAACTGTAGCCGTTATTGTTTGTGTATTGGTAACAAATGGATTTGGTAACGGACTCGACAAAACAGTTCCGCTCCCGTCTCTATAACTAACCTCTGCACCTGTTTGCCCATTTAAAATGGTTGATGCGACACCAGAAGTATCAAAAGCAAATTGCCCATCGTTATTGTCATCACATACATTAAAGTCTGGAACGGCATTAGCAATCACTCCTGGATCTACAATAATATCAATAGTTGTCCAAACCGAACACGCGCCATCCAGATCTAACGATGTTGTATTAGTCATGGTTGCTGTTATCGATTGTGTGCCTGTTACTAATGGGTTTGGTAGCGGGTTAGACAACACTGTGCCATTAGCATCTGTAAATACGATTGAAACGTCTGTTTGGCCTTGAAGCAATTCTGCATTAATCGTAGAGGTATCTATTTCCTCTGTCCCATCATTTCCTATGTCACATTGCTGGATAATTATTGGTCCTGTAGCAAATGGCATTGCTTCTACATGCAAGGTAATATGTTGTCCTAAACCTAAACAATCGTTATTAACGGCGCTATCCACTCTTATAAAAATGTCTTGTGTGTTTGGATAGCCTATATTACTATAGTTCGAAATATCCAGTATAGGATCATTCTCTGCTAAAGCATCTGCCTGATTTCTATAATAATTGATAATAAGCTGTTGCCCGACAGGAAATAGTGCTTGAATTTCTGTATTTACGGTACTAAAATCAAATGTTGCAACGCCATCATAACCATCTATACCATCATCACACGCGTAGAAATCTCTGGTAAATGTTAATGGAATTTGAGTAGTAGAGACGAATAAATTTATTTGCGCTGTTCTAAAACAACCATTCGTGTTTTCTATTCTGGCAAACACAACATCAGCACTTACTAACTGATTGCTGTAAGTAGTCGTATTTGTTATTGTATTAATGCTATTTTCTGCTTCTGCTAGCGTTTCATGAAAGGTAATCGTTTCGCTAACTGCATTGGTGGTAATTTCATTAACAACCTCATTTAAATTAAAAGCACTAAAGCCGTCTAAATCATCATCACATTGGCTTAATAAAGCAGTAGGATTTACGACTGGCAATGCAAATACTTCAATATTGAATGCCGTTTGCGCTTCACACAACATGTTATTATTGTTTACGACTTGCATATAAATCGTTTCTGAAGTATTAGTATTTTGATAATTGCTTGGATTAGTTATTTGATTCATTAATGCAGCATCTGTATAATAACTTACTGTAAAAGCTGAAGCTGACTGCCCGTTTAAAATTGCTGTTTCATTTTGCGTTAAATCAAATAAAATGATACCATCTGTATCTGTACCAAAACTGGTATTATCACAAAATTCTAAAGCAGTTACATTTTGGTTTGGCGTTGCACTATCAAAAACCTGAATATTAAAACTGGTTGACGCTTCACAGTCTGGATTATTTATATTTCTAACACTTACAATAATGGTTTGGTTTGCATAAGCCGTTGTATTTGTATACGCCAATGGATTTGTTATTGGGTTCTCATTAGTGTAATCTGTTGCACTTGAATAATACAAGACTTCAAAATCTGTATTAGATTGCCCGTTTAAAATGGCTATGTCTTGATTAGTTAAATTAAAGGTATACAAGCCATCGTTATTGTTGTCACATATTAAAAGATCTTGCGGCTGTGTGGCTGTTGGTTGCTCGTAAATAGTTACGGTTGCAGTCGATGTTGCTGTTTGTGTACCTACTGTAACCGTTACAGAGACGTCATACGTTCCAGCTCCTGTAAAAACATGTGTTGGATTTAAACCTGTAGCTGTGTTATTTGTACCTGACGCTGAGTTACCAAAATTCCATACTGCCGCATCTACTGTATTGGATAGTGAAAACTGCGTTGTATCTCCATTACATACGTTTTCGAATTGAACGTCGTCTATTTGTAAAAAGCTTTGAATGAATGGTGGTAAACCTCTTTTAGATTGCTTACCATTTAAATACAAGCCTTCAAATTGATAATTACACGCCGCTCCCAGTGCATTTGGATTGTCAATATAATCTATATAAAAACGACTGGATTTTGCAACATATATTTTACCGTCTGAAGCTAATTGGAGTGCAGAATAGGGATGTGCTTGTGGTGATACTAAAATTTGCGAAGCAATAATAGCACCCACAGAACCTGCCTCAAGATCGTATTGATAAACACCTATTCCAGTTATAGACGCATAAAGCCGCTTACTGTTGGGAGAAAACTCTACACCATAAACAAATTCATCTGTAATATTAACATTTAAAACGGTTAAAGGATTGGAAACCACACCTGAGGTAGCATCAAAATCAAAGACTTGGACTTCAGATATTTCTCTTCTGGCAACAGCCAATTTTGTGCCATCTGGAGATACTTTTATTTGACCTATAGTAGCAAAATCATCACCATCAACGTAAGTCCCACTAGCACTAATTACCGGTATCATATTGATACCTATATCAGAAACATTATAAGCCACAAATTCGTCACTCTCCCATTTATGGCTGATTACCCAATATTCGTTTGCTATAGGATTTTTAATGGCTGTTAATTTCTCTGTGGTAGGTGTGATTAATAAGATATTTTTGTTACTTGTTACACCTCCTAAACCACCATCAAGAGTCATATCTACTTCAGAATATTGCAAACCATCTGCTCCAGCCTGAGCGTCTACCGTGAAAATATAATAAACGTTTGGATCATTTGGTTTAGGCACTATTAATGCAGAATGCGTACTCGAAAAATCCCCGTTTAATCCAGTACCATTAAGCATTACGGCATGTGTATTATTCCAAACTGTAACGCCATCTGTGTAAAACAGCAAATTGCCTGAAGCATTAGAAATGGTAGCACAGCCTTCGTCTGTGTTTAATTCTCCATCTAACAAAGGTACTGGAGCACCACTATTAAAATCTAAGCCTGCATTTACACCAAAATACCAAATATTGGTTTCGTTTTGAGCGAAACCAACACTTAAGGTTAAAAACAGTAGAAAAATTAAAGCTTGTTTCATGCTTTGTTTTTGGACTAAAAATAGATTTTAATTACCAATTGACTAATAATTCATATTCCAAATCAATATCTGCTTCATTAACTAGTATTGAGTTTGGCTGTGTATTGATGTAATCTAAGATTGGAACCACACGCTCAAATGGTGGGCCCAGCATTAAATCCTGACCAATATTATTTCCATCGTCATCTCCAAATCCAATAAATGGCATTAACTGGTTTAAATTAATGAGTAAGTTTTCATTTTGCATATCCCAGGTTAAATTAGTTTCATTAGCTCTAATTTCTGATCTATACCATACAGAATATATATTACTTCTTTCTCCGGTATACACATTTAATCTCCGTTTTAACAAGGCAAAAACAACATCTGCTAAACGTTGTGGGTTTGTGCTACCAAATTCATCATCCCAGGTACCACCCATATTAAAAAAGGAATTAAGTTGTAAGCTTTGTACTTGCACGGCATTGCCTCTTTCTACATCTATAGTTACTATGGTGTCTACAGTATCTCCAACCGCATTTTTAACTCTAAAAACTACTGTTTTAGTACCTACGCTCTCAAAATCCAAATATAAATTTGCTGTAGTACCAAAATCTGAGCCGTAGCTACTGGGAAAAGTAAGGCCTCCATCTTTAGAAAAGCTTATCTCATTAATAATTTCATTAGCTGTAGCCGTTAAAGTAACTATTTCGTCTATACCAACTGTTGTTGCATCTTGAGTCACTGAGACTTGTAAAGTTGACACTTCTGAATTATTGGTATCTGAATCATCAGAAGAACAACAAGCAAGACTTAATATTAAGAAAAGTAATACTATTTTTTTCATATTTATTTTTTTATTTAATTTATTATGAAAACATTAAATTTTCAGGTTTTTATATCATTTATTCTTTACCCATTTTATAAAACACATACCTTTTTTAATTTCCATTCTAGAAATTTGATTTCCTAACAAATATTAAGTGAATAAACTGGACACTTCATTTTGTTTATAAAATATCATTACAGCAAAAATATTATTTAGTATTTCAACAAATAAATTGAGTCTTGAATATAAACCCCAAAACTTAGATTTAAATCTGTAGGTATTAAAATAAAATTAGGCTCTAACCCAGGAAACCAATTCTCATCTAATTCCGAAACGATTATTTCTTTAGAAATCCTTCTTACTAATCTTTTATCAATTTTATTTTTTCCAATAGTTATGTATCTATTATAGATTAAATAGTACTCAATTTCTGGAAGGCTTTTAGAATAATCAAAATCTAAACTAACAGCACTGCCAATATTTTTAAACAATTCATAAATAAATTTCTCTGAAATATTTAAAATCTTATTGATAACTTCATTGTCATCAATTTTTTCTCCTAATAATACCATATTGATTCTTTTAATAAAATATATGTCCAGTTGTGTTACCATTATACCATTTAATATGGAATAAATCATGATATCCACCTTCTAAACCTTGCTGATGTACTTCGAAACCTTTTTTATATTTATTATTATACCTTGCATGATTTTTGTACCTATTCATATTACCCATCATATCTTTTAACAAACGATCTGCATCTGCCTTAGAACCAACTCTAGTTTGAAATCTCTGTCCTTTTTTCATAAAATCTACATTTTTAACCTGATCAACAATTGTATTCCATGTTTTTGTATTAGGCTTTGTTATTAACATACTCGATGCCTTTCTATTCAATTGCCCTTTTATGAGATTACAAGTATTATGTACTAAGACTCCTAAATTACTTACATAATAATTATGCAACCCTTCTACTTCGAAGTTGTATACTTTAACGTTTTTTTGAACTATTCTAATCTCGTTTATCGGTGATTTCTTACCACTTATTAAAGTTACTATATCACCTTGTTTTAAGTTTTTAGCAGCTAGCCATTTATTATTTATATAAAATGGATGTTCATCTGTAGTTTCCACAATTGTATTACCAATTTTCAATACATAAATGGTTTCTTTCTCTCTTATAAAAGTACGAACAACTTTTCGTAGCTCATTCTTTTTTGTGCTTTCATTATATGCCCAAACTTTATCGCCTACCTTTATGTTTTCAATAGCTTTATCTCCTTCAACAGTTTTCACGAGTGTACCTTCAACAAAACATGCACTTTTCTTAAGCGCTCCTTTTGCGATTGCCTTAGCACCTTGCTTGATTCCTGTTTTTATAGCTCCTTTCACCAAAGAAGCAGTTCCTAAAGTGGCAACATCAAGCGCTAACCCACCAACACCAGCGGCAAGTTGCCACCAATTTCCATCTCTAACGCCTTGGTAAATATCTTTTGCACTGCCAACTATGGGTATAAAATCTGTAACCGTATCTACTACATCTCCTGCTGTAATGCCTTCATCACCACCGCCATCTACAGCATTGCCGTTTGATAAGTTATTAAAAATAGCGCTAGTAATTGCTGCCGCTTGAGCTGTAGCTGCATTTATAGGTTGATTTTCAGCTTGCAAAGACATTGCCTGATATACGCCAATAGGCTTATCTAGTTTATAATCTAAACCATATGGCGTGACCCCGGAGGTGATTTCCTGAGAATTGTTCTGACTTGCAGATGAAATAGGGTTAGAAGGGCTAGATCCTGAACCACTGGATTGATCGTTTAAATTCTTAATTAATGCATAGGTACCGACAGTCGCAGAAGCCGTGACAGCAATTATGGCCACAATAACTAAAAATGAAAACGGCTCAATAACCTCACCCGTAGGGTCCGTATTAGATAGTGGATTATTTAAAACATAACCATACCTATTGAAGTTTTGAGTATTAGTGACATCTTGAATATAATTATCTGGTGCTAAAAAACGTCTTAATTTAGGGTCGTATAAACGCCCGTTCATGTGAATTAAACTAACACCTTGCAAATGTTCATGACCTGTGTAACCGCGATCTATAAACTCTAATTTTTCTAGAGTATTATTATTACCATCTGCTACTCTAACTATATTTCCCCAGGCATCGAAATGGCGTTTTTCTTCTACATTTCCATCTTTATCAGATATCATTAAAATACTCCCTAAGTAGTCACGGTGCAAAAAATAGAAATCATTAGTAGGTGATGAACCTTGTATTTCTGATCTCCATATAGCAGGTGCGGTATAGGCGTCACCACCAATATAAGTGACAAAAATTGTTTTATCTGTAACCGTGTCAAAATTAATCTCCATACTGCCTTCGTAAGAGTAATGTTTACGGTTTCTACGTTGTAAAACATCGTCTTGGTTATCGCCATAAAACATATGGGAGCGTCCCATAAACGCATTGTATTGAAACCCTACTTTCTCCTTTCCAATCTCGCTGATTTCAGTGGGTTTTTTAAAGGCATTGTATTTAACTACCTGCATCCTGTTTTGTTGATAGTATAAATCACCTTGGTTGTTTAAATCAACATTTCCTAACTGGTATGAATTGCCTGTATAATTATAATCGCCTATTGTATTATTTGAAACAATTCTACCACGAGAATCGTAGGTGTGCCCATTATTTCCGTTATTATCATTAAACGTTACTAATCTATCTAAATTATCGTACCCAAAAGTTTCAGACCAGGAAAACAAAGTATTGGTCCTGCTATTTAACAACCCTTTTTGAGTATCGAAATTAAAATTGAGCTTCATTATTTCTTCTGGAGCAGTAAGCGCATTCTTGTTAACCTTGGTCTCTGTTAAATAACCATACGAATTGTAAGTGTTTTGTTCTTTAATATTATTCCCCATAGTTGCAGAGGTTAACTGCCCTCTTGCATTAACAGCATCTATGTTCCATATTGTCTCATTGGTCACAAAATCTTTTATTGCTTTAATTTCACCGTATTGATAAACATTTCGAATTTTCTTTATGCTACTAGTATTATTTGCTAATAATCTAGCGTAGTATTCTTCAGTATCTATTCTCCCAAAACTATCATAAGTAAACGCTTTGGTAAACTCAGCATAAGTATTGTTTTCTGCTATATTGGTTACTCTATAGTAATTATCATAGGTATAGTTATACGTGCTATTGTTTCCATCGGCATTACTTAAAGTAACTGAGTTAAGAAACTTACTCGTTGAATCGTAGGCATATTGAATAGCCATATTTGTTTGATCTCCAGACACATTTTTCTCTAATAGTTTTCCTACAGGAGAGTATACATAGTCTGTTTCACCTTTGGGAGTGGTTTCATTTATTATCTCTCCAAAACCATTATAAGAATATTCAAAAACACCTGCCGAAGGGTCTGTTAACTTCTTTTTTCGGCCCCAACCATCTTGTTCTACAGATACGACAACTCCATTATAGTTTGAAGTTTTTAAATTTCCATTACCATAATAGGTGTAGTTTATTGTTCCACCTGGATCTGTAACAGAAACCTTATTACCCATGGCATCCAAATTAGTCGTTACGACTTTTGTGCCATCGTTAACCGACATTGACAATCCATTATACGAATAATTGATAACTCTACCGGTATACAGTGTTTTCGTAATTGGCCTACCATAAAAATCGTATTTTGTTTCATTCCATTGAGACGCAGATGCCCCAGTATATGGTTCACTTTCTTTCCATATACGATCGAATTTGTCATATAAATAACTAACGCTTACCCACTGACCAAGTATATTTTTTTCCTTAATGGTTGCTAATCTTCCTAAAGGATCAAATATTTTTATAGTGCTGCTGCCATCATCGGAAACATCTGTGACGGTATAAGAATAATTGGTCTCTACGAAATTGTTTGTTAGTTCATTACCTAAATAGTCTATTAATTTTATGGGTCTAAACCAAGAATCGTATTCATAACTGGTTTCCTGTCCAAATGGATTCGTCTCTTTCGTTAAGTTTCCAGTATTAACATTGTATTCGTAATTTATTTCTAATCCTTCAACATTTATCATCTTAGAAAGAAAACGACCAGAAGGATCATATTCAAGATTAATCTCTCGCGGTGTCGTATTATTAGGTATTGTTCTTTTTTTAGTAACGTTACCAAATACATCATATTCAAAAGTTTCTCTGTCAAAAGGTGTCCCATTACCTCTGGTCTTCTGTTCCGTTAATAGATAACCTGAATATATGTATTGCCTCTCTATACTAAATGTTTCCCCGCTTATTGTTTTAGTTTCGATCTCATTAATAGTCCTGCCAACGTAATAGTCTGTTCCTAGATTATTTTCATAAGTAATATCTACTACACTAGTTCCAGCTCCTAGATAATTCTTTGTTATTTTCGTTGGATTATTATAACTATCATATTGAAAAGTAGTATTCGTATTTGTTCCCGCTAGAGCATTCTGCGTTAAAATTGATGTCTCCCATAATTTGAATACTTTAGTTGCAGATAAAGAGAAGGCATTATTATAATTGGTTTTAATAATGTAATTAGATGTAGGCTCATTAAATGAAAAATTGTAATTTGTTGAATACTCTACAATTTTAGCTCCTCTTAACATTGGGTCATATTTTGAAACAGTATAAATGATATCACTAGTATTTGTATACCAATTACTTTCTGCCATCCCTTGAAAACCTAAAAAGCCTAAACCTTGAACATTATACACCGCACCTTGATAAAAATATACTTTCTTTAAGGTTTCTGTATTAGAACAGACTCGTTTTATCAGTGTGACGACATTAGTATCAGAATCGACTTGAACGTTAATATTTGGATAGTCTTCATTATAATTAGACGTGTAAATTGGATTATAATTGGCACCTGTATTATTATATTGCGACGGATCTAGAGTATTATAGTCTATTCTATAGGTAACTGCATTATTGACTACAGATTCTAATAACACATCTTGTCTATGATCCATATTAAAAGCGAATTTAGTAACCCATTTATTACTTATGGATGCAAATTCTAAACTTTTAGTTGGCTGATCTGAATTTAAAAATACTGGTATAGGGTAGTTTTCAAGGTTTCCCGATCTCGTTGCAGAACCACCAAATTCAAAATACGGGCTCCTAACACTTGATACGGAATGCATACCCTTATTTTTATATACTTTTACCGTTTGGCTACCATTTGAGTTTTTGGTAGATGTAATAGTACTATAATCAATAATATCTGTTCTACCATCGCCATTAATATCGGCAGCAACTAGATTATAACCATTAAATGTAGTACTGAAACCTGTTGGAAAATTTGAGACATTGCTTGTAGTTAACTCTCTGTAAACAAATGGAAAAGTATTATTTTGGGACTGTTTATGAAAACCAACTCCATTAGACATATAAGTATTAAACTTATTACTCCCATTTCCTACAGGATCCATAAAATCTGTTTTGCCATCACCATTAAAATCTCCTAATAAAAGATTTTGTCCTGGCTGGATTGAGGCATCATTTGTGATTTGCCATAATAAAGTTAAATAGCCACTGTCATTTAAACTAGATACAAAAAGCTTACCATCTGTTACATGCATGATATCTGTTTTTCCATCTCCATTGAAATCTCCTGTATATATCTTATCAGTATCTTTTACGACTTGTTGCATAAAGCCAGCGGCACCAGAGCCTCCTGAATTGACATCTTGTTTAAGATCAATAAAATAGACACCATTAAAGTTTACAGTATAATCATTGGAACAACTGTAACACGTACCTCCATCTGGATCATCATCTGGATCCAGATCAGGTATTTTATTACTCACATCACCAGTATTCTTGCATTCATATGAATAACAATATCTATTTTGATATGGTTTACCAATAGCAATAACATCTGTTAAGCCATCTCCGTTAAAATCGCCAGAAATATATTTTTTCGGAATTTTCTTCCGAACTGTCTTTGTAGGCGAAATAGCGTAATTATATGTTGGTGCATTCCATGTTTTTGTATATTGGAGATATATGGGCTGCACTGTACCATTAGCATACACCTTAAATTTAACATTATCGATATCTGTTTCTTGTACTACAGCTAGACCTTGACCACCATAATATTTATTATTTGAATTAATCCAGTTTACAGGAAAGATCTCTTCAAATGCTCCTGTATTTATTTCATAAGGTACATTATTTGTTGAAGGATCTAAATCTTTAAATAGCCAAAACTTATTTTTACTATTCGGCGTTACGAAAAAATCCATTCTCCCATTACCTGTAAGATCTAATGAGGTGACTGTCGAATTTCCCTGATTAATGTTTATTAGCCCTAAATTTGTTGTTATATCATCAGCCGTAACAGTTTCTGCTGTATTTGAGTAATTAAAATAAACAGGGCTGTGACTTAGAGTTCCATCTCCACTAAATTCTTTAATATTTGCTACTCTTGAATAACTAAGCTTGCTAAAATTATATGAGATCTCATACCTCCTATAAAGAATATTATTACTTTTTACTAATATAGTATTTATTCTACCTGCGGAGCGAAAAACTTTATCTTTAATGTAAGCCTCCTCTGGTCTACCGCTGGGTTCATAACGAAACTCAATCTCATTATTACTAGATCCGTTTAATAGACCTCCATAGTTGATTTTTCTTAAATACAAGGTGTTAGTACCACCATATTCATAGTTAATCCTAATCCCTTGAGGATCTTGCCAATAAGTCAATGCATATTTAGTTGGAGAACTTGAATTACTTGTAGCTCCATAATACCCAATAGACCCATTAGGATAATTAACAACAAAGTATGAAGGCCCGTATTCAGATCCCAATGAAGATACTCCGTATGAGGTTATCTTTAAATTTGAATATGTTTCGGTTTCATAAACTGCTCCGTTGGCGCCATAGGTGCCACTTTTTAATACAAGACGATTTCCATCTAAGGCAAAACGATCTAAATTATCAAAATCTACTTCATCTACTTCACCATCATGAAAAGTAGTTGAAGGTATTCTTCCAATGGATGAGACGCCATTAATACTCCAACCATATCCTACTATTCCATTACCTCTTTGACTATTATAAGTTAAGGAAACATCTGGCACTACTCCTTTAATTCCAGCGGGAACTGCAATAGGTAGATTATATACTGCCGCTCCTGTAGATGAAACCGATAATTCTCCTAAAGTTTCCCCAATGCCAGAATCTGAGTTCTTACTGGCTACAATTTCTTGATTCCCTTTTGTTTCTTTATTGTTAGAAATTCCTGAAAGCGTAAAACTCTCCTGTTTTCTTTCTAAAATATCTATTTTTTTATACGTGAAACTATCTCTGTCTGAGTTCATTTTAGATTTTGCTTTATCTTGAGCAAAGCCAATAATTACTGAAAATACTATTGCAAAAAGTGATATAATTTTTTTCATTTGATTCAAATTTTATTTTAAAAACGAACAGGTTTACTCTTTAATTATTTTTTTGGTTACACTTTCACTGCCATCATTAAAATGAATGTGAACAAAATATAAACCTGTGGGCTTTCCAGACAAATCAATCTGTAATTCGCCTTTTGAATCTTTAAATTTCACTTCTTGTATAAGCGATGAGTTTGCGTTATATATTTTGATAAATTCTACTTTAGATAATAATTTTGATTCTATGTTAATGGTTACTAATCCTTTTGTTGGATTTGGGTGTAAAACAATTTTAGCTATTGCATTATTATCCTCCATTGCGTCTTCTACCTGTCTAATTTCTTTTGCGAATTCTTCTTTATCTGGCTCAGCCATTTTACTTATAAAACAATCCCCATTTGGACAGTAATATCTTGTTTTTTGATTTCCAGCAGTGTCATATTCAAATTTTATTCTAGAGTTTTGATTGATGCTTCGCAATTGATTAATATTTGGAATAATAGTACTAGTATTAAATGTACCACCATCAATTCTTGGCTCACAAAAATATTGTCTATCATAAACATTTGAATCATAGTATAAATAAGAACGGTGGTACACATTGGTAGCCGTATTTTTAAATTTAAAATCTTTAACGACTATATTCGTATCTTCTCCAGTGACGCCATCATAAATTCTACCTAGATTAACCGTAGAACTATAATTACTCCCATGTATATAACCAACAATTAAATACCACCTGTCTAGTTTTGGTAAGTCGCCAACCCAAAAATAAGGATTGCCGTCTATTGTATTGTCCAATCTTAAAATACTGTTGTTAGAAGTTCTACAGCCTAAGTATGAGTGCCCGTCATTTGAATTCGTTTTCTTGAGCCACACTGAAAATCTATAGGTTTTAGTATGGTCTATGTTTATATAAGACGTATTCCATCCGCCACTAGCAGCCCCATCCGAGGTTGGGGAGGCTTTCCAAAGTACAACCTGCTCTCCAATGTGATTATAACCTAACTCTCTACTATTTTCTATAGTAGGACCATTTTGAGCAAAACCTGGAGCAGAACCAGATCCGACAGTCCAAGTAGCGTCGTTCAATAAATTTTGAGATGAAGCGATTGTTGTACATAATATACAGGTAAAGTATATTAAATTTCTGGTTGAAAAATTTAATTTCATAGAGGAATAGATTAATTAGTTAGTTCTTTTAAATTTATATATTTATTCTCGTAACGATTATAACACGTTGCTTTCTTATTTTTTTGATTCCAAAAACATGATTTCCTTTCCTTCTCTATAAATTTAAAATGAATACACCCTAATTTTTAATGAGCAATTCATATTTATTCCAAAAAAAGCGCAAACATCGATTATTCATTAATAATCTTCAAAACATTTCAGTCAAACGACTTGATTACTCGTTTAAATAATAGTTATGGTCACTTGTTATTCATCTTCTACAAATGTTACCCTTGTTATATATAAAAAGTTTAAACATTATAGCCTTTAAATTCACAGCAAACATAAATGAAGTCTATAATAAAAAACAAATGAAATATGTCGAAATTCATGAATTTCGACATATTAAAAAGAACAAAACCTTGGTATAATCAAGTGATTCAACACATAATATAGATAAATAAAACACTTTGTGACTATGCACTAAATAGCAATAATAAGTACTCGTATAGATATTTTTTACATGAAGACCTGTCAATTTGTAAAAATACGATAAACACTATGTGCTATTATTTACTCCTTTTCAAACATCAAAAATTTTGAAAAAATAACCTACATCTATAAAAATAAAAAAACGCTCTTTTTAAAGAACGTTTTTATCTGCGTTAGAGATGAAGGTCATGTCGAAACTTATTTGTTATATCGACTACCGAGAGCCCGACCTTTAGGTAGCACTCTAATTACAAACTATAAATCACTCTAAACGTTAAAAAGCGCGGCTGAATAAAATACTCTGTTGCACTCACTGAAAAATTACCAACATTAGTATTATTCTGTGATTGTGCGTTTAGCAAATTGGTTGCTTTTAGTTGATATTCGAACTTACTATCTTCATTTTTTCTGTACGCTAAAGACGCATTCCAAAATTCATAAGTATTAATAGAGGCTTCTTCGTTTCGGTAATCATTAAACGAGTAGTCGGTTCTAAAAGTAAACACTTTTAATAATAAAGCATCCATTTCTATGGATGGTGCATGCGTATAGAACTTAGAACTGTTACCACCCTGTTGGTTATCGTTAATGCTATAATCATATTTCACATCAAAATTAGGTGCTGTTTTAAAATTAGACCGCAAACCTATTTGATAATTTTGCGTATAATTATTATTAATTGAGACTCTTTCATTTATTATTTGATTAAATTTTGAATAATTAAATGTTCCTCTTGCTGAAGCTCTCAACTTTCCGAAAGCACGTTCAAACCGACCAAAAGCGGTGACACTTTCATCAGCAAAATTGGAATTGAAGGGCGAACTAAAATTAATGACACTTCCAGGCTCAAATTGAGAAGCACTTCTTATCCGGTCTATGTTTTTAGTATAAGAGACATTACCTACAACGTTAGTATAATTGAACATATTAAAGCTGAAATACGTTAAATTTAAATTATGGGCTATTGCGCTTTCCAACTCAGGGTTACCAGATGAAAATCTATTATAACTATCTAAAACCAAGCCTTTCGCCAAATTAGTAACGTCTGTAAATTGCGTTTGCATGCGATAATTAAATCGTAATGTTTCACTCTTTTTCAACTGCATGATCATATTAAAATCTGGTAATAGTCTGAAGAAATTATCTTTAAACTCGGTCCCAAATTGTGTGTTTTTAGAACTATAAGCATGGGCTGAAACACCGGGTGTTATGGTAAAAATACCCGTTTTAAATCGATAATGCATTCCTAAATACACATCGCTAAAATGATAAGCTGTATTATTCGTATCTAAGCCATCGTTTACTAATGGTGTTGGATTAAAACGTGCACCATTATCTAAAAACTGAAATATTTCTGAGTCAAAATCCTGACTACTTAAAATAGTCCCTAAGGTGAAATTAATATTACTTTTTGCGTTTAATACATTCCAGTAATCGAGTTTGGTATCTAACTGATTAGATTGCACGCGTTTTTCCTGATTAACGTTATAGCCTAACTGCGCTCCATTTAAGCCTAAACCAGCTGCTGTGTTATCATAAGGATCTCTCGTGTTTTCTGGAATATCATCATTATTGGATGGATCATTTCCTAATAATGCATTGTAAAACGGATCTTCATCTTGCAATTTATGCTGTGCCTGAAAAGCAAAAATATTGTTTTCGTCTGCCGTATAATAATAATTAACATCCTGATAAACACTATACGGATTGGTCTCTTCATTTTGTAAAACACCTCCTAAAACACTAGAAAAGGTACTGTTGCGTTGACTTTCTTTAGACACCCTTCCCAGGACTTCATAATCTAATTGATTGTCACCATTTGGTTTATACTTAGCCGTTAGTTTAAGCATCCCTAAATCACTAGATTGCTTTGTATTATCAAGGGTTATTTCATCTGGAATATTAAAATCCGGATCTGTATATTCAACACTTCTGTTCTCTTGCAATTCTATTCTTGAGTTTGAAAAAATAGCAAAACCGCCAAAATCTAGTGCTTTATTAGGTGCATAACTAAAATTAGCTGCACCAAATTTTGAATTTATATCTTTTGCTCTGTCATTCGTTAAGTTTGCAAAATTTAATCCATTACTACCTAAATTAATATTGGTACCGCTTTGCTGACTCGGGTTATTAAAACCACCTGAAAAATTAAAATAGTCACGGCGCGAAAAAGCAACTTCGCCAATGTTATTTAAATCTCCGATGGTATTGATGCTATACTTAGGGCTATAATAAAAGAGCTTAGGCTGTACTAAATACAAATTTTGACTTGTTGATTGTCCGCCACCAGCAGTCACCGTTCCAAACCAAAAATTCTTCTTCCCTTCTTTGAGCTTAATATTAATCGCTATATTATCTTGATTATTAGTAACACCTCCTAGTTGTCCAACTTCACTGTGATTTTTTAATACCTGAACTTTATCTACTGCATCAGCTGGAATATTCTCAGTTGCAATTTTAGAATCGCCATCGAAAAAATCCTTCCCTTCCACCATCACCTTTGTAACCACCTTGCCTTCTACCTCTATTTGGCCATCGGTATTAATTTGAACCCCTGGCAAATTTCTAAGAACATCTCCCAACTTGCGCTCGGTACCAGTTTTAAACGAGTCTGCATTATAAACAATAGTATCACCTTTTATGGTTACAGGCATTTCATACGACAACTCAACTTCATCTAATGCATTGTCTAACGTAAGCACAAAGTCTTTACTTAAGTCCGCTTCCTTAACCTCAATTGTTTCTTCGGCTGTTTTAAAACCAATATAACTTACTGAAATTTTATAAGTCGTGTTCTTACCTATATTTAACTTATAACGACCAGCATCATTTGTTACGGCATAGGATTCTAAAATTTTCGATTCTTGGTTAATAGCGACAACATTAGCAAACTCTAAAGGATTGCCTATACTATCTTTTACTACGCCTTCAAATTTAATTTGGGCAGTAGCCGTAGTTGTTACTACTAAAAGTAACAGTGTAAAAATGTGCTTCATGTGGTTTTTAGTTGGATTTTTATACGGGAACTATTTATTACCTTCTCCCATCGCGACCACGACCTCTTCCACCGTACATTTCTCGCATTTCTTCCATTTTATTTTTAACAATGTCGTTATATTCTTTTTTAGTCACTTCCTTGCCTTTAGTTGGCATTTTAATATCATTTTTCTCCGCAGGATTCATTACGATCTTTGAACAGAGTAATGTTGTTCTACCAGAACTCACTTCTAAAATCAATCCTGGTAATCCCCAGAATTCTCCAGGCCCGTTGTTTACTGGAATTTGCATCGTGTACCAAGCAACAACTTCTACTTCCTTCGGGATTTCAATATTCGCCATTGGATCATTAGCCTGCTCTTTATTTGATGCGACTACTGAAGAATCTTTTGCTTCTTCAGCTTTCTCTTCTGTTTTTTCAAAAGCATCTACGCTTCTATCTTTCTTTTCTTCTTCTTTTTTCTTATCCTCATCATTTTCGCCACGTTTTCTTCGCATGTTTGTCCAGTCAAATTCATCTACTTTTTTCATTGCAGTCGCTTTCATTGCTGTGTACTGACCAATTTGCCTGGTCTCTCCTGTCATCTTCCACTCCAACTTTTCTAAGTCATCTTTGATTAAAAATTGCTTTCCGAAGAATTCCTGATCTTGAATAAGCTTACCCTCCTTAATGTTCTTGTATTGCTCACCAGCTGTAAAGCTACTCATCATACCGCCCATCATACCGCCACCAGCACCTGGCGCTTCCAGTTTCTCATCTTCCTTATAGGTAGATTCTGTTCTATTAAAGGTAAGAATGTATGTTTTCTCGAACATGTTCTTCATTCTATCCATAATCATCTTTTTACGCTCTGGACTCATCTCTCGTCCTCCCCAATTATCCATATCTACAGTCGTTTTCGACATGTATGTGGCGACGCCTTGAAAATCATCTTGTGCAAAAGTAAGTGAAGTTGCGAATAGTGAAATACAAGTAAAAATGGCATTAATTGAAAATAGCTTCATTATGTGATGGTTTTAGTTTTAATAAAAATACAGTTTAATATTACTGTTAGACTCACAAAGACCTAAAACGTTTAACTTTCAAGTGTTAATTTTTTCACAAAAAAATGATGCTCCAATATTAACACTCTTTATGGCATTGAATTAAAATTAGGTCTGTAAAAATGGATTGATTTTTGTACTTTTCCACTTCATATGAAATACTTTTTTTGCCTTTTTTACTTTATCATTTGCTCAATATCTGCTCAGGAGACTATTGAAGCAAAACTGCTTTCAAAAATTGAAGTAAAAGCAGATTCAATAATAGGCATAGACAGTTTTAAAACGCTGTTTTTTATTAAAAACAACACCTTAATTAAACAACGAGAAGCCGTTAATCTTAAATACAGCAATCTACAGTTAGGAAATATCACTTCAGCCAATACTTTTAATCCTTTAAAAATCAACCTGTTTTACAAGGCTTTTAATACCGTAATTATTCTTGACAATCGTTTAGCTGAAATTTTTAAGATAGATTTCAACACGCTTCAAGCGTATAAAAATGTGACGCATGTGGCTACAGGAAGTGATAATACTATTTGGATTTTTAATCAGAATTTACAACAACTGGAATTATATGATTATAAAGCTAATAACATTCGCGCCAAAAGCTTACCTATTTCAAGCGAGGTTATAGACCTAACAAGCAATTACAATTCTTGCTGGTTACTAACCAAAGATTTTATCTATCAATACAACTATACTGGAAGCTTGATTTCTAAAATTGAAAATATAGGGTTTTCGTCTATTAAAGAAAGTGACGAAAATATTATATTAAAAAAAGAAAACACACTTTATCTCATTCCTGAAAAATCTAAAAAGATTCAAAAAATAGACCTCCCTAATTTGTTAATAAATCAGTTTTTAGTAACCAACCAAATCCTGTATATTTACACCGATGAAATGCTTCATCAATACCAACTAAAACCCAAATAATATGCATGTTGCCATTGCCGGAAACATTGGAGCTGGAAAAACTACGCTCACCAAATTACTTGCTAAACATTATAAATGGGAAGCACAATTAGAAGACGTAGTAGATAATCCATATCTGGATGATTTCTATAACCAAATGGAACGTTGGAGCTTTAACTTACAGGTTTACTTTTTAAATAGTCGCTTTCGCCAAATCGCTCAAATTCGCGAAAGTGGTAAAGACATTATTCAAGATCGCACCATTTACGAAGATGCTCATATTTTCGCACCCAATTTACACGCCATGGGCTTGATGACCAATCGTGATTTTGAAAACTACAAATCTCTTTTTGATTTGATGGAGAGTTTTGTTCAAGGTCCAGATTTACTTATTTACCTCCGCAGTTCTATTTCTAATCTAGTGGCTCAAATTCACAAACGCGGGCGTGATTATGAAAACTCAATTAGCATTGATTACCTCAGTAGATTAAACGAACGTTACGAGGCTTTTGTTCATGGTTATGATAAAGGAAAATTACTAATTATTGATGTTGATAATTTAGACTTTGTTGATAAACCTGAAGATTTAGGTGTCATATTAAATAAAATTGATGCTGAAATCAATGGTTTGTTTTAAACTTAACATTTTTCTCACATCCTTTTATTTTAAATCCTGTTCTTTTGTATTAAAAACTAATGGCAGCTCTTTATAATACTAAATATTTTCATCGCGACTTATCTTGGCTTCGTTTTAATCATCGGGTATTACAAGAGGCAGGAGATGAGCGTAACCTATTATACGAACGTATTAAGTTCTTAGCCATTTTTTCTTCTAACTTAGATGAGTTTTTTAAAGTGCGCGTATCTGATATTCGCCAAATAAAAGACATTGAAAAACCGCTTCGTAAAAAACTAATTACTAAACCTAATAAGGTTTTAAAGGAAATTAGGAAGCAGGTGCATTTGCAACAAGAGGCCTTTGGACGTATTTTTATTGGTGAGATTATTCCAGCATTAAAAAAGGAAAATATTCATTTAATTAATGTTGACGCCTTTTCTGAACGTCAAAGACAAATTGCAAAAGACTACTTCGATAAATCGTTGAAATCTAATATAGATTCAGACCTTTATACTATCCATGACAACAAATCTGTATTTGTAGAAAACGAAGCGCTGTACCTTGCTGCTTTGATTAATGATGAACAATTCGAAATTGTTTCAATACCTTCAGAACATGATCGCTTTTTTGTTTTTCCAACGGAAGACAACAAACATTATATCACTTTTATAGACGATATTATAAAATACAATTTCAGATTAAAACAGGCTAAGCCCGCTTTAAATTATTATGAATTAAAAGTATCACGTGATGCTGAGCTGTATATTGAAGATGAATTTTCGGGGAATTTGATGCAAAAAATAAAAGAAGCATTACCTAAACGGGAAACGGGTCAGGCCACACGAATTTTGTTAGACTCTAAGACACCTGAAGCACTTCAAAACCATTTAAAAAAAGCTTTAGATGTGTCTAATGCAGATATTATTTTAGGAGGACCACATCATAACTTTAAAGATTTTTTTGAATTTCCAAATCCAACCAACAAGCAACTATTAAATGCCGAATTAGCGCCTAAGCCACATCTTTTATTAAGTGAATACGACTCTATGTTCACCGCTATAGCTGCCAAAGACCAATTAATACATTACCCGTATCAATCTTTTGAGCCTGTTATTAGATTACTTGAAGAAGCTGCTAATGATGAACAAATCACCACAATAAAAATGACTTTATATCGTGTCGCAAAGACTTCGAGGTTAAATGATGCTATTGCTTTAGCCGCTAAAAAAGGAAAGACAGTGGTTATTTTTATTGAGGCAAAAGCACGATTTGATGAAGAAAACAATCTTAAATGGGGGAAAATATTTAAAGAGAATGGGGCTAAAGTTATTTATAGCTACCCAGGCATAAAGGTGCATTCCAAAATTCTTTACATAGAAAGAGAACTTAAAAACACCACGGAACGGTATTGCTATATTGGCACAGGAAACTTTAATGAGAACACCGCCAAACTCTATACAGATTTTGGTTTAATGACGACGAATAAAAAAATAACGAAAGAGCTTAACCGCGTATTTTTAGTTTTAGAAGGGGTGTTAATTGTACCAAAGGCCAAAAAATTATTAATTTCTCCTTTCACTTCACGCCATAAATTTTCAGTAATGGTTGAACGTGAAATCGCTTTTGCACATGCAGGGAAACAAGGGTTGATTATATTAAAAATGAATAGCCTTCAGGATAATAATATGATTAAGCTCTTGTATAAGGCGAGTAATGCTGGTGTAAAAATTAGGTTGCTCATTCGTGGTATTTGTTGTTTGGTTCCCGGCATAAAAGGACAAAGCGAAAACATTACAGTTACAAGTATTGTAGACCGTTTCTTAGAACATGGTCGCGTCTATTTATTTGGAAATAATGGTGATGAAAAACTCTTTATTGGGTCTGCAGATTGGATGACTCGTAATTTAAGTCACCGTATAGAAGTTATTGCGCCCATTCTAGATCCTGATAATTTTAAAATAATAAAAGAGGTGTTAGAATTACAATTAGAAGATAATGTAAAAGCTAGAATTATTGATGCCGAGCAAAAGAACGACTACGTAAAAAACAATAAAAAACCGTTACAGTCTCAATTAGCCACTTATAACTATTTCTAATAATGAAGTATGAAAAACTAATATCAAAAGGCTTTATAGCCGCTGGGCTTTCAAATGTAATTGGCGTTCCTTTATTTTCTAAACTTTTCACTAATGCTGTTATAACAACAATACAACCTGAGGTCATGTCTAACTTTGGTTTGTTAATGATTCTTGTTTGGGGATTAGCCTATATTGCCGTAAGCCAAAACTTTAAACATGTCAAATGGTTAATAGCCGTTTTTGCCATCGAAAAAATAATTTATGCTATAGTATGGCTACAGTGGCTATTAAAAAACGAATTAAGTAGGGTATTTGAGCAAGACACTCTAACCGGTATATTCTACTCTATTTATGGGATAAACGATTTCTTGTTTTTTATATTTTTTAGCATTGTTTTTTATAAACTTACTAAGCAATAAATCCATTTTGTCTTGCATGCACAATAGCCTCTTCACTACTTTCAACTAATAAGGCAGGCGTTGTTTTATAGTTTTCAAGCAAGCCTTTTACACGTATAATTTTCTTTTCGTGCTTTACGCTTCGTAAATAGATGGCTTTAATTCTCTCTGGATATAGTTCTGCTATCTCAATATAAATATCAGGGTCATGTTCACCGCTATCCCCTATTAAAATAAAGGGTAACTCTGGATAGGTTTTTAAAAGGTTAAGAATCTCTTTTTGCTTTTGAGGCTTCTCTCCCTGTGGTTTTTTGCGAATAAAATTACCTAAATTACGCAATAAAATGGGTCCTTTTGGAAAATTGTTCTGCCGTAAAAAAAGTTCAAGATACCGGTATAAATTCCATGGGCTATGACTCACATAAAAAATAGGGTTCGCATTCTTTCCAGATGCACCGCGATGCAGCATGTGGTAAAACTCTGCAGCCCCTTCTAAAGGCAATCTACTTTTAGCGTTTTTAAATAGGGAGTTATAAATTACGCGCCATTTTAAGGTGGATACTACTCCTGTATGTAAAATAGTATCATCAATATCACTTGCAACACCAAACTGGGCGCTCTTTGCGGGAATTAATAACTCACCGGGAAATCTGTTATCGTTTGTTATTTTTCTTTCTATAGTAACATCGTCATAAGACAATACAAAGGGAACCCATCCTTCGGAATTACATAAAGTGCTTAGATCTATTACGTTTTCTTCAATTTTAAAATAGCCGCGACTATCTGTCGTTGCCTTAATAATCGTATTATTTGGCAATTTAATCCTGATGGCAACATTAGCAATTTCGTCAGATTCAAAACGTTTCCAAGAATTAACAATTAAATGCAACATTTTTTGGGATTCTAAATCAATAGATTCATCTTCCAAAGCTCTTCCTCTGGCATAAAAATGTGTATTGGTTCCATAGCTTTGAAAGGCTATAATTTGTAAAGGGTCTTTTTTAAACATGTTATGTTTTTAGAAATGCCAAGATTCTGGCCAAAGCCACATAATTAATAATCCCGCTGTAATAATTACTCCAAAAGAAATAATAATCCATTTCGCAAGTGCTTTTGCGCCAAGGACCATTGCCATAACTCCTTTAAAGAGCATATTTGATAATCCTGCTAACAAAATTAATTTCCATCCAAATGTTGCTTTTAGGTTACCTTCTTTAATTAATTGAGACAAAGATAAGGTAATGGCATCAACATCTGTTAAACCACTAATTATAGAAACGATATAGAGTGCATTATTTCCAAATTTCTCTTTGGAAAATGCAACAGCTAGTAATATAATACCGTAAAGTAACCCAAAGATTAAGGCGCTTTTAAACTGCGCGGGATTTTCAGGCTCTGGCATTTCCTCACTCTTCGAAAGATCCTTATTAATAAAATAAAACAAGACCACGCAAGTCAATATCATAATTAAAATTAACGCTCCAATAGGCATTGCAATGATCGCTAACTGATTTGGAATAATGACACCTACTTCAAATAAAACCCTAAAAAAGGACACTGTGGACGCGATAGTAATAACAAAAGCAGCCAATTTACTAATGGATGCTGCCCCTGTAGTTTTACGAGCATAACTAATAGTAGTTGCTGTACTACTAATTAAACCGCCCAGAATACCGTTTGAAATAATTCCAACCTTTTTTCCAACAAATTTATAGATAAAGTAACCAAAAACGCTAATCCCAACAATTAAGGTTATCATCAACCAAATATTCCTTGGGTTTAAAACCTTAAAAGGGCCGTAGGCTTCATCAGGGAGTATGGGTAAAATCACCAAACTAATCCCTGTTAAAGTCATGATAGCGGACAAATCTTTAGACTTTAATTTGTCTATAAAATTGTGTAAGTGTTCTTTTAGATACAATAAAATGGCCATAGAAGCTCCAACCAAAACACCTATTAATTGACTTCCAAGCACAAGATAGGCACCAATAGCAAACATGAGTAATGCTGCTACTTCAGTGGTTTGACCAACATCTGCTTCTTCAAATTTTTTATACTTAATAACATTAGCCATTAATAACATTGCTGTTATTGCCAACCCTAGAACAGGTAGTATAAACGGATTGTCATAAGCTCGTGTTAAGAAACCAGCCATCACACCCAATATAGAAATAAGAGTAAATGTTCTAACGCCTGCCATATGATTATTAGTCTTTTCACGCTGCATCCCAACGAGAAGTCCTAAACCAAAAGCAATACCCAATGTGGTTAGATCGTCATAATTCATAAGGTATAAAGATAGAAAATTTAACAAAAAAAAACCACGATAAACGTGGCTTCTTTATGGTTTTGTGTTAAAACTATTATTTAATAACCTGTATTTTTTTGATCACTTTTTTAGTATCACCTTCATTTGTTGCGACCGACACTTCAAACGCTTTTAATTTGGCTTCAACTTCTGCTTGCGTTCCTAAAAATGTTTCTTCTTTAGTTACTTCTTGTCCATTTTCTATGGTTGCATAGGTAATCGTTGCCTCAGCTAAATCTTTGGAAGAATCGACAATAATTTCAACCTCTTGATTATTATTTGCCATACCTTCTTCAATATGCCCTCCTAAAATTGGCGCAATCACTAGTCCGATAAGACAGGTTAATTTAATCAATATATTCATTGAAGGACCAGACGTATCTTTAAAAGGATCACCAACAGTATCACCAGTTACTGCTGCTTTGTGCGCATCACTTCCTTTATAAGTCATTTCTCCGTTAATTTCAACACCTGCTTCAAAAGATTTTTTAGCATTATCCCAAGCACCACCAGCGTTGTTCTGGAAAATAGCCCAAAGTACACCAGATACAGTTACACCTGCCATATAACCCCCTAACATTTCAGCAATAGCCAGGTTATTCATTCCAAAAAGCATTGGAATAAATGCAATTACTAATGGAAATCCAATAGTTAGTAAACCTGGTAACATCATTTCTTTAAGTGACGCTTTTGTAGAAATGGCGACACACTTATCATATTCAGGTTTTCCTGTACCTTCCATAATCCCGGGAATTTCTCTAAACTGACGACGCACTTCTTCTACCATTTCCATAGCAGCCTTACCAACAGCATTCATTGCTAAAGCAGAAAATACCACTGGCACCATACCACCTACAAATAACATGGCTAATACGGGTGCTTTAAAGATATTAATACCATCAATTCCTGTAAAGGTTACATAAGCTGCAAATAAAGCTAATGACGTTAATGCTGCAGATGCAATAGCAAAACCTTTTCCTGTAGCTGCTGTAGTATTTCCAACAGAATCTAAGATATCTGTACGTTCTCTTACGATTGGGTCTTGTTCACTCATTTCAGCAATACCACCTGCATTATCAGATATAGGTCCGAAAGCATCGATCGCTAACTGCATCGCTGTTGTTGCCATCATTGCAGAAGCGGCTAATGCTACACCATAAAATCCTGCAAATGCGTAAGATGCCCATATTGCTCCAGCAAATAATAATACTGAAGGAAATGTAGAAATCATCCCTGTTGCTAAACCAGCGATAATGTTTGTTCCTGCTCCAGTACTCGATTGTTGAACAATTTTTAAGATTGGGCCTTTTCCTAATCCTGTATAATATTCAGTTACTGAAGAAATTCCTGCACCAACAAATAAACCAACAAGTGTGGCATAAAATACACGCATCGAAGAAATTTCTTGTAAGCCTTCACCAAAGAAGTTCATTTGCATGGTTTCTGGTAACATCCAAGTCACTAAACCAAAACATGAGAGCGCCACTAAACCTATAGACACCCAATTACCAACATTTAAAGCGCCCATGACATGAGATTCTTTAGCGTCGTTACTTTTTATTTTTACTAATAGGGTTCCAATTAAAGAAATAATAATCCCTACACCAGCTATGGACATAGGCAATAATATTGGCCCAATACCACCAAAGGCATCAGCAATGTTTCCCCCCATATCTTTAATCACATAGTTACCAAGAACCATTGCGGCTAATACAGTTGCTACGTAAGAACCAAATAAATCGGCTCCCATACCAGCAACATCCCCTACATTATCTCCAACATTATCTGCAATAGTGGCCGGATTACGAGGATCATCTTCCGGAATACCGGCTTCGACTTTACCTACTAAATCAGCGCCAACATCGGCTGCTTTGGTGTATATACCACCACCAACACGCGCAAATAATGCGATGGACTCAGCACCTAACGAGAATCCTGCTAGTGTTTCTAAGACAATAGTCATGTCCATTGTATTTGTCCATTCGCTTCCCATAAAGAACCAAAAGAAAAAGATAAAGAAACTTGTTAAGCCTAATACCGCTAAACCTGCAACACCAAGCCCCATTACAGTTCCTCCTCCAAAAGAGACTTTTAGTGCGTTTGGTAAACTCGTACGCGCAGCTTGCGTTGTTCTAACGTTGGTTTTAGTTGCTATTTTCATCCCCATGTTTCCTGCCCAAGCAGAAAAGAAAGCTCCAAAAATAAATGCTATTACAATTAACCAATGTGTTGTAGGTACAACAAATGAAACTATGGTTAATAAAACACTGACTATAACCACAAAGATGGCGAGTAATCTGTATTCAGCATTTAAAAAAGCTAGTGCGCCTTCGTAAATATGATCTGAAATTTCTTTCATTTTACCATCTCCAGCATCTTGTTTCATAACCCATGATTTTTTTATAACCATGTAAATTAATCCTATAAGCGCCAAAGCTATTGGCATGTAAATCATCATTGATTCCATATTAAATTTTTGTTTGATTAGTTTTTAATGTTCGCTAATGTAATAAAATCAAAACGAAGTAAAAAATATTTTAAAAATCACATATTTTTAACAGAAAACTAATGATATCATAAGTAAAATCCTTTTGACTACTGAAACAGAACACGTTATCTCTCTACTTCCAAAGAATGCTAATATCACCCTTAAACTTTCCTTGTTTTTTCACTAAAAAAAAAAGCCTATTCTTGCGAATAGGCTTTGTAAAGGATTTAAAAAACGATTCTTTAGTCTTTCGTTTTATTTTTAAATTTATCAAAATCAGACTCTTGTGTTTCTTGCGGCCAAGAATTATTAGAGGTATCGACATCTGCTGTTTCTAAATTTGGATCGACAGTAATTTTTACAATTTCTTTATCTGAAGCAATAGATTTACTCACTTCTTTGTCATTCAATCTCCAAATTTGTGCTGGATAGGTTTCGGTTTTCGAAGTGCCATCTTTATAAGTATACTCAACAATAATAGGCATTACTAATCCGCCTGGCTTTTCAAAACTTACACTATAAAAATACTTTGGCGCTTTCATTGTCGCTCTTTCTGCTGGTGTAAAATTATCCATAACATATTGTTTTAATGTTTTAGATTTCTCCATGATATCTTCATCTTTCATACCTGGTTTATCTTCTTCACTTCCTTCTTCAACAAAGTAGACACCATCTTTTGTATCCATCCCAAAACGGTTTGCCATAGCAGTTCCTTCTTTATTTGGAGTAGCAGTCACGTAATATTTTTTCACCTCTTTTACTCCAATATCAACGTAGTCTGTAGTATAGAACCAACCTCTCCAAAACCAATCTAAATCCATTGCAGACGCATCTTCCATCGTACGGAAAAAATCTTCTGGTGTAGGGTGTTTAAACATCCAACGATTAGAATACTCTCTAAACGCATAGTCAAAAAGCTCTTCTCCCATAACTGTTTCTCTTAAAATATTAAGTGCAGTTCCTGGTTTTCCGTAGGCATTATTTCCAAATTGATAGGTGTTTAAGCCTTTAGTCATGATTGGTGCAATATAGTTTTGATCACCGCCCATGTATCTTGTAATATTAGCAGCTGGTCCACGACGAGAAGGATAAGTACTTTGCCCTGGAGATAAGGCATCTGGATACCACTTACCAAAATCTTGCTCTGCCACATACTGTACAAAGGTGTTTAATCCTTCATCCATCCAAGTCCATTGACGCTCATCACTATTTACAATCATTGGAAAGAAATTATGTCCAACTTCATGAATAATTACAGACATCATACCAAATTTTACACGATCACTATATTTTCCATCTTTATCTGGTCGTCCATAATTCCAACAAATCATTGGGTACTCCATACCTTGATTTTTGGCATGAACTGAAATGGCTTTATGATATGGGTAATCGAAAGTCATACGAGAGTATGATTTTAAAGTACTGGCAACCGCTTTTGTAGACCATTGTTCCCAAAGCGGATTTCCTTCTTTTGGATACATTGACACGGCCATAACATCCTTATCTCCAATTTTCACAGCCATCATGTCCCAAATAAAACGTCTTGAGGTAGCAAAACCGAAATCACGTACATTTTCAGCATATAATTTCCAGGTTTTCTTATCTTTTGATTTTGATTTTTCTAATTTTTCAACTTCAGCTTGTGTTACAATGACTACAGGCTTATCGTAAGATTTCTTTGCTTCTTCGTAGCGTTTCATCATGTCTTTAGAAAAGACTTCTTTTCTATTCATTAACTTTCCTGTACCATCTAAAATATGATCAGCTGGCACGGTTATATTCACTTCAAAGTTTCCAAAAGGCAATGCAAATTCATCACGCCCCCAAAATTGAGAGTTTTGCCATCCTTCAACATCATTATATACCGCCATTCTTGGATAGAATTGTGCAATAACGTATGCTCTGTTGTCGTCCTCTGCGAAATATTCATAACCAGAACGCCCTCTACCATTTACATGATCATTAATGTTATACCACCATTTAATAGAAAAAGAAAATTGTCCTCCAGCAGCTAATGGTTTTGGCATTTCTACACGCATCATCGTACGATTAATCATATGCTGCAATGGGTTTCCGTTTTCGTCCTTAACAGCTTCTATTTTAAAACCACCATCAAAACCTTCACTCATATAATCATTGGCAAAAGAAGACACTTGTGCCGCAGGTCTTACACCGCTACCTTCAATTAAAGGTGATTTAGAATCTCTGGCACGCACGTTTTGATCTAATTGCACCCATAAGTATTTTAAAACATCTGGTGAATTATTAGTGTAGGTAATAGTCTCATATCCAGACAATCTTGCCTTTTCATCATCCAGTTCTAAGTCCATTTTATAATCTGCTTGCTGCTGATAATAAGCTGAACCCGGAGCTCCTGATGCTGCACGGTACCTGTTTGGTGTTGAAAACTCTTCGTAGAGTTGTTTGAATTTATTTTCGTTGGTGTGACCTTGTTGCGGCTCCCTCTTTTCTTGGTTCTGTTGGGCAAAAGCGCCAGCAGTAACAAAAAGGGCTAACAAGAAATAGTACTTTAAATTATTCATTATAAATTGTTGTTTGAGTATTGAGGCTGAAATTAACAATTTTTAACGTCTTCTAAATCCTTTTATTAGAAATTTAACATTCCTTTATCGTTTTGCGGAATTAGAATGAAAGACTTGTGTTTTGAATTAATATAGGTTCTCACCACATTTTTTTGCTCTTCAAATTGATCAAAAAGAACTTTATTGGTTATTTCAAAGGTCTGGATGTTTTCAATGTCTTTAATCTCAATAAAACACTGTACAATATCTTCGTCATATTCTTTGCCTAAAAAGGTATAATCAACGGCCTTACCATTTATCGAAATCTTGAGTTTTGATTTAATATACGTTTCAATATACTTATCAATGTGTTTTTCATCCTTGTTTGAAGCTAAAGTGATGGTCTGATCAAAACGCTCTCGCAGTAATTTTTCAAAATCATCTATAAAAATTCGTGTGGTAATTTGAACTGCTTTTTTCTCTTTAACATATTCAACTTGCGTGACACTTACATAATATTTATGTAGGACAGATGCAGACAGCATTAAAAAAAAACACGGTATTATTAAATAATTTACAGCTTTCATTCTTTTATATTTCGGATTCAAAACTAAAGGAATTGATTCAAAAAGTATTCCAAATCAAAATTAATCTTTAGATATTATATTTTTTTGATAGTTTTCGTATTTTTCTTTCATAAAATCCAAAGCTTCTAAATCGCTATTTTTGCAGCGTTTAGTAAAGTTTTCATCTTCTGCACAAAAGTAAAAAAAGTCCATTCTCAAGTCTTCTTTTAGAGGATTGTTCTTAAAAAAAGTTTCAGAGAGTCTTCCTTTGATGGCATACATTAATACCGTATTAGCTTCTAGTGCTACTTGTTTTTTAAGTGCTTTTGTTCTACCAGAAATGGCATTTAATAGGGGGTCAAACGGCATTGAGCCAGCAAGAAGACCAAGTAACATAATAGGTTTAAAATCACCAGCTGTTTGCAATTGTCTTTCACTTTTAGTCTTCCGTTTGCCTTTATATCCAGGAATACCCACATCATAGAAGTTAAGAGCTGGCTTAGCATCAGAATTCATAACATCTTTAGTTAAATCACCCGTTAACGTAAATCCAATGACCGCTTCTGGAAGCTCGTTAACTTGCTCTTCTAATAGAACATTAAGCGTTTTATTCTTTATGTTTTCTTTAGAGACCAGGACTGTTTGTAGTTTATATTGCACTGCTGAAAAAACGATAGTATCACCAGCTTTAGCGTCGACTTCAAAGGTACCAGAGACATCAGTCGTTGTAAATATGCTTTGTGATTTATTGATGACATGAATACTTTCTATGCTTGCGCCCTCTAAATCAACACTTGATACTTCACCAGAGAGTGTTGTGTTTTGAGAGTACCCGATACTTAAAATCAAGTATACTAGAAGTATGAGGCTATTCTTTTTCATTTACAGTCTTTAAAAACAGTTTGCTTTGTTGAAAAAAATATTCAATTAATTCAAGTTCTTTGTCTTCCTGTAATAGGCTAGTGTCAAAATTTTTCCCTTCTAAATAACTTATAAAAGGAAGTACTTGCTCTTTTGGAATACTAAAATACTTTACAAAATAATCTGCTTCAAATTTTTCAGACAATACAGAAATAGGTGTTTCAAATGCATCTCCAATTTTATTTTTAAAATCTTCTCCTTTCTTTCTTTTTTTCTCTTTTGTTTTAAAAATGGCATTTATTAGTCCACCAATAATTGCGGCGCCATTTAATTGATACCCAATACGATCGTTTTGTGAACCAACAGCGATATTATCTACTTTAGAATGCTGATCATCTGCAAATGCGAAATTCTCAAAACTTCCAAAAGAAAACACAAGAGGCTTAAAAACCTTAGCACTATCAATATCTGTTTGTAAATCACCTGTGAGTCCGTATTGTAAAAGCACCACTTCATCTAAACTATTGATGCGCTCGGATAAAAAAATATTTAGGTTTTCATTATCTAAAACGGGTTGTGTCACTTTTGTCTTAAAGGGAATAATTTGTAATGCAGACACCCGAATCTCGTCGTATAAACCGACTTCTATTTTAAATTCACCTTCTGCGTTAGTAATAGTCCCTTTGTTTGAAGAAGCATTGTAAATGGTTACATTTTCAAGATCATCAACAGCCACAAAAATCTTCCCTGAAACCTCAATACGCTTCTTATCCTGAGCATGAGTAAAAGAAAAGATTAGTGAAAATAAAATAAAGGTTAGTTTGTGTTTCAAGCGGGATTGGTTTATAGGGTATAAATAACGTTTTAAAACTCTTAATTAAAATCTAAAAGTCTTTTAAACTTTTGTTAAAACAAGAGTAGCATAAGCCCATCAACTAAAGTTTAACAAAAGGCACGCCTCTTCAAAAGCATAAATCAAACCCGCTTTAGTTTTTAATTCCGTAAGTCTTTTAGGTTCTTTAGTACTAGAAGAAATAATATTGACAAAATCTATCTCTGAAATTGGATCCCCGAAACTCCCAAATGAGTCACTTGATTTTGAAGATAAATCTCATAATGACACTCGACGTTTTTATTTCAATGTTATAACCTTCTAAATACCCTTTACCAGCATGAACCCCTTAAGTTCTAAAAAGGCCGACATTTGAATACTCGATTCACCCGAATTTATCTGGACAACGCTGTGTTTAGTAATACCCAATGATTAATATTATATAAGGATAGTAAGACTATTCTCTTTCATCTATCATCTTTAAAAACACCTTACTTTGTTGATGAAGATATTCAATTAATTCAAGTTCTTTGTCTTCTTTAAGGAGACTAGTATCAAAATCACTTTCTTCTATAAAAGCTATAAATGCTAGTATTTGGTCTTTTGGTATATTAAAATTCTTGATAAAATAATCTTCCGCAAATTTTTGAGATAAAACAGAAATAGGCGTTTCAAATTCCTCTCCAATTTTGTTTTTAAACTCTTCTCGTTGTTTTCTTTTTTCCTCTTTAGTTTTAAAAAGTGTATTTATTAATCCAACAATAATAGCTGTCCCATTTAATTGATAACGAATACGATCATTTTGTGAACCAACAGCTATATTGTCTACTCCTGTTTGATAATCATCTGCTAATTCGAAATTCTCGATACTCTCAAACGAAAATTCAAAAGGCTTAAATACTCTTGTGCTATCAATATCCGTTTTTAACTTGCCTGTTAAACCATATTGTAAAATCACAACTTCATTAAGACTGTTAATACGTTCTGAAAGAAAAATACTTAATCTTTTATTATCTAAAACGGGCTGTGTCACTTTTGTCGTAAACGGAATTAACTGCACTGCAGATACTTGAATTTCATCATTCAAGCCTACTTCAATTTTAAATTCACCCTCTGCATCGGTAATTGTGCCTTTATTTGAAGAGGTGTTGTAAATGGTTACATTTTCAAGATCATCGACAGCAACAAATATTTTACCTGAAACCTCCACACGCTTCTTATCCTGAGCTTGCGTAAAACAAAAGACCATTATAAATAGAAAAAAGGTTAGATTATATTTCATCATAGTTTAGTTTAATTAGTAGATTATAAATATCGGCTTAAAAGACCTAATTAAAAATCAAAAGCTGTGTAAACTTTTGTAAAAAACAAAGTTTACATAAATTTACAACAAATTCATGAATTCAAGTTTAACTAAAAGCTACTCGTTTTCTCGAGCATAAAATGAAAAATATTATTATCGCAAGTACTTCAACTGTCTTTGGAGGCAAACCTTTAGACTACTTATTAGAAGCGCTTAAGGTTTTATTTCAGGATACTTCAGACATTCTATTTATTCCTTATGCCAGACCTGGTGGCATTTCCCATGACGACTACACCAGTCGTATGGCAACGGTTTTTAGTACCATCAATAAAACCCTTAAAGGGATTCATGAGTTTAAAAATGCTTCGGAAGCTATAAAACAAGCTAAAGGTATTTTTATTGGTGGTGGCAACACCTTCGTTTTAGTGAGTCAGTTATATAAAAACGATTGCATCAATAGTTTAAAAACGGCTATTAATAATGGAATTCCCTATTTAGGCACGAGTGCTGGTAGTAATATTTGTGGCTTAACAATGAGTACCACTAACGACATGCCAGTGGTATATCCGCCAAGTTTTAAAACCTTAGGTTTTGTGCCTTTTAATATTAACCCGCATTACCTAGACCCCATTGAGAACAGTAAACATATGGGGGAAACGCGGGAAACGCGTATTAATGAGTTTCATCATTACAATACACAACCTGTAATTGGATTGCGAGAAGGGAGTTGGATTCAGGTAAAAGGCAATGAAATACAACTAAAAGGCACTTTAAAAGCACGTGTTTTTGAATATGAGCAGGATGCTTATGAGATTGAGACCAATACATTCTTAAATGAGTTGAAATAAAAAAAGCATCATCGGTTAGATGAAGCGCTTTGAGCGAGAGACCGGGTTTGCTTCGGCTATGCTCAGCATAAACTTCTCACCCTAAATAGTTAATTCTATTAAAGTAAAGGCATAAAAAAAAAGCCTCATCGGTTAGATGAAGCGCTTTGAGCGAGAGACCGGGTTTGCTTCGGCTATGCTCAGCATAAACTTCTCACCCTAAATAGTTAATTCTATTAAAGTAAAGGCATAAAAAAAAGCCTCATCGGTTAGATGAAGCGCTTTGAGCGAGAGACCGGGTTTGCTTCGGCTATGCTCAGCATAAACTTCTCACCCTAAATAGTTAATTCTATTAAAGTAAAGGCATAAAAAAAAAGCCTCATCGGTTAGATGAAGCGCTTTGAGCGAGAGACCGGGTTTGCTTCGGCTATGCTCAGCATAAACTTCTCACCCTAAATAGTTAATTCTATTAAAGTAAAGGCATAAAAAAAAGCCTCATCGGTTAGATGAAGCTCTTTGAGCGAGAGACCGGGTTCGAACCGGCGACATTCAGCTTGGAAGGCTGACGCTCTACCAACTGAGCTACTCTCGCATTTCTGATGGCAAATATATAAAGTATTCTACTTTCTACAATAAAAATTATAATGTTTTATAAAAATGATAGCCATAAATGTCATAACCCTCATTATAATAAAATTTATGCGACGGATAATTTTGTACGTAAGTATTTAATTCTGAAGTAGTACAGCCTTTACTTTTTGCATAATCATACAACCATTTAAAAAATTGTTTCCCTAAACCTTTGCTCTGATATTCCGGTTCAATATAAACATGATCGACTTCCATAGATTTTCCAGCATAATGCCTGGTTTGAAACCATAACCCACTAATACCTATTAATTTATCACCATCAAAAACACCTGCGCACTCATAATTTTCAGTAATCATTTGTGTGAAACGTTCTTTTAAAATACTATCCGAATTCTTATTATTCGTCAACTTTTGCACTAAAGGAATGATAGAATGGATCTCTTTTTTATCAATTATTTTAAAGCTGAAAGGCATACTCTTTTCTTTCAGTAAATTTAACTAAATTTGAAACACTTCAAAGACATTAAATGAAAATCAATAGCAACACTACTGATATACGCATTAAACGTATTTCAGCCTTAGAAACCTATCCTGTACGACATCCAGTTTTGCGCGAAGGCAGGCCTATTGACACCTGTAAAATGGAGGCGGATGACTTAGAAACCACCTTTCATTTTGGACTGATTTATAACGACAACCTTGTTGGTGTCGCAACATTTATGATTGATAAAAACCTACAGTTTACTGAAGAAAAGCAATACAGACTAAGAGGTATGGCTGTACTAAAAGCACATCAAGGGCATCACTTTGGCAAACAGCTATTACAGTTTGGAGAGTACTATTTAAAATCGAACAACGTGGAGCGTGTTTGGTTTAATGCCCGTATAAACGCTGTAAACTTTTATAAAAACAATGGTTATAAAACTTATGGTGCTATTTTTGATATTCCTGATATAGGATCACACTACATTATGAGTAAAACACTATGAAAAGAAAATACTTTATAAACTATTTAAGTCTGGCAAGTTTTTTCTTGTTAGCGTTTACACCATTCGCTTTTTCACAAAACAGTATTTCTTCGGAAGAACTAATAGGTAAAGGCTCGCCAACACTTTTTGGTGAGGGTTACAACCTCCGAGAAGAAGCACATTTGGCTTTTTTAAAGATGAAAGCGGAAGCTGAAAAAGAAGGTATTAACCTTGCTGCAGTTTCAAGTTACAGGAGTTACAGCCACCAAAAACGCATCTGGGAACGTAAATTCAAAATGTTTAAATCACAGGGGCTTTCAACAGAAAACAGCATTAACAAAATAATAGAATATTCAACAATTCCTGGAACTTCCAGACACCATTGGGGAACAGATATTGACATTTATGATGCTAATAAAAAACATTCCGGAGGCATTTTACAACCGGAAAACTATCATGGTAACGGTCCATTTTGCAAGCTTAAAGAATGGATGGATACGCATGCAAACACGTATGGTTTTTATTTAGTTTACACAGACAATGCGAATAGAAAAGGCTTTAATTATGAACCTTGGCATTATAGCTATAAAGCCCTTTCTTACGATTATTTAAAAGCATACAAAACACTTGATATTGCAGAAATATTGAGAAAAGACCAACTTTCTGGAAGTGCGCATTTTTCTAAAGCCTTTATCAAAAGCTATACAGACCAAAATATTTTAGATATTAATCCCGCGCTTTTATAACTTTAAATAGAAACGGCGGCAACTAGATCTTACCGAGTTCCAGAATTACAAAACGCAGCTCCAGCTCCTGAAGGCCCTATGGAATCCTTTAGAGAAAGGATAACTAGTTATAAATTCAACGCAATCGATTGCGCTTAATTATAGTAAAAATACCTATGTTTCAGGGCTATTGTTTTTATATTTGTTAAACGAAATATGCTTAAAATGAACAAAAAAGTCATCTTAATGATACTTGATGGTTGGGGTAAAAGCCCAGATCCTAAAGTATCTGCCATAGACCATGCAAAAACGCCTTTTATAGACAGTTTATATACTAAATATCCAAACGCACAATTGCGAACAGACGGCTTACATGTGGGTTTACCAGAAGGTCAAATGGGCAATAGCGAAGTAGGACACATGAATTTAGGTGCTGGACGTATTGTTTACCAAGACCTCGCCAAAATTAATCTAGCGGTTTACAACAAATCACTTTCAAAAGAACCTGTTTTAGAAAATGCCTTTCAATACGCTAAAAAGAATAAAAAAGCCGTTCATTTTTTGGGTCTACTAAGCAATGGCGGTGTACATTCTCATATTGATCATTTAAAAGGGTTAATAGAAGCCGCTGAAGCTGTTGGTATAGAACAGTCTTACATACATGGCTTTACTGATGGACGTGATGTCGATCCGCATTCTGGGAAATCCTTTATTCAGGATTTGGAAGATTTTAATGCAAATAAAAACAGTCAGATAGCATCAATTACAGGTCGGTATTATGCCATGGATCGCGATAAGCGCTGGGAACGTGTTAAGTTGGCCTATGATGGGATTGTAAAAGGTAAAGGCGAGTTATCTCGAAATCTTACAAAGAGCATACAAGACAAGTATGATGCAGGTATTACCGATGAATTTATTCAACCAATTATTAAAGTAGACGGTTACGGACTTCCGTTAGCCACAATAAAAGAGGATGATGTAGTTGTCTTTTTTAACTTTAGAACAGACCGGGGACGCCAGCTAACTGATGCTTTAACACAGCAGGATTTTCCTGAATATGACATGAAAAAATTAGATTTATATTATGTTACAATGACTAATTATGATGAAAAATTTAAAAATCTACATGTTGTTTTCAATAAGGATAATATCACTGAAACTTTAGGTGAAGTTTTGGAAAAAAATAATAAAATGCAAATTAGAATCGCAGAGACTGAAAAATATCCTCACGTCACTTTTTTCTTTTCTGGCGGAAGAGAGGAACCTTTTATAGGTGAATCACGGCTCTTAAAAAACTCGCCTAAAGTAGCCACTTACGACTTAAAGCCAGAAATGAGTGCCTTCGAATTAACCGATGCACTAGTCCCTGAATTACAAAAAGGCGCCGTCGATTTCGTCTGTTTAAATTTTGCCAATGGCGATATGGTTGGTCACACAGGCTCAATGCCTGCCGCCATAAAAGCATGTGAAGCAGTTGATACCTGCGTTGAAAAAGTAGTTTCAACGGCATTAGAAAATGGGTATACTACGCTGCTTATTGCAGATCACGGTAACTGTGAAACAATGATCAATCCGGACGGGTCACCCAATACAGCACACACCACAAATCCTGTCCCTATTATTTTAATTGACAAAACCTTAAAACATATTAAAGATGGCGTACTTGGCGATATCGCTCCTACTATTTTAATGTTAATGGGAATTGAACAACCTAAGGTAATGACCTGTGAGAGTTTGATATAAAAAATTGTATTTTTGCACTCAATTGTTTTTAAATGAATATTTCCAAAGGACTTATTATCGCTGTAGATTTCGATGGTACCATTGTAGAAGATAGCTACCCTGGTATTGGAGATGAGCGTATATTTGCTTTTGAAACGTTAAAACGTTTGCAGGCAGATGGTCACAGACTTATTTTGTGGACGTACAGACAAGGCAAAAAACTGGAAGAAGCTGTTGCTTATTGTAAAGCCAATGATCTTGAGTTTTATGCTGTTAACAAAAGTTTTCCAGAAGAAGACCTAACAGAAGACGTGAGTAGAAAAATTCATGCCGATTTATTTATAGACGACAGAAATATTGGGGGCATCCTGGGTTGGGGAGAGATATACCAGATGCTAACTAATGAAGCCCCGAAACGCCCCAAAGACAAAAAGAAAAAAGGTTTTTTTAGATTCTAAATTCACACTATGATTATAGCAAAAACAAGAGAAGAAATTGAATTAATGCGTGAAGCGGCACTTGTTGTTTCAAAAACATTAGGCGAAGTTGCAAAAGCGGTAAAGCCTGGTGTGACCACACTTCAATTAGATAAAATTGCAGAAGCTTGTATTCGTGACCAAGGTGCTATTCCTGGCTTTTTAGGCTTGTACGATTTTCCAAATACGCTTTGTATGAGTCCAAATTCTCAAGTGGTACATGGAATTCCGAATAACACACCATTAGTTGAAGGCGATATTATTTCTATAGATTGTGGGGCTATAAAACACGGATTTTATGGTGATCACGCGTATACTTTTGCTATAGGAGAAATAGATGTCGAAACTGAAAAACTACTACAGGTTACAAAAGAGTCTCTGTATGTTGGTATAAAAGAATTTAAAATCGGAAATCGTGTTGGAGATGTTGGCTATGCCATTCAGAAATATTGTGAAGACCATGGTTACGGTGTGGTTAGAGAATTAGTTGGCCATGGCTTAGGTCGCGTGATGCATGAAGATCCTGAAATGCCAAACTACGGTAAACGTGGGCGTGGTAAAAAATTCATTGAAGGGATGGTAGTGGCTATTGAGCCTATGATAAATATGGGAACACAACGCATAAAACAACATAAAGATGGCTGGACTATTACCACTTTAGACGGAAAACCTAGTGCACATTTTGAACATGATGTTGCTATTTTAGATGGTAAACCAGAGATATTATCGACGTTTGCCTATGTCTATGAGGCTTTAGGAATAACGTCTACAGAAGAGGACGCGTTTAGACAGAAAGCATTGGTATTATAAGTATGAACTATTTTTTATTAATTATCTATCTCTTTTCAATTTCCCTTATTAGTCAAAATAAAATTAAAAAAACTGAAAACCCACCAGGAACCATTCGCTTAAATGACAGCTTGTTTATCGATGTTGCACCCATCGACAACATAATGTATAAAGAGTTTTTAGATCGTTCCGATACCATTATGACATCGGAAGTTCCTGAAAAACTAAAAAAAGACAAGCTAAATATCATTTTTTTAGACGCAACTAATAACTATTCAAATAATCCTGCTTATTCTAACTACCCTGTTATTAATATTACTAAAAAGCAAGCTGAGATATATTGTACATGGCGAACACACATGGTTAAATTAGTCTGGTCCATGCAGTCTAAAAGCAAAGGAAAAAGGGTGAATTACCCAAAAAATATTAGTTACAGACTACCTAAGTTAGATGAGTTTAAGCAGGCTGTAAGCCTTTTTGGTTTCTCTAAAAAGAAACTACATCCCTATGATAAAAAACCGATATATCCTTATAGATTAAACTATTATAAGAGAGTAAAAAAAGCTGTATTCTTAAAAAATAATCTTTCAGAATACACATTAGACACTATACCTTTCGGATCAAATTGGAAAAAAGCATCCACTTTTAATGAATTCAATGACTATACTGGTTTTAGATGTGTTTGTGAAGTTGAAAATAAATGAAAAAAATATTCAAAATAATTCTAAATACCATTCCTAGACCCTTATTAATCAGGTTAAGCTACCTTGCACGCCCTATTTTAGCATTCTTTTTAAAAGGCAATAAATACACAGACCCCATAGATGGTAAAAGTTTCAAAACCTTTTTGCCATACGGTTACGGTACGCAGCGTACTAATGTGCTCTCGCCTTCTACCCTTTCTTTAGAGCGGCACCGCTTATTATGGCTCTATTTACAAAATGAAACAGACTTCTTTTCTGCTGAAAAAAAAGTGCTTCATTTCGCTCCAGAACAAGCGTTTTACAAACGTTTTAGACACCTAAAGCATCTCGATTACACAACTACAGACTTATTATCACCGCTTGCCGATATTAAAGCAGACATCTGCAATCTTCCCTTTGAAGATAATACATACGATATCATACTCTGTAATCATGTCTTAGAACACATTCCAGATGATACCAAAGCCATGCAAGAACTCTTTCGGGTTTTAAAGCCTAAAGGCATGGCCATACTTCAAATTCCACAGGATTTAAATCGTAACACGACTTTTGAAGACAATTCAATTACAGATAAAAAAGAGCGGGCTGAAATTTTTGGGCAATACGATCACGTACGTATTTATGGGCGCGACTATTTCGATAAATTGAGAGACATTGGTTTTAATGTTGAAGCTGTAGATTATACGGCCTCACTTTCAAAAGAAGAAATCATTACATATTGTTTAGCAGAAGGTGAGATTATACCTGTGGTTTACAAATCTTAGTTAACAGGAAAATTATTAAGTGACAAAGTCTCTAACTCTTGCTTTTCATTTTCAAAAATAAGATAAGCTTTTAACTCCTGATGATTGGATAAAAATTGTTTCACTTTATCAATGCCCATAGCCTGAAACGCAGTTGCATAACCATCTGCAAGCATACAGTTTTCTGCGATAACTGAAACACTTAGAATATTAGTTTTTGTTGGGTAACCGGTTTTAGTGTCTATAATATGCGCATAGCGATTGCCGCTTTCATCTAATTTGAATTTCCTATACGTTCCTGAGGTTGCCATCGCTTCATCTTTAAGTACAAAGACCTTGTCATAACTTTGAGAACCATCAAAGTTAGGATTTTCAATACCTACAGTCCAGCCCGATTGCTTTTCAAAATTCTCGCCTTTTGCACGTAATTCACCACCAATATTAACCATATAATTGCTAATGTTTTGTTGCTCCAAAAAAATACTAATAACATCTACGGCATAACCCTTAGCAATAGCATTAAAATCTATATAAGGTTTTGGCGTGGTTTTAATAAGCGTATTATTCTTTAGTCCTATTTTATCAAAACCAACAAACTGCATCAAGCTATCCACCTTAACACTATCCAGTTTTGTTTTATTCTGTTCTGAACCAAAATTCCAAGCATTCACGAGTTTTCCAATTGTAGGATCAAACACACCCTCTGTTTCATCATAGATTTGTTTTGAAATGTTAAAGACGGTCACGAAATGGGTATCAACCACTTCTAATTCGTGCCTATTAACTTTTGAAATATCAGAATTAGCTTGATAATTAGACATCGATTTATTGATAATATAAAACAGACTGTCTATTTGTTTTGTATAATTTGGGTTACTCTCAGAATAGTAAGTAATATCATAAAATGTGCCGAAAACCGGACCTGTAAGTTTCGTGTTTTGGGGTTTTTGTTTGCAAGCAACAAGAGAAAGGACAAGTAATAAGAGTACTATAGATTTCTTCATATTTACATTTAATTCGTTGTCTTAAACAGATTACTGGTTCTTGGTCTTCGCAATGACCTGCTAATTTAAATTAGTTTCTAATACCTGAATTCCATTGTATTCAATGAGATACTCTTCATTTAAAAAAATAGGCAACCCTTCACCATTAGGATTTCCTAAACCAACACCTGCATATAATACTTTAGCATCCTGTTCTCTTGCATGCGCTTTAAAGGACTCCATCCAAACGACGTCATAATTATTAGCATTTTCAGGAAGCAGGACGGCTTTAACAATCACAAAGAAATACTGTTTATTAGCATCCATACACACAAATTGCGGGTGTTTTTTCAATTTACTGTTTATCGCTATGAATTCGAATCCACGTTTTTCAAGATCCTTGCCAACGTGATTCATAGCTAAGTTATGAAGTTCTTGTTTTGTAAGTGCTTTACTCATTTTAATTCCGCGAAAGCGGTAACCTTTTTAATTCATGCAAAAATACAAAAAACTTTATCTCAAACCTGTCCGGTTTTTAAAACCAAGCAAAACTATTTAAATCTCACAACACTTGACCGACTAAAGGTGTAATTTGACACTGGAATAACAGCATCCATTTTTTAAATTATACCAAGGTGAGATCGCAGTATCTTCTAAATTCTTGACTAAATGAACACGCTGCGCTGGTGTATTACCTTGAAACAAAAGAAATCGTTTTTCGCCATTCCTATTAATAGCTTCATCTGCAATCATTACAATATGCCCTAGTGTTCCCCCACGAATAAGCATGTCTCCTATTTTTAAATTTTTACCCGCTTTCACTTTTTCTAATGCATTAAATAGTGACAACGTCCCAGAATACATGTAAATTAAATTCAAATAGTTATAAAAATTTTCTTTTGAATGATTGGCTCCAGTTGTTTTATTAAATACAACTTTATTACCGTTAATTTTTGGCCTGTAACCTTCTGCATATTTTATCCATGAGCAATAATGCCCTGAGGTAAAATTAAAGCCTATGCCATCTTTTCTATTAGCATTCCACAGGTATATCACTTCGCACTCTAATTAATGCGTCTGCACACTGTTGTAATCCGTTTTGAGGTACTGAAATATCAAAGATGCCAATACGGACCTTGTTGCCAATAGTATTCGCTATTATCATAATTTATAATTTTACTTCCGAAAGGTTTCAATGCATAGTTTCGTAAATAATCTTCAAAAGACCCCTCTGGATAAATCGCTCTTTCAAAACCTTCAGGAAGATTTACTCTAGATTTAATCGTGAGACTGTCTTTATTTATACCTTTAGATTTAGGTATAGCTACTGCTGTAGTAATTGTGTGTTATTCTAATATAAACGGATAAGTTAAAGCAATAATACTTCCAAGGAAAAAAACAAAGCACAGCATTTTTTTCAAACCAAGTAAGCTTAAATTAAAAGTCGTTTAACTAATAAAACATCCTTTTAAAGAAAATATTATCTGCCTGACCATTATTATTTGTAACTTAATACTGTAAAAATAATGCCCTATGAAACCCTCTCAACGTCTTGAATTCGCTTTAATTAAGTTATATAAAGCTTTTCATAATAATGAACTTCACCCAGAAATTTGTACAAAATGTGCCGTAGGCAATATTTGTAACAATTCTGATTCATGGCAATATCTTACCGACTTTCATGGGTCTGTGGTTCTAAACTATGTTGGCTTAGTAAATCAAAATTTCAATAGAAAATTTCACGGCTATTCACCTTTAGAGTTACTTAAAATTGAAGCGCACTTTTTAGCGGGCTGCGGTTATGAATTACCACTAAACGGAAAAAATAAAAAACCTAAAAACCCAAAAGATAAAGCCGTTTTATTTAATGGCCTTTGTGAAGTTGTGCGTTTCTTATGTGAATTGGATAATGTCCCAAATGTTATGGATTACACCCGGTTATTTGAGTATAAAGATGAAAAACCTAAGTATGCTTTAAGCAGTTTTCATTAACAACAAACCCTGTAAAACTAAAAAAACCAGAACTTTTAAGTTCTGGTTTTTTTTTAACTGTCTCCAGTAAAGAAAGACTTGTCTTAGCAAGACTATAATCTTAAATCGCTTATAGCTTATCCTCCAAAGTCATCAAATCTAATATGTTCATCTGGAATCCCAAAGTCTTCTCCCATTTTCTGAACCGCTTGATTCATTAAAGGTGGGCCACAGAAATACAATTCTATATCTTCTGGAGTTTCATGATGATTTAAATAGTTATCGATGACACAATTGTGAACAAAGCCAACAAAACCATCTCCCGGAGCATCAATATCTTCTTTTACTTTCCAGTTATCTTCTGGTAAAGGCTCAGATAATGCTAAGTAAAATTTAAAATTAGGGAAATCTTTCTCTAACTGATAGAAGTGATCCAAGTAAAATAACTCACGCTTAGAACGGCCGCCGTACCAATATGTTACTTTTCTACCTGTTTTCAAGGTTTTGAATAAGTGATACAAGTGAGAACGCATTGGCGCCATACCTGCTCCACCACCAACATAAAGCATTTCTGAATCAGATTCATTGATAAAGAACTCACCATAAGGTCCAGAGATAACCACTTTATCTCCTGGTTTTTGGTTAAATATATAAGACGAAGCAACTCCTGGATTTACATCCATCCAATCGCCTTTAGCGCGATCAAAGGGTGGTGTTGCAATACGTACATTTAGCATAATCTCACGACCTTCAGCAGGATAAGAAGCCATTGAATAGGCTCTTTCAACTGTCTCCGTGTTTTTCATTACCAAGGGCCATAATTTAAATTTATCCCATTCTGCCTGAAATTTATCTGGAGTTTCATGCTCTTCTGGGTGTGCAGTAATATCCATATCTTCAAACTTTACTGTACATTCTGGAATTTCAATTTGGATGTATCCACCAGCTTTATATCCCATATCTTCAGGGATTTCTACCACAAATTCCTTAATAAAAGAAGCCACATTATAATTACGTACAACAGTAGCGTCCCATTTTTTGATTCCAAACACTTCTTCAGGAATGGTAATTTCCATGTCTTGTTTTACTTTTACCTGACAAGATAAACGGGCGCCATGTGCCAATTCTTTTCTTGAAAAGTGAGGTGTTTCTGTTGGCAATGCTTCTCCTCCACCCGATAATACGTGGCATTCACACTGAATACATGTTCCACCACCACCGCAAGCAGATGGTAAAAATATTTTATTGCTTCCTAAGGTAGATAACAAGGTTCCACCAGAAGACACTTCTATTTCTCTTTCACCATTAATTAAGATCTTTACAGGACCTGATGGCGATAATTTTTGTTTTACAAATAATAATAAACTCACTAATATTAAAGCAATTAATAAAAATGAAACGACTGTTACTATTACAGTTCCTAATGTTCCTGCTGCTAAAATCATCTACTCTACAGTTTTAGTGTTATCCGCTAATTCCTTAGCCTTTTCTGTTTTTGCTTGTTCAACCTTCGCCGTTGGCTCTGTTGTTACTGCTCCATCTTCACCCCCAGTTAACATACCACCAAAACTTAAGAAACCAATGCCCATTAATCCGGTAATAATAAATGTTATGCCCAGACCTCTAAGTGGTGCTGGCACATTAGAGTATCTAATTTTTTCACGAATAGCGGCAATCGCTAAAATAGCTAAAAACCATCCTATTCCTGAAGATACTCCATAATTAAAGGCTAAACCTAAACTTTCTATTTCACGAGATTGCATGAATAGTGAGCCTCCTAAAATCGCACAGTTTACAGCGATAAGTGGTAAGAAAATACCAAGAGAATTATACAATGCTGGTGAGAATTTCTCTACCACAATTTCTACTAACTGCACCATGGTTGCAATAGTTGCTATAAACATAATAAACGATAAAAAACTTAAATCGTAATCTGCATACTCAGCACCTAACCACGATAAAGCGCCCGGTTGCAATAAATACTGGTCTAACAACCAGTTTAATGGTACTGTAATCGCTAATACAAATATTACCGCTGCACCAAGACCAACTGCTGTTGCTACTTTTTTAGATACCGCTAAGTACGAGCACATACCTAAAAATACCGCAAACACCATATTATCAATAAAAATTGACTTGAAAAATAATTCGATGTGTTCTATCATTGTCTTTTATTTTTTAATGCTTTAAAAGAAAAACTCAAGAGGATTTTTAGTCCTCGATTAATGCTTTGTTTCTACTACGTTGTACCCAAATAATAAGTCCAACAATAATTAATGCCATTGGCGGCATTAACATAAAACCGTTGTTTTCATAACCTATTGAATACACACCACTTTTTTCGATTGGATCGCCTAGTACTGGAACTCCGAAAAGTGTTCCAGAGCCAAGCAGTTCTCTAAAGAAACCTACTATTACTAGAATCACGGCATATCCTAAAGCGTTCCCAATACCATCTAAAAATGATTTCCACGGACCATTACCTAAGGCAAACGCCTCAAAACGTCCCATAATAATACAGTTTGTAATAATCAATCCAACAAATACTGAAAGTGTTTTACTCAATTCGTATGCGAAAGCCTTTAATACCTGATCAACTATAATTACTAAAGCAGCAACTACAATTAACTGAACTATAATTCTGATTTTTGAAGGAATAATATTTCGCATTAAAGAAATCACGACGTTACCAATACCTAGTACAAAAAGTACCGCCACACCCATTACTAATGAGGCTTTTAATTCTGCAGTAATTGCTAAAGCAGAACATATTCCTAATACTTGAATAGTAATTGGGTTATTATCTGCTAACGGATCTGTAATTAACTTACTGTCTTTTTTTGAAAGTAGTCTCATATTAGTTAGTTTGTGTTTTTAAATTTTGAAAGTATGGTAAATACAATTTTAAATCTTTCTTTATCATTGCAGATACACCATCACCAGTAATCGTTGCTCCAGCTAAGGCATCAACTTCATTATCGTCTTTTATTTCATTTTTAGGATCATTATTTCCTTTAGCGACTGTAATTCCTTTAAACACTCCTGCTTCAGTTAATAAACGTTCGCCATAAAAATCGTCCATAAAGTAACGCTGTTTAATGTTTGCTCCTAATCCTGGTGTTTCACCCGCATGATCAAAGAATGTCCCTCGAACAACCATATCTTCATCTACAGCTACATAACCCCAAATAGCATCCCACAGCCCTTTACCGCGAATGGGTGCAACATATACTTTTTCACCTTCTTTACTAGTCCCAACAAATAAGGGTAAAAATCTAGCTTCACCATTTTTGGCTTTGGTTTGTTCCTTTTTAATATCGATTAAATAAGGTTCATTACCATTATTAGCATCCATAAATTGCTGACGCGTCATTTCCTTTAAAATCTTGCCATCCTTTACTTCTAATACAATTTGCTCTGTCACTTTAGCAGAAAATTTCTCTTGCACTTTATCTGTTCCCACAAAAACAATATCAGAATCTCCATTTTCATTTATACCCATGGCATAAAGAATATTCTGTTGTTTTTCCATTCGCTTATTTTCAGTAATGGTTGGCTTTAAATAAGATGCTGTAAATGCCAGTACAGAACCAACAACTAAAACCATTGCTATAGCAAAGATTATAGTATATAAATTTTTATCTGTTCTATTTTCCATAGTTATGCTGTTTTAACTTTTAAACGTTTCATTCTACGCTTAATATTCCCTTGAATAACATAATGATCAATTGTTGGTGCGAACACGTTCATTAATAAAATCGCTAAAAACACACCTTCAGGATACGCTGGATTAAAGACACGAATCATTATGGAAATAAATCCAATTAAGAAACCGTAAATCCACTTCCCTTTATTGGTTTGCGAGGCCGTTACCGGATCTGTTGCCATATACACGGCTCCAAATAAGATACTTCCTATAATTAAATGTTGCCAAAACGGCACATTCATTAATCCGTAGAATTTACTTGATTCACCAATCCAACCCGCATCTACAACACCATTAAATATTAATCCCATGGCTAAAGCGCCAATAAGCGTCGAAAAAATAATTCTCCAGCTTCCAACCTTCGAAAAGATAAGTAACCCAGCACCTACTAAAATTAATAATTTTGATGTTTCTCCAACTGATCCCGGAATATACCCAAAGAACATATCCATATAATCAATACCTGCCAAAGAACTGTTTTGCGCATAAGCACCTAACAGTGTCTCGCCAGAAATCGCATCTGGTGTTCCAGCTAGTTCCGTAGCTTGGTGCACCCAAACCTTATCTCCAGACATCCATGTTGGGTAGGCGAAGAATAAAAATGCACGTATGGTTAAAGCAGGATTTAAAATGTTCATTCCTGTTCCACCAAACACCTCTTTACCTATTACCACACCAAAGATCACTGCCACTGCAAGCATCCATAATGGGATATCTACAGGCACAATTAATGGCACTAGCATTCCAGTTACCAAATAACCTTCTTCGACTTCATGACCTTTAATTACTGCGAAAATAAATTCAACAATTAGTCCAACACCATAAGACACAATAACTAATGGCAACACAGTCCATGCGCCAATTACAAAATTGTCCCATGTTAGGAAGTTTCCAAACAAGGACGCTTCACGAATGGTACCCGCTGCAGCATCTATAGCCGCATAGTGTTGGTAACCCGCGTTAAAAATTCCGAAGATTAAACAGGGTACCAATGCCATAATCACAATGTTCATGGTACGTTTTAAATCATCGGCTGCCTTAATATGAGTTCCACCATGGGTTGTCTCATTTGGCAAATATAAAAAAGTATGAATCGCATTAAATGCTGGTGCCATCTTGGTCCCTTTATACTTCTCTTTTAATTTATGTAAATTACTTTTTAAACCCATCTTGTGTATTTTTCATTTTACGTCGTGCAATGAATAATCTTGTTTATTTTAAAATTTGCTACTCAATTTGAATAATCTATCCGATTTCTTGTAGCATTAAATCTAAACCTTTTCTAATGATTTCTTGATGTGGCTGCTTAGACACACATACAAATTCTGTTAAGGCGAAATCTTCTGGCGCTACTTCATACATTCCTAAAGCTTCCATTTCATCTAAATCCTGATACATACAGGCTTTTAAAATTTGCATTGGATAAATATCTAAAGGAAACACTTCTTCGTAAGTGCCGGTAATTACAAAAGCTCTGTGCTCACCGTTTGTATTTGTATTTAAATCGAACTTTTTATTTGGTGTTAACCAAGAAAAAGTAAAAGCTCTTGATGTTGATACTTTATTAAAAATCGGTTTATTCCAACCAAAAAACTCATAATCATCACCTTCAGGAATTACAGAAATTACATTGCTGTAATAATCTAAATTACCATCTGGCTTTACTTGCTTTCCAGTCAATACATTTCCAGAAATAATACGATCGTTTCCATCTTTATCTACACCATTATCGTAAACCATAGTCGCGATTTCACTACCAATAACCGTTTTGAAATAGCGTGGCTTTTTAACAGAAGAACCTACTAATGCCACTGTACGTTGTGCATTGAATTTTCCAGTTAACAGCAACTCGCCAATAATCACTAAATCTTGTGCAGCAATGGTCCAAACGGTTTCTCCTTTATTAACAGGATCAATTTTATTAATTTGCGTACCAACATTTCCAGAAGGATGCGGACCAGACACTTTATGAATGGTAGCATTTGTTAAACCTGCTAAAGGTGAATTACCATTCTTGGCAATACTTACGTGCACTTGACCTAAAGTTAATTTAGACAACGCTGTAATTGCAGCTTGTAATTCTGCTTCCTTACCTTTTAGAACGTAATCTAAATCCGCAGCTAAAGGTGCACTTGCGTATGCCGAAATAAAAATAGCTTTAGGCGAATACTCAGGATTTGCAATAACATCGTAAGGACGTTGCTTTACAAAAGGCCAACATCCAGAGGCTAATAACTTCGCTTTAATATCTTCAGCTTTTGCAGACTCTACGGTCAAAGCACCAAAGTCATGATGCTCTTGCGCTTTGTCTGCTTGAATCTTTACTGCAAGAATTTTACGTTTTTCACCACGTGCAATTTCAATAACTTCGCCAGAAACTGGTGAAGCAAACTTTACGTTTTCGTTGGATTTATCAAAAAAGAGCGCTTGTCCAGCTTTTACTTTTTCTCCAACTTTTACTGATAATTTAGGAATTACACTGTGAAAGTCTTCTGGTCTAACTGTATAAAAGTTGCTTACAATTGCGTTTTCAGTCGCTAATTCTGCTGCACCTTTCAACTTTATATCTAGACCTTTTTTAATCTTAATGTCGTTTGACATGTGTATAAATCTATTTGTTAATAGTTTAGTGAACCGATTTTATGAGGGTAAAAAATCGGTGCAAAAATACGAATTAATAATAAAGATTTCACATAATTTCAATAGATTTTTGGTTAGTTATTTTGAGTTAGAGAGATAGGCATAGATTTTGTTTATCTTTACATGACTAAAACACCTCTAGATGCAAATTAGCCTTAAACACTTTTTACTATTCATTTTATACCCTTGTTTTGTTTTTTCTCAAGTTGAAGAAATAAATCCTCTAAAAGAAATAAAAACCATCACCTTTAAAGGGAATACTCCTGAAAGTCAGCTACCTGTTTTAAGATTAGGAGAGCAGCTTGTTTTAGAGTTTGATGTTTTAAATGGGAACGAAGATGATTATTACTATGAAATAAAACATTATAATTTTGACTGGACCCCCTCTGTACTCATGCAAGCAGAATACTTAAAAGGCTTTAACGAGCAGCGCATCAGACAGTGGGACAATTCATTCAACACCTATCAAATTTATTCGCATTACACACTAACCATCCCTAATGAACAAACGCAAGCCTTAACGAAATCTGGCAACTACCTCATCACTATTTATAATGAATATGATGAAATAGAATTTACCCGAAAGTTTATGATTTATGAAGACATTGCTGATGTAGGCGTTGCCATTAAACGCTCAAGGGACGTTGAGAATATTGAAGAGTTACAATCTGTTGACATTGTTATTAGCTCAAATAAACTCCAGTTTATTAACCCGAAGCAAACGATTAAAACGGTTGTCGTTCAAAATAATAACTTAAATACTGCCATTACAGATTTAGAACCGCAGTATATTTTAGGTAACGAATTACAATACCGATACGTTAAAGAATCTAATTTTTTTGGCGGAAATGAATACCGCTATTTCGAAAACAAAGATTTAAGAGGCGCAAATACTGGGGTTCAATTTATTAGATTAAAAGAACTATACAATAGCTATCTCTATTTGGATATTCCACGTGCAGAGGAGATTTACACGTATAACCCTGATATAAACGGCAATTTTTTAATCACCGCTTTAGATACTGATGCGCCTGAAATTTATGCCGATTACGCAAAAGTTCATTTTAGTTTAAAACTAAATAAATTTAAAAATGGACAAACGGTTCATGTCTATGGTAATTTTAACAACTATGCCGTTGATAAAAGTAACGAAATGATTTATAACGATGAAGCGCAGCTTTATGAAATACCCTTACTTTTAAAACAAGGTTTTTATAGCTATAAGTACGTTGTAAAAGACAAAAATGGTATTGTTGACGAAAATGTTATTGATGGAAATTTTTATCAAACTGAAAATAATTATAAAGTTTTAGTTTATTATAGAAACCTTGGCGCACGTTACGATAGAATTATAGGTGTTGGTGAAGGGAACTCTGTAAATATTACCAATTAATACCGACTAAAAGGTTAATTTTAAACACAATACGCTCTTAAGTTTTATAATAAGTTTATAAAATTTAGTACTTTAGCGCTAGATTACAAGAAAACAAATGGTTCAACAAGTTACACAAGGCATAAAGATTTCTGTAGAAACTAATTTTGAAGGCACATTTTATAAGAACTATAAAATACATTATGCTTTTGGATATCGGGTGACTATTGAAAACCAAAGTAAAGACTCTGTGCAGCTCAATGCAAGACAGTGGACGATTCTTGATGCGTTAAACAATGTTGAAACTGTTAGTGGCGAAGGGGTTATAGGTAAGAAGCCTGTTTTAAAACCCGGTGAATCCCATAGCTATAGTTCTGGATGCTTATTAACGTCCCCTTTCGGGGCCATGCAAGGTTTCTACAGCATGATAAATTTTACTACCACTAAAAAGTTTAATGTTACGATACCCACTTTTAAGTTGAGTGCTCCTTTTGCTATAAATTAATTCGATTTTCTTTCAAAACGAAACACGTTATTGTTTTGTTTAACATGAAAGAAATTACAATTTGAATAATGTACTATGTCATAGGCTTGTTCATAATCAAAATTATTTTCCTGACTTATAAAAAGCGCGTCACAATCTATATTACCATACGGCGAAATACGCCTGTATCTGAATTCTCTTGGCTTTTGCGTTTTATGCAATTCATACCAAGCGCCTGCCGCAATGCCAGACAGCCATTGTGCCTTTTCATGAAGCCCCTCAACACTTCTAGGCTCTAAAGTACCAACATAATTAGGCTTGTGCTCCTTTAATCTATCTAAAAAACATTTAAAATTCTCACTTTGTTGTGTGCCTTTAAATTCTGAAATCACACCTTCTTCAGAGACTTCAAAAGGATAGCTCCCTGTGCATGCCAATAACACATTACCAACCGTGCTTGGTGTAAACCATTTAGATTTTTTAAGAGCTTTCTTTATTTTAACATCATTTACAGAAGCAATTAAACTATCTGTCACAAAGCGGGCACAATTACTTGCTTCTTTTTTAAAAGCAGCATAATAAATAAATTCACGGCTTTGCATCATCGTGATATAGGTTCTGGCTTTTTTATAATCAATGCTATCACAAACAGAAGCCACTAATCTCCCATCACCATGTGTTAGTTTAGGGTGCGTGGCTAAACATCTTAAAATAGCCTCAAGATTTACAATTTTGTTGTTCTTAATCTCCGCTACTATTGGAAAAGCCAATTCATTATCTGTATGACTTCCGCGCACTCTCCCATTAGGCGCTGTAGTAATATAACGTCCGAAATCATGGTATTCCAACACCCCTGTTTCTTTACTAATTAAAACAAGAGCGGCATGACCAGCACGCACGTTTGTTTTACTCCCAATACCTATATATTTTAAATAGGGTGAGTACCATTCTTCAGCATGAGAAACAATAGTGTCTGGATACGCTAGCGTTAAAATAAAAGCGGTATTATTCATCAATAGTTTCTTGTAGATTCAACAATTGAACAGAAGTTTCTAATGTATTTAGGTTACTGAAACGCATTTCGATAACCTTACCAGTTTTTTCAATTTGTGTGATACTTGTGGTTTTTACAAATCCACGATTCATGACAACACCATAATCGTCATTGCCTTTACCCGCGGTTTTATGGAACTCTAAAAGTGTTTTAGACGATAATTTGTGTTTCGATGCAAAGGTTTCAAACCATTTGCGTCTTGCTTGTTTTTTTTCTTCGGTATACAATGTAGAGGATGACCATATTTTAGTTGCTAAAGGTAATTTTTCAAAATGCACACTGGCACCATCCCAAACCAACTCGTAGAAGTATAACTGTGTATTCCAATCTGCTATAACTAGTGTAAAGGGCTCGATGTCATTAAAATTATAGGATTGGATAGCAGATTCGATCGCTTTAGCCGATAGTAAATCTTTAACTACTACTCCGCGACTCTGTCTGTATTCAGCTTTTCTGTTATGGATTTCAAATCCGCCATTCAACAAACAAACGACTCTATTTTTATTGCTAGCTCCAATCCAACTGCCTCCAGACTGTTCGTCTTTAGGTAAAAGCACTTCGGTATCGTTTATGGTATAAAAATCTGGAGCCAAAGCAGTTCGATTTGGCGCTTCGTCTCTGTTTGAGGTGAGCACAAAATCTGTATTGCCTTTATAAAAAATAGTTACTGTACACATAGGTATGGTAGTCCTGAAATGGAGTGGCAACTTACAAAAAAATAGTAAATTATAACAATTGTTTCACAACTCCCCTGTCTAAAAATTCGTTAAATTTTACGTAACTTTGATTTTTTAAAATTCATCTTCGTTTAAGTGAAGATGAACATCAAAATTTACAAATAAAAAAACGCAAACTAAAATGGGAAAAGGATTTTTCAATGTGCCAATCGCCGTTAATGAACCTGTAAGAGCTTATGCTCCTGGAAGTGAACACCGCGAAGCGATTGCTAAGGCTTACAAAGACATGTACAACAGCAAATTAGATGTGCCAATGTATATTAATGGTAAGGACGTAACAACCGGTAACACGAAGCCAATGTCCCCTCCACATGATCATAAACACGTGATTGGGCAGTACCATTTAGCTGAAAAGTCTCATGTAGAAGATGCTATTTCCACTGCTTTGGAAGCACGTAAAACATGGTCTCAAATGCCATGGGAACACAGAGCTGGAATCTTTTTAAAAGCTGCTGAATTAATTGCTGGACCCTACAGATCTAGAATTAATGCGGCGACTATGATGGCGCAATCTAAAACCATTTATCAAGCTGAAATTGATTCGGCCTGTGAATTAATTGACTTTTTACGATTTAATGTCCAGTTCATGACAGAGATGTATCATGACCAACCAGAAAGCACAAGTGATGCCTGGAATCGTTTAGAATACAGACCCCTGGAAGGTTTTGTTTACGCAGTCTCTCCTTTTAACTTTACAGCGATTGCTGGAAACCTACCTTCTTGTATGGCATTGATGGGTAACGTTGTGGTTTGGAAACCTAGTGATTCTCAAATCTATTCTGCAAAAGTCATTATGGATGTTTTTGAAGAAGCAGGTGTGCCGCCAGGCGTTATTAACGTTGTTTTTGGTGATCCAAAAATGATTACTGATACTGTTTTGGCTAGTCCAGATTTTTCTGGCTTACACTTTACGGGTTCTACAGATGTTTTTAAAGCATTATGGAAACAAATAGGAAACAACATTGACAAGTATAAAACCTACCCAAAAATTGTAGGTGAAACGGGTGGAAAAGATTTTATCGTTGCTCATAAAACAGCGAATCCAATACAAGTGGCGACGGCTATTGCGCGTGGTGCTTTTGAGTTCCAAGGTCAAAAGTGTAGTGCTGCTTCTCGTGCTTATATTTCTAAAAGCATCTGGGAAGACGTGAAAGCGCAATTGGTTAAAGACGTTAAGTCTTTTAAAATGGGAGCTCCAGATAATATGGAAAACTTTATCACAGCTGTCATTCACGAAGGTTCTTTTGATAAGTTAGCAAAATATATTGATCAGGCAAAAGCAGATAAAAATGCTGAGATTATTGTTGGTGGTGGTTATGATAAAAGTAAAGGCTATTTTATTGAGCCTACAGTCATTCTAACTGATGATCCAAAATACACCACCATGTGTGACGAACTTTTTGGACCAGTTATTACCATTTACTTATATGATGACGCTAAATTTTCTGAAACATTAAAATTAGTAGATACAACTAGTGACTATGCATTAACAGGAGCTATAATAGCTGCAGATCGTTATGCCATTATTGAAGCAACACAAGCGCTACAAAACGCTGCGGGTAACTTCTATATTAATGATAAGCCAACTGGAGCTGTTGTTGGACAACAACCCTTTGGTGGCGCTCGTGGTAGTGGAACCAATGATAAAGCGGGAAGTATAATAAACTTACAACGTTGGGTATCTCCAAGAATGATTAAAGAAACTTTTGTAACGCCTACAGATTATCGCTATCCTTTTTTAGGGGAATAGTATTATATACTTAAAAATTTACTAAAAAACCTCAAGTAATTCTTGAGGTTTTTTTTTTGTCAATTATCTTGTACTCAAATAAAGTTATCACAAAGGATAAAACTATATTTTTGTTATCATAACACCTTCCATTCATTATAAAAACCACAAAAATTAAAGAACAGTGTATGAACAAAATAAGAATCATAGGAATAGTCATGTTAGCCATTGGAATTGTTTTTCATTTTACATTAAAAACTGAAGCAACAGATTTTCTTACAGGTATTTTAATGGGTATTGGCATTGGGTTACTTCTAACGGGGAGAATAGGTAAATCAGGCCAGTAATAAAATGCTACCAAACAGTTTCTAGCATCACATCTAAACAGAATGAATAAACCCTACGCCGTTATATTTTTTGGATTTTTAGCAGTATTAATGGGAATTGGAAAAGAGCAATCTGAACTCATTCCATCTGAACTAAAACTGAGCATTGGAATTTCACTTATTGCCTACGGTGTTTATTTGATTTACAAACCGACCAGTAAAAAGTCGGAGAATCAAATTCAGACTAAAAAACAACCGAAAAAAGGACGTTCATATATTTATTTGACTCTTGGAGTTTTATTGTTAAAATCACCTGATTTATTTACCCCAAACCATCCTTATGAAAATGAAATGAATCTGATAGAAATACTGGTCTTTGTTTTCGGATTTGGATTTGTGATTTATGGTCTGAACCTATTCTTTAAAGAAAAACGAAAGAAACGGGAAAGTGGCTCGATTGAATAATCACAACCTGAATTGAAGGCACCCATTTTATGCTTTATTTTTTCAATCTCACTGTATTATCTATCTAATAATACAATCGCTAAAACTAGTGAATCGAATCTAAAAAAAGCCGCAACCAATAAAAAGCCAAGCATTACCCTTTTAATAAACAGCTATCATATTTTTTTAACGTAAAACTTTTTTACTATTGAATTTATCTCAATATTTTTTATATTAGTTGTAATGAATTTAATAAATTAATGATACATCCTAAAACAGAATTACAGTACATAAATGACGCTATGGGCTACGGTGTTGTGGCTACAGAATTCATTCCAGCCGGAACAATAACCTGGGTTCTAGATAAATTAGACCGAGAATTTACGCCTAAAGATTTTAAATTGATGGCCCCTGCTTATCAAGACGTCTTAGACACCTATTGTTATAGAAATAATAAAGGAAATTTTGTGCTTTGTTGGGATCATGGTAAATATGTGAATCATAGTTTCAATTCAAATTGCCTTACAACCGCTTATGACTTTGAAATAGCAATAAGAGACATTCATCCCGGAGAACAATTAACCGATGATTATGGTTATTTAAATATCTGCGCTCCCTTTGAAGGCGTAGATGAGGGTACCGAACGAAAAGTTGTGTATCCCGATGATTTAGTGAAATATCATAAGGTATGGGATGAAAAAATTCTAAAGGTTTTTGGAAAAATAAATACTTTAGAACAACCTTTAAAAACCATGATTGAAAAAGAATTATGGAATAAAATACATCGTATCGCCGACGGAAAAGAGCAAATGGATTCTATCTTAAAGAATTATTATAATGAAAATAATCATGCAACAGTAATCAAGTAAATTACCACAATGGAAATTAGAACGCTATAAAAGCACTCTTTTATTACCCTACGATTATTCTTAACTATTAAAAATAAAGACCGCTTTAAGCGAGACCTATGTTATGATGACGCAGTCATTTATAACATTTTTAATGTGTTAATCTCCTGCTCTGTTAATAATTTCCAGTTTCCTCTTGGAATGTCTTTTTTAGTTAAGTGTGCAATTTGTACGCAGTCTATTCTAACCAGTTCATATTTTAAATAATCGAATATCGTATGTAAGATTGTGTTACCGGTATTTTTGATTTTTATACCCACTTCATTTTTCTTATTGTCTACATAATCCACCTCTTCAACATTTACCATTTTGCCTTCTATTTTAAAGCCTTCTCGGATTTTTTTCAAATCTTCCAACTTTAAATTTTTATCTAATTCTAAATGAAATAAACGCTCAACGCCTTTATTTGAATTCGTAAAACGTTCTACAATTTTTTCATCGTTAGTAAACAGCAATAAACCGGTAGAGTTTCTCCCTAAACGTCCAATAGGCTTAATACGAGATGGTGTGGCGTTAGCAACTAAATCCATAACTGTGCGTCCTTTGTATTCACTTGTTGTTGTTGCAAAACCTTTAGGTTTATTTAATAAGACATACTCTTTTTTCTCAGGATTTATACGTGCTCCATCGTAACGCACTTCGTCTTCCATCTTTACTTTGTACCCCATTTCGGTGACCACTTTACCATTTACGGTAACTAAGCCCGTTGCAATATGTACATCTGCATCACGACGCGAGCAAATACCAGAATTTGCTACGTATTTATTTAAACGAATTGCGTCTGAATTTGATGCCTTTTTAGGAGTCGCCGACGTCTTTTTAGAAGTCGTTGCTGTCTTTTTAGAAGTCGTCGCTTGCTTTTTTATTGGCGCATTTCCTCTTGCATAACTTTTAGATTTACTAGTGTTATTGCCTCGACCTGAAGTCTTTCCTTTATCGTTTCCGCCTTGTCTGCTCATTGTTTTAATTTTATATCCTCAACTATTTTTAAGGGTGCAAAGATAGCTTTTAATTTACGATTGATGATTTTTGATTACCAAATTGTTTTAATTATCAAATACTACGGTAGATTGTCTTTCTCTATTGACTGTTAATTTCGTCACATCTGGACGTGAATAATGTCCAACAGGATCAAAATTCTGCCGCTCTTCATACACCCGATTAAAATCTATAGTTTGCATAATTAACCCTTCTTTATGTAACACCGGTTCAATAATCCATTCACCATCTGGTCCCGCAATGCAACTTCCGCCATTGGCTAAAACCTCTGGACACTGTTCTAAAATCTTATCTAAATGTGGTGTCTCTTTTGGAAATAGGGCTTTGGTCATTATACAGGACACAGAAACCACGAACGACCGTGATTCTCTTGCAATAAATCGGGTGATATCCTTGGTGTTATGATCACTTCCCGGCCAAACAGCAATATGCAAATTTTCTCCCAGACCGTATAACGCAGTCCTGGGTAAAGGCATCCAATTTTCCCAACAGTTTAGTCCGCCTACAGTAAATTGTTTAAGCGTATGTACTTGTAAACCGTTACCATCACCGGGTGACCAGGTGAGTCTCTCATCATAAGTAGGTTGCAGTTTTCTGTGCACCGATTTAATTTCGCCACCAGCATTTATATAAACTAAAGACGCATAAATAGAATGTCCGCCACGATTTTTTGCCCGCTCTATAATGCCCAAATAAATAGCTATTTGATATTTATTTGCCAGTTTACAAACCGAATTTAATTCTCCCGCTTCAATTTGAATAGCATTTCTAACATATTCTGCATGCAACTCTTTATTAACTTTGGTATTCCATTCTGAACCTCCAGCTAAGGCTAACCAAAACGGATAACCTGGCACTAAAGCTTCACCAAAAACGATAAGTTCACAGCCACTTTCACCTGCTTCGATGATAGCTTGTTCTACTTTTTTAAGTGTTTCCGTTTTATTCAACAACACAGGAGAAATTTGTGCCATTGCTATTTTAAGCGTGTTTTCCATTTATAGAATGCGTTTTAAAACCAAGTCAATATCTATCAACAAGATACTAAAAACACCGGCTACAATGATGAACTTTAAAATATTATGTAGAATAAGATATTGTTTTTTTGTTTTAGATTTCCAAAGTAAAACTAAGAATACAAGGAGCAAAAAAGTACTTAAGAAAAAGTAGCCATTCATCTGTCCAATATCATAACGTTGTACTAACAAATAAGAGGGTATTAAAGTTACTGCCACTAAAAAGCTAATCATTTTCTTTGAGACTTTTTCACCATATTGAATGGGAATGGTATGATAATCTAAAGCCAAATCTCCTTTTAAATTCTCTAAATCTTTAGTTAGTTCCCGAATGGTAATAATCAAAAATAAAAACGTCGCATGCACAAAAATAACAGTATCGAAATTCTTGTAGTAAATGAAAATAATAAAAAAAGGAGTAATTGTTAGCAATGCCGAAGTGATGTTACCCACTATTTGCAGTTTTTTCAATTTATGTGAATAAAACCAAATACCAAAAATGTAAGCTGAAAAGAATACGACCGCATTAAATGACACGTAACTTGCCATAATAATGGCAGAAAAGTTGAGCACAAAATAAAAAGATAATTTGGTATTCTGACTCACTAATTTATCTAACATCGACTTGTTAGGCCTGTTAATTAAATCTTTTTCTGAATCGTAAAAATTATTAATAATATAACCGCCGGCAACGACCGCTGCTGACGCTAAAACAAGCATTAACAGATTAAGGTCGAATAACACGTTTCGCAACGGTTTTTCTGGCGCAAAAATATAAATTGAGGTTAGGTACTGTGCTATTACAATAACCAAGATATTATAGCCTCTTACCACAGAAAACATACTAAAAAACTTGAGTAGAATGAGTTTCTGTTTACGAGAGAACATAAGACTAGTTTAGAAATTATAAACGACTTCTAATTTGTAATCTTTTAGTGCTTTTTCAGCTTTATTTAAATCTTCTGTAAACCCTAAAATATAGCCACCACCACCAGAACCGCAAAGTTTAAGGTAGTAATCGTTAGTGTCTAAGCCATTTTTCCAGAGCGCATGAAACTGCTTCGGGATCATGGGTTTAAAGTGCTGCAAAACCGTTTTAGATAGTTTTTTTGTATTGCTAAACAACGATTTTATATCGCCTTTTAAAAAATCATCAACACAAGCATCAGTATGCTTTATAAATTGATTTTTAAGCATGTTGCGAAAACCCTCCTGCTTCATGTTTTCCATAAAAATACTTACCATTGGTGCGGTTTCACCAGTAACACCACTATCTAGTAAAAATACGGCGCCTTTGCCAGAAGTACTTTGTGTTGGAATACCAGTCGCTTCAATATTGTCTTGCGAATTGATAAGAATTGGCAAACTTAAGTAGCTATTTAATGGATCGAGACCTGAAGATTTGCCATGAAAAAACGATTCCATTTCAGCAAAAATAACTTTAAGTCTTAATAGTTTTTCGCGTGTTAAATTTTCAAGGACTGTAATTTTATTCGTAGCGTATTTATCATAGATTGCTGCGACTAATGCGCCACTACTACCAACCCCATAACCCTGTGGAATAGAAGAATCGAAATACATGCCAGATTCGACATCTGCCAACAATTTTTCAACTTCAAAAACGACTAGATCATTACTTATATTAGATAAATACTTTGCAAATCTTTTTAAGCTTTCGTTAGACTTTTTAGTATCTTCTAATAGATTTTCATCCATTTTTAAAGCACCGTTGTAAAAATTATAGGGTATAGATAATCCTTTAGAGTCTTTAATGATTCCGTACTCTCCGAAGAGTAAGATTTTTGAATAGAAAAGTGGGCCTTTCATAATATAGTATCCAGTGTTCGTTCTGCAGTTAGCAGTGTATTAGTTTAAATATACATCAATTTTACAACTTTTGAGCACCAAAACCAATTTGATCACAAATATAGTGACCGTTTTGACAATATGCAACTAACTCAGTCTTAATGAAATTGTAAATTTCTTCAGTTTCATTTTCAGGATACAAAACATGTACATTGGCTCCTGCATCTAGGGTAAAACTAATGTGTAAACCCGTTTCTTTTCTAAAACTCCAAATCTTATTAATTATTTCCAAGGTATTGGGTTTCATTAAAATAAAATAGGGCATGCTTGTCATCATCATCGCATGTAGCGTTAGCGCCTCACTTTCAATCAATGCAATAAACGCCTCTAAATCGCCAGATTTTAATATGGCTTTTAGTTTGGTGATATTTTCTTCCGCCTGCTTAAATCGCGTTTTAGCAAAAGGATGACTGTGCATCAAATTATGACCAACAGTACTACTCACTTGCTTTTCTCCTTTATCCACTAGTAAAATAGTATCGTTGTAGTTCTTGAAATTGTCATGTACTTCGTATGGGTATTTTATTCCAAATAAATCACTACTACCTTCAATAGCATTATGTTTTCCCCAAACGATTAAATCGCCTTCAATACTTCTACTTGCACTTCCAGATCCTAATCGTGCTAAAAACGATGCTTTTTTATTGAAATATTCCTGAGACATTTCTGGATTCATCAACTTTTCAACGCTCATTAAGCACAATGCCAAAGCACTCATGCCAGATGCCGAAGAAGCAATACCCGAACTGTGCGGAAACGTATTTGAAGTTTCAATCTTAAAATGATAGCTTTTAAGAAATGGTAAATAGGCTTCAATTCGGTTAAAAAAAGTATTTATTTTAGGCTTAAAATCAGGCTTGTTTTCGCCATCCAGCAAGATCTCAAAAGAGTAATTTTCATCGCTTGTATCTCGTTTTGAAAAATATAATTTTGTAATCGTTTTACAGGTATCGAGTGTAAAGCTAATGGATTGATTTTCTGGAATTTGATTTTCTTTTTTTCCCCAATACTTTACAAGAGCGATGTTACTTGGAGCACTCCAACTCACCACTCCAACAGGAATGCTACTTAATTTTAAATCGGGAATAAATTCGTTTTCAATCATTTAGATAAAAATTTTAGCAAATATAATCTTAATTATATGATTTTTTTTTACTTTAGCGATCAATTAGAATGTGTATTCGGTTCAGTGATGTTTATCGGATGTCTAGTAATTACTAGAAACATTTTAATTACTATTAAAAAACAACTAACTAAACATCGAGAGCCCTTAAACTTCCCTCATATTCTCTATGTTACAATGTTACAAACAGCCCTTATTTGGGTAGTTGATAAAATGGATAAAAAGAAAAGAATTATTCTTACTATGCTAGAACTAGTGGTTGAGCAAGGTGTGCATGCCACTCCCATGTCTCAAGTCGCTAAAGAAGCAGGCGTCGCCGTAGGCACTATTTACCATTACTTTAAGAATAAAGAAGAAATTATTGAAGAAATATACATCATGATCTGTCAGGATTTTGGGATTGTTTTAATTGCGAATGTGCCTAATGATGGTTTTAAAGAACAGTTTGCTGTTATTTGGCATAACCTTTATAATTACTTTATTGGTAACCCGATGGCTTTTAAGTTTATGGAATTTGTTGGTGTCCCTCCAATTATTAATGCTGAAATAAGATTAAAAAGCGTTAAACATTTCACTAATATTAGAGATTTGTTTCTCGCTGCAATTATAAAAAAAGAAATAAAGGATGCCAATTTAAGATTGGTTTTGCAAATGAGTTTTGGCAATGTCATCTCTGCTGCAAGATTAAAATTTAAAGAAGAGTTACCTATGAATGAGGAGCAAATAGAAGATGCTTTACAAATGTCTTGGAACTGTATTAAAGCTTAGTTTCAGACAACTCCAATAGCTTAATCATCGTTTTATAATTTCTTGTAGTCGCAGTAACCTTAAGTTTTCGTTCTATAAAATTAGTGTTACACTTTGCCTTCCCGTATCCCTTTTCTGAAAAAAAATACACCACATTTCGCGTTGCTACGATTTCTTCGTCATCAAAAGCAACAGTATTTAGACTGTCAATTAACTCTTTTTCAGGAGCTGAATTGAGCAATGTAAAATAGCTACTGACTTTCTTTTTTTCTGAGAAAGGACAGGCTCTAAATATGGCTTTCATTTCAAGATTTGTTTTTACTAAAACGGGCACTTCAAACCCAAACTGCTTCTTAATACTACTGAAAATTTTCACTTCTAAAATAGAGGTGTCTTTTTCCGAAGATTCAAAAACCACATTACCACTTTGAATATACGTGTGAATATTCTTAAAGGCTAAAGCGCTTAATGCTACTCGTAATTCTGCCATCGGAACTTTTTTTTGTCCGCCAACATTAATTCCTCTCAATAATGCGATGTAGCTTATCATTCTGAAATATTTTGTGCTAAGATGTAAGCACTTGTCCAGGCATTTTGAAAATTAAATCCTCCAGTTACCGCATCTATATTTAATACTTCGCCTGTAAAATAAAGATTTTCATGAAGCTTACTCTCAAAATTTTTAAAATTGACTTCCTTTAAATTAACACCTCCTGCGGTTACAAATTCTTCTTTAAAAGTACTTTTTCCATCCACTTTAAAAACCGCTTTTGTTAACTGGTTTGCTAACGCTTCTAACTGATTTTTGTTAAGGTCAGCCCAGCGCATTTCTGCGGTCATACCTGCTGCTAAAACAAGCTGTTGCCACAAGCGTTTTGGTAAATCGAATTGCGTATAATTGCTAACTGTTTTTTTAGATAATTCCTGTTTTAATTCTTTTAAGCGTGCTATTGCGACCTCACATTCTAAGGCTATAAAATTGATTTCAATTTCAAACTTATACTCTAATTTCGCAAACTCTAAGGCGCCAAAGGCAGAAAGCTTTAAAATGGAAGGCGCACTCATTCCCCAGTGCGTTATGAGTAACGGACCATGAGATTCTAGAGCCGTTCCTAACACTTTTATTTCTACATGTTGAGCCACTACTCCTGGTATGTCTTTTATACGGCTGTCTTGTATGTTAAACGTAAATAGTGAAGGTACTGGAGCCGCAACAGTATGGTCAATATTCTCTATTAACTTCCATATTTTAGGATTACTGCCCGTAGCAATAATTAATTTTTTACAACGAAAAACGTCTGATTTCGTTTCTACTTCCCAGTATTCATTTCGCTTTTCAAATTTAGTTACCGATTGATTGCGCAGGACCTCAACACCTTGTTTTTCTATTTCTGATAGAAAACAATCAATTATAGTCTGTGAAGAATTAGACACTGGAAACATTCTGCCATCCTCCTCTATTTTCAATGCCACGCCTCTGTTTTCAAACCATGCTATAGTATCTCCTGTCATAAAACTATGAAAAGGGCCTAAAAGTTCTTTTTCACCTCGTGGGTAGTTTTGTACTAATTCCTGCGGAATAAACTCGGCATGTGTAACATTACAGCGTCCGCCACCAGAGACTTTCACTTTAGTTAACACCTCTTTTCCACGTTCTAAAATAGCAACCTTAAACTCAGGATGCTTTTCTGCTATGTTAATCGCTGCAAAAAAACCTGCTGCACCACCGCCAACAATTATAATATCTTTTTCAATCATATTCTATCTGGAAAATCACTAATAATACCATCCACTTTATAGTGAACCATCCGCTCGATGTCTTTATATTCATTTACTGTCCATGCATACACCTTATAGCCTTCGGCCTTTATCTGAGCCACATTTTCTTTAGTTAACATGGTGAAATCTGGGTGTATTGCCGTTGCTTTTAATTCTTTAGCCACGTCTATGGCTTCCTTTAAATTAGTCTCTGTTAAGATTCCCAATGGCACTTCTTGATTTCTCTCGCGAAGTGTTGCCAATAAATTGTGCTGAAAACTTGAAACTAAAATATTTTTATAAGTCCACCTTTTAGTGTTCACATACGCCTCTATAATTTTGGCGACACCGTCTACGGTATCAATACCTTTTAATTCTATATTTAGCAGGCATTTGTCATGAACCAAATCTAACACTTCCACTAAAGTAGGGATTTCGTAAGCCCCTTTTAATTTGAGTGCTTTTAATTCTGAAAGCGTAAAATTAGTAATGTCTCCTTGACCATTGGACAACCTGTCTAAAGTAAAATCATGAAAAACCACCAATTCCCCTGTTTTGCAACGATGAATATCTATTTCAAGACCGTCAACATCCAAATCCATTGCTTTTTGAATGGAAGCAAGGGTGTTTTCGGTGACATGTCCTTTGGCCCCACGGTGTCCTATTTTTAACAGGTCTTCTTTCATACTATTACGCATTCTTATTACTTAGACGGTATCGGCAAATTTAGCACATAAAATACAAACTATAGAGTTGCATACGCTAAGTTTTAAGCATTATAATACTGTTGTTTTCTGATTTGAAGCCTATGGTCACGGAGCTCACAGAAGTGATTCTTTTGGGGCTTAAAAAGCTTTTATCTATAAAAAATAGTGCGCCTAAGAAAAGTGACGCTAACAATAAAAGCTAAGTTGTCAAGTTAGGCCTTATTTTCAATATACCCTTTAAGTCTATTCATAAAATAACTCCAACCTTGCTCACAACTTTCTCTTGAAAATTCAGGAATAGTGTCTGGAAATGTTTCTAAGCCAGTACAGGTAATTTTCAATGTAGATTGATTCTTATCCTCAGAAATTTCAAAGCTTGAGATTGATTTACCTGAGTACTCTTTATATTGCCATGTATAAGCTATTTTCTTATTAGGCATTACTTCAGTAACTTTCCAAAGGTGTGTGAAATCTCTTTCTTCTGAAGACACCAAAAAAGCAGTCTCAAAACCTACCTTAGGCTTAAATTCTGTAATATTATTAAAAACCACTGAATCATTTCATCCTTTTGGGTAATAGCACTCCAAAGCTGTTTTGTGGAGACGCTAAATACCTGCTCAATTATTATGGCGACCTTTCTATTATCCATTGTTTTTTTAAAAGCTCATTCCAAATCCAAAAGAAAACCGCAAACCTTCCGTGCTATTAAAGAAATTAAAAGTTCCTTGAATGGAATCTGCTGCAGACACCCAGAAACCACCGCCGTAATCGTTATGCCATTTATTTGAAAAATCGTCTTTAGTCCAAACGCGTCCAACATCTCCTCCAGCAAAAATACCTATTTGTAATGGTAAGGTATTTGTTCTGAATGATTTAAAACTATAGCGAACATCTGCACTACCAACTAATGAGTGATTACCCGTAAAACGCTCGGTCCTATACCCTCGCAATCCATTATCTCCCCCAATATTTGCTGCCTGATAAAAAACTAAATCATCACCAATTCTTACCTGACCTCTTAAATCTGTTTTCAGGACTAATTTTCTATTGGTAATTAATGCATTATAAAAACCTAAGCTGGAATTAAGATAACCATATGTGTTTTTAGTTTCTTCTGGTTCTGTTTTTATTCCGGTGTTTAATTTAAAAGTCATGCCTCGCGTAGGCACAATTTTATTATCGAAACTGGCATAATTATAATTCGCTTCTACAGCAGTAAAAAAACGTCTAGTATAAAAATCATTATCTAAAATGGAAGGCATAAAAGCGCCGACAAAACGATCTGGTGTTTCCCCTAGTTCTATGCCTTCTACAAGAAATCTAAAACCATAATCACTACCAAAACTTCCTTTTTTGAGTATGCCTATACTGGCTTTATAAATACTGGTTTTCACTCTATTAAAATCCAGACCTAAAGCATCATCGTTATTTTCAGTTTCATTCCCATAACCAAAGAAATTATTTGTAAAGTTTTCACTGGTAAGCTGGCCTGCAACATGTAGGTTCCATTCTTGAAAAAGATTAGCAAACTCTCCATTATAATCTATGCTAAAACCATTGGTGGCAAAAAAAAACCCCCCTTTAAACCGGTGCTGTTGTGAAAACGGATTACGTTGAAATCCTTTAGTTGTTTTAACCAGTGACACTCCTAAAGCGATGCCATCATCTGGATTAAACCCTACACTTGGAGTAATAGTGCTCGTTTTAACGATACCCTTATTAAAATCGAATAAGTTATTATTATAAATATCTGTAAAATTTATTTTTGCACCTTTATTTTCCTGAATGGTATTGGGTTTAGATTTGTGATCATAAACGCGAACACGTCTTCCCTTTTTTATGATGTAGGTATCGTTATTTTGACCTCCAATAATTCTTGTGAATATAAGATTATTAGCTTTACCTGTGACTTCAAAAACATCGTCATCATCCAAACCATAAACCCATAATTCCTTAGTGACATCTTTATTGAACGTTCTGTCAACTAAGACCTCTCCTTTTTTACCATCTATTATTCGTGAGATTTTAATGTTGGTCTCGTTATCACCACTGCGATTAATTTCAAAATAATCATCCTTATCAGTTCCTGTTATGATAACTAATTCATTTAAATAGTTATAATACCGTTCAGCGATATCTAACATATTAGAACGTCTCCCTTTCAAAAGTTCTTGGATTTCAGCAAGGGTTTTATCCTGTGCTTCCACTGGTACTTTTGAAAACGCTTTAGTAATGACTTCATCTGTGATGTTATCCTGTAGGTATTTAGCCTGCTTCATCCAAGCGGCCTTATCTGAATCTTGTATTAATACTCTATCCAGTTTAATCCCAGCACTATTCATCCACTCTATGTCTTTTAATTCACTGTCATAAACCTGTAATTGCTTGGTTGACCCAGAAAGTAATTTCATAATGTCTAATAAAGCACCATCAAAGTTAGAAAACACCTGATCGCGATCTCTTGGAATGGGCTTAAACAATTTATCTCCGTTTTCCTGATTAAATTGCGCCCAACGCCATTGGTCTTGGTGTCTGTCCCAATCGCCTATAAGCATATCAAACAAACGTGCTCTTATGTATGAGTTTTCATCTATTTTATATTTCTCGTCCTCTCTTACTTTCTGTATAATATCATGCGTACTTTCTATATCATCTGCATAACCAAAATTTCTTTCGTCAGTATAATTTTCTTCAGGACGCTCTTCTATCATATAAAGCTCGCCGCCATACGCTGCATTGTAATCGCCTAAATATTTGTGCTTAGGAATATAATATAATTTTGGATTGGTATGATAGACTTCTGCCGCATCAGACAAATCTGGAACTACAAAAAAAGCATAGGGATGTGCTGCAGTATAAAAATCAAGGACTAAATTTTCAATTTTTGTTTTTTCAAAATCATTTTCAACATAGGTTTCTTTAAACAATACTGTTTGCAAGTATTGGGTGGCACTTTTTCTTAAAGCACGCATATTTAGTTCCCGACCATCTTTAGTTTTTAATCTTAACGAACGTGTTTGGTGCCCACCTCCTGCTCTTACTATTTCTAAACCGCCGTAAAGTGTATCTAAAGTTGCAACTTGCGCTTTGATTTTCTTACTATATAAGTCTCTATATCTATCTCCCAACAATGTCTCATATACGCTAGATTTATCTGTTTCCAGTTTTGTATAAATAGAAGCATCTACAGTTGCTGGAAAGGTATCTGGCAAGTTTTCTGTATCAAAAACATCCTTTGTTTTTGGTAATACTTCCTTAGTATACATTAATTTTGGGTTCCCATCTTCTGAAATATAAAAGCTTACCCATGTACTTCCATCTTTAAAAACAGTAAGCTCAGCAAAGCCTTTCTTACCAACTGAAAAAAGACCGCTATGACTTAAAGTAGCAGCCGATGTTTTAGAACCAGAACCAGATACTATTTGCTTAATCCCGCCACTTTCTATGTATTGTAAAGAGTGTTCATGACCAGAAGCAAACACGATATTATCATATTCTAAAGCCATGGTTTCAATGCGATTCATGAGTTCGTTATAACGCTGATTATATCTGTCTTGAATAGAGACGCCACCTTGCGTTCTTACTTGCTTTATTAATGACGCTAAAACAGGAACGGGAATGTCTGATTGTGTTGGAAAAAGATGTTTACTGGCATCAAAAAATCCGCCATGGGTTCCATTGGTATACATAGGATGATGCATTGCAAAAACGACCCTTTTGTTTTGCGCTTTTTTTAATTCTCCTTCGAGTTCCTGAAAAAAACGCTCTCGTGTTTTAATTTCACACTCGTCGTTAATCGTGGGGTAATGGTTCCAATTTTCTAAATACCACTGTGTGTCGACAACTATGAGTTGTATTTTATCACCAATCTCTATGCTTTCCAGCGGACAACCATTTTCAGGCTGGAATGAATTTTCACCAAGTGCTTCTTCTATATACTTTTCTTCTCTTTTAAGACCTTTTACACCATCTGTATACCAATCATGGTTTCCAGGAATCATTACAGTGTTTCCTTTAAAATTTTTTACAGCATTTATTTGTGCGTTAAGTGCGTTTTCAGCGTTTTCTCTACCATTCCGCTCTTTTCTAACTAAGCCATCGGGATAAACATTATCCCCAAGAAAAACAACATAATCCTTTTCGGTATTTGTATTCGCAACATGTTTTTCAAAGGCCATTAAACCAAGAGACATACCATCCTTAGGAGACTTTCCTGCATCACCAATAAGATAAAATTTGCGATTAACTTCTTTTTCTGGAAGCGGTGTAAGCGCTTTTTCTACGTCTCTGTACTGTGCCTTAAAAGTAGTACAACTTGAAAAAATCAATAAAGTTATAAACGTTAGAATTATGTTATTTTTACTCATAGAGTCAATTGATTGATTTAATTTTTAGTAATTTGCTTCTCTTAAACAGATTTTATTTTATGGCTAACATTATTGAAAAGACGGATGCATTTGTGCTAGAGCTTTTAAAGGATAAACTGAGTAACAACATAGTATATCACAACTACACTCATGCCAAAAGAGTATTCAAAAGTACAAAAGAAATTATTGAAAATTCTGAAATTAATGTTAACGAGTCAGAAATATTATTATTAGCAGCGTTATTACACGATGTGGGTTATATAGAAAAGCGAGAAGGTCACGAAGAGGTAAGCGCGAGAATAGCCACAGACTTTCTAACAGCCGAAGAAGTAGACCCCAAAACGATTGAAGCTGTAAGCACTTGTATTAAGGCTACTAAATTTGACTCTGAACCTCAAAACAATCTGGAAGAAATAATTCGTGATGCTGACTCTTCTCATTTTGCTAAAGACTACTTTCAAGAAGCCAGTGAATTTTTACGTAAAGAATATGAATTGTGTGAAGTAAAAAACTTCACATCGAAAGAATGGCTAAATGAGAATATCGAGGTACTCTCAAAGAAACATAGATATTACACTGAATATGCAATAAAGAACTGGAAATCTAAAAAAGATAAAAACTTAGCCAAGCTAATAAAAACGAAAAAAAAGAAAAAGGCTAAAGACAATAAAGAAAAGCTAAAAGCAAAATACAAAGCCCAATACAAAAATGAGAGCCCAGAACGGGGGATACAAACGTTTTATCGTGTTGCCTTAAGAAACCATATAAAACTAAGTGATATCGCAGATACAAAAGCCAACATCTTACTCTCTGTAAACGCTATTATTATTTCTGTGGTTTTAGCAAATTTAATATCAAAGTTAGACACCAATCCTTATTTAACATGGCCAACAGTTATATTCACACTCTTTAGTGTTATCTCTATGATTATGTCTATTATTGCCACCCGCCCAAATGTGACCAGTGGGGAATTCACAAAAGAAGATGTTGAAAACAAAGAAGTGAATTTAACATTCTTTGGAAATTTCCATAAAATGGAATTAAAGGAATATGAATGGGCTGTAGAAGAACTCCTTAAAGACAAAGACTATGTTTACAAATCACTAACTAAAGATTTATATTTTTTAGGTGTCGTATTAAACAGAAAGTACAAAATATTACGCATTACCTATACTGTGTTTATGACTGGCATTATAGTCTCTGTATTTGCTTTTGGTATTGCGATTAAGAACAATCCAGGTGAAAATATTCAAGATGTTTTAGAACCTGATTCAAATGTTAGCACTGAAAATCGAACGATAAAAAGCATGTTTCTCTCTGAAAATAAAGCAACTTATATTGTCGCTAAACGTTAAGCTCTTTCATTAAATCGTCGTAGGTATAAAATTCCTTTTTCTCTTTTTTGTTATTCTTATATAATAAATTGACACGAATCGCTTTTAAACCTGTAATCCCTTGTAAATCTTGTAGCTCTAGAATTTCGACCGTATCACCTAAAACCTTTTTAGACTGAAGAAACTTTACATATTGTAAATACTCTATTTCATCTTCTTTTTGAGAATATACAATCGTTATTTTTCCCTGTGTAGTAGCACGTTCTTCTGTGCCTTTTATATTTGCTTTATCCACTCGCTTTTTAACAACTTCGTAGCGTGCATTGTAAGTTCCATCTACATCAAAAAGCTTTTCATCCATTCTAAAACGTATGGACAGTGGCTGATTGAACACTAAAATCATAGAAGCTACATCAAGCGATAGTGGATATTTATCACGATTGGTATAAAATTCATTCTCCATTTTACACATCACCTGTAACTGCCACAATCTCAAATTGTACAAATAAATCACATTAAAAGAATCTTCTTTTGTAATTGATTCACCGATGTAAATATTATGCTCTACACCGTCGGTTTTAAAACGCTCGAAGAAATGCGGGTACATTTTTTGAGCCTTTGTTTGCTCCTTATCAATAACACTTGACATGTTCTTATTAATGAGCATGATGGTATCATCGTAATTTTTTCTATAATAGTATATAAGACCTAAATTCCCATCAATTTTAGAATGGTAATCTTCAATAAGCGCTTTTAAATCTAATTTATTCTCAAGCTGAAATTTAAAAAGTGGTGCGATCTCATTTCTAAAAAAAGAAGTCGCTCTTTGCTCACTATCTACCTTGAAATTATTATTTATTTCTTCTGAAAGGTTATCGATTTCAAATTTCAGTTTTTCAAAAATCGGCAGTTTTTCAGTTTCAAATCCTTTTTTAATTATTTTTTCAATAAGCATGAGCTGAAGCGCCAAATCCTTCTGCGTGGCGTGATTTCTAGCATCTGAAGAGCCTTTGACATCTATTTGACCAAATAATGGATAAACGTCTCTAAATATTATTTTGCCAAAAGAAGCCTCTTCGCCATGTTCTTGTTGATCGATTAAAAACGTACGCGCTGCTGCTTCAAATTTCCACTTTACACTGGTATGGATTGCTGTACATTCCCGTTGAATAACCGCCTCAATTAAATGTTCTTCATCTTGACGAGAGCGCTTAACAGCAGCAGCTATATAAGGCATGACGTCTACTAGTTTATTGGCAACCACACTGTTTAAAGCGCGTTTCTTTTTTGATACTAATTCCAGCACACCCATTAAATCATCTCCATCTGCTATTGGTGCCAAAATCATACTCTTGTAGCCATTTCCACCTAGTATTGTAATTTGTGATGGGTGACCTTCAGCCTTTGCATTAAAACTATCAATATCTGAAACAGAATAGAATGTTTTATCCTTAAATAATGTTTTATATGACTCCCGACAAAATATTTTCTTACAGTCTTTAGCTTTGGCATTTGTTTCTAGTAAAAAACTATCGACTCCTGCATCGTAAACAGGCATCAATTCATCCGCTCTTTGATTATAGATAGAAAAACCGACCTCCAAGTCATTCATTCCTAAAAAAGATTGAAAAATAGATTTGAAATTAGACATGAACCGTTCGTCTTTCCGCTTCTCTTTCGCTATTAAGCTCGATTTTATATTTGAAATAGACTGATCTGCGGTTATGTCGAATATATTAGAAATAACAAAGCCATTAAAGTCATAACTTCCTGGAGGAAATTTTTCTTTCCATAAATTAATATTATCAAAATTATCCAGTAATTCTTTATAATCCGCCTTGGTTATTGATTTGGTATTTTTGTTGGGTGTTATCTCTATAAAATCTGCATTGTATAGGATTTTATACGTTTTTACAATCCCAGAAGCATCCGGAATTTCGTAATACAACGGCCGTGTATGGTTTGCTTTAAAATTATAACAATAGTCTAAAATAATAGTACAGGCAATGATGTATCTAGAATCATCCGGCATGTTCCGTATTTGTAATTCAAAATCTTTACCTGCTGCATTTAAGATATTTCGAAACCGTTCTGAAGAATTAAAAACAATGTTATGAAAAGGAACCGAAGCGGTTTTAATTTCATTTTTTGTCAATATTTCGCTAAAAGAATCCTGCAAAATAATATCAATCTCTTTTTGGTATTTACTAAGATTTGAGATTTGAGTAAAACCATTTCGTAATATTGGGATATTCTTTTGCACTTTCAATACCCTTCTTGCTTTTGCCGCAAGAAACTCATCATCACTTTCTGACAAGGTCTCATAGTAAGACAGCAGTTTATTAAAACCGATCTTAATCACGAATGGTAATTCTATATTATCATTAATATCTGCCATGGTACTTAAAATTACATAAAATTAATGAAACCCAATTTAAATATAATGGTTTTAACACTAAATTAAGCAGGCTAAAAAACAACTGTTTTAATCTGTTAACCTCTATATTTTATTGGTAAGTGCACCACTTTTTTAGTCTCATAAAAAGCTTCGTCATAAAAATCAGAAATGGCATAGATTTTTGCTGTTTCATAAGCTTGTAGCTCCTCAGTCAAATCACCGCCTTTTAAATAGAGAATCCCGTTTTTAAGTTCGTGATTTTGATCTTTAGCCACTTTTCCTTTTATCCAGTGCACAAAAGTTGGCATGGCTGCAACCGCTCTACTTATAATAAAATCATAATAGGCATCATTAATCTCTTCTACCCGAGAATGAGTTGTTTCCACATTATCAAGCTTTAAACCCTCAACAACTTCATTGACTACTTTTAATTTTTTAGCGATGCTGTCTACCAAATGGAAGTCACATTCTGGAAATAAAATAGCCAAAGGAATCCCTGGAAAACCACCACCCGTGCCTACATCCATAATTTTAGCCCCATTTTTAAAGGTGATTACTTTTGCGATGGCTAATGAATGCAATACATGACGCAGGTATAGCTCATCAATATCTTTACGTGACACAACATTTATTTTAAGATTCCAATCGTGATATAACGCAGATAACTTAGAAAACTTATCTATCTGGTCTTCAGTAAGGTTAGGGAAATATTTTAAAATGAGCTCCATTATTTATTTTTTTTGCAAAAATAAGACTTTTAGAAGCATAATTTTATGATTTTCTATATAAGTTGGCACGTTTTAATTAATTATCTTTGACGCAAATATGATTGGCATCATTTGTGCACTATCATACAAAACACATATTATGACAAGACAAACATTATCGTTCTCTAGAACAGATTCTGCAAAGTTTTTTAGAACACTTAATAAACGTGTGAATTCTTACTTTAAAGACAACGATATAAAACGAACTGGTAATTGGAAAATATGGCTTAAAACCATAGTAATGTTTACTTTGTTTTTAGCCCCTTATTTTTTAATACTAACTTTAAATATTCCTGGCTGGGCACAATTACTATTAACTATAATTATGGGAGTTGGCATGGCTGGTGTAGGCATGAATGTAATGCATGATGGTAACCATGGTTCGTTTTCTAATAAAGAATGGATTAACCGTTTAATGGGAAGTAGCATTTACATATTAGCTGGAAACGTTTATAATTGGAAAGTACAACATAACGTGCTACACCATACCTACACCAATATTCATGGTCACGATGAAGATTTAGAAGCTGGACGTGTTTTGCGTTTTTCACAGCACACTAAATGGCGTAAACACCATAAATTCCAACATTATTACTCGGTGTTATTATACGGGTTATTAACTATAAATTGGGCTATTACTACAGATTGGCAACAAATGAAACGCTTTATGAAACGTAAGTTATCATATGGTGAATTTCCCAATCCTGTTGCGAACTGGAGTAAATTAGTGATTTCTAAAATCATCTACATCGCGATGTGGATTGTATTACCAATGTTAATTTTAGATATGGCTTGGTGGAAAATCTTATTAGGATTCTTTATCATGCATTATACCGCTGGGCTTATTTTAAGTGTTGTGTTTCAATTGGCACACGTTATGGATGAAGCCGAGATGCCATTGCCAGAAGTAAATGGCACCATGAAAAACACTTGGGCCATTCACCAATTAAAAACAACTGTTAATTTTGGTGCAAAAAGCAAGATCGTTAACTGGTTTACAGGTGGCTTGAATCACCAAGTAGAACATCACATTTTCCCACATATTAGCCATGTTCATTATGGTAAAATTTCAGAAATTGTAAGAGAAACTGCAAAAGAATTTAACTTACCATATAACGAATATAAAACAACACGTAAAGCCATTATCGCCCATTTTAGATACTTAAGAGATATGGGAATGAAACCTGCTTTACAAGCATAACTACTACATTTTAATGAGCCAACCACTTTCTGAACGTATACTAAATATGTCCACGTCTGCCACTTTAGCTATGGCAGCAAAAACAAGAGAACTTAGAGCCGAAGGCAAAGATATTATTGGATTAAGTCTGGGTGAACCAGACTTTAATACTCCAGACTTTATTAAGGGCGCAGCAATTCAAGCGATTAATGACGATTATAATTCGTACTCACCAGTAGATGGGTATGTAGAATTAAAAGAGGCCGTTATCACTAAATTTAAGCGTGACAATGGCTTAACCTATACGTTACCACAAGTTGTGGTTTCCACTGGCGCTAAACAATCGTTGTATAACGTAGCGCAGGTCATGCTAAACAAAGGTGATGAAGTTATTTTACCTTGTCCGTATTGGGTAAGTTATAGTGACATTGTTAAGGTAGCAGAAGGCGTTCCTGTAGAAGTGCAAACCGCTATAGACAATGATTTTAAAATGACCGCCGCTCAATTAGAAGCTGCCATTACTCCAAAAACAAAAATGCTTTGGTTTAGTTCTCCTTGTAATCCTAGTGGTTCTATATATAGTAAAGAAGAACTAGAAGCCTTAGCGCAAGTGTTAAGAAAACATCCAAACATTTACGTCGTATCAGATGAGATCTATGAACACATCAACTATACAGAAAAACCACATGCAAGCATGGCTAGTATAGCAGGTATGTTTGATCGTACTATTACCGTTAATGGCGTCTCTAAAGCGTTTGCAATGACGGGATGGCGTGTTGGCTATATTGGTGCTCCAGACTGGATTGCACGTGCTTGTAACAAAATGCAAGGGCAAATTACCAGCGGAACAAATTGTATTGCACAACGTGCAGTGATCACCGCATTAAATGCTGAGCCAAGTACTGTAAAATATATGATTGACGAATTTAAAGAGCGTCGTGATTTAGTACTTGAGTTATTAAATGATATCGAAGGGTTTCAAACCAATATTCCGGAAGGTGCTTTTTATGTATTTCCAAATGTTTCTTCTTTCTTTGGAAAGACCTTACGGGGAAAAACAATAAATAATGCTAACGATTTTTCTTTGTATTTATTAGAAGAAGCTTTAGTAGCTACTGTTACTGGTGATGCATTTGGAAACCCCAACTGTATTCGCATAAGTTATGCTGCTTCACAAGAGCAAATTAAGGAAGCCGTAAAGCGTGTAAAAGAAGTATTGCGTTAATCACAGTGTAGAAAAATACACCTAAAACAAAAGTCCTATTGAAAACTATTAATAGGACTTTTTTGATTAAAAAATAGCGCGTGTTGTGCAAGCGACATCTTTTAATTAAAATAAAAAAGTAGGGTCACTAATAGACTGCCTACTACTCCAATCGCTACCAGTCGTTTTAACCTTCTACTTTTATTTTCTCTTTGGAGGGTCTCGCGAATTCCCTGAAGTGTTTCAGCTGTTGCCTTAGGCAAGTCATACTCGGCTTTTTCTGTGCTGGTATGCACAAAACTTAGTTCTTTCTCCCGTCGTTTCGATAACATACTCTTATTAGTTCGAATAACCGTTATCATAGCTAATGCTCCCATAATTTCTTAGATTTATACCGAATAATTTCGGAATTAAACATGTAATGAATTGAATAGAGACTCCAATTAAGAACTTGCAAATTCTTAGTGTCTCATTAGTTTCAACTGAATTGTAAATGCCTCAGTTAAAAAAAGAAAAGCTGCTTTATATATAGGTAGCATACATCTATAAAATGTTACAGATTTTAAACAAAATTAACGTCCTCCCTACTACATATGATAATGTTAGCTAAAATTTACTACATTTATATTACGCTAACTTAATAGCAAACATGACTGATAAAATATTCAACCTACTGCTAATCACCGGAGCTGTACATGGTATACTTTTCAATTGTATCACATTAACGTATCGTCGTCAAAAAAAAATAAGCAAAGCCATACTTTTTTTAAACCTTGTCGTTTTAAGCATCTCGTTAAATAACCTACAGGCCTGGTTAATTGCAAAAGGCTATTCATCCTCATGGTATTTTATAAAATATTTAGAAGTGCCGTGGTATGTTTTTATTGTACCTACATTTTACAGTTTTCTAATTCATTTTTTATTAATTGAAAAAAAATATAAGAACTATATTAAGAGTGTCTGTTATTTGTTTTTGGTAGAAATTATAATCAGACTCACGCTAATCACCTTCTGTTACTTAAACGAAACGAACGCGAACATAATAAATAGCTACACAAGATTTGAAGAAATAACAAATGCTTTAGTAGCCTTCTATATATTTTATAAATCATACAATATTATCTATAAGGAACGCTACAACTATAAATACGCCTTATCATTCGATGACACTAAGTGGTTGCAACAGTTTATGGTTTTAGGTAGTCTGGTTTTAATTTTCTGGCTCATTGCAATATTTTCAAATTTCTATCTCGAGATACCTCAAAAAAACTTTTACTATCCTTTAAGAGTGGGCAGCTCCCTGTTACTGTATTGGATTGGCTACCAAGGTTTTTTACGTTATAACATTATGACAGATAGGATCCAGCTTAGAAAAGAGATCCTTGTTAATAAGACAAATATAAACACTGATAAAACAAGTGATACAACTACCCATAAAACAGACTCCCAATCTAAGCTTTTTGATGACATTTGTTTACATATTGAAGCTAACAAGCTCTATTTAAATGAAAATTTGTCTCTTGACGAGGTTTCTAAAACTATGAATATTAGTACTAGTCATTTATCTAAGGTCATCAACACTCATGAAAATATAAACTTCACGAACCTCATCAACGAATACCGTGTCAATTATGCCAAAGCGGTATTAACGGATGCTCAATTTGCTCATTATACTATAATCGCAATAGGATTAGAGAGTGGCTTTAAATCGAAATCCAGTTTTTATAGTGCTTTTAAAAAATTCACGAATCAGACACCTTCTGAGTATCGGGCAGAACACAGCACATCATAACTTAATGTGTCCTATTATCAGCACTTTGCTGTTTTCAGGACATTTCTTTTTAAAAATCTAGTGATATTTAAATTCACTAAACTTTTTAATTATGAAAATCAGAGTTCTATGCGCCTGCCTCTTTATTTGTGTTTTCGCTTATTCACAAGAATCAGATTCTAAACTAGCATTTTACAGTATTTCGTTTTCTCCTATTAACATCTATTTTGATCATCATACAAGTGGTCTCGCAGCAAGTCTTGATATTAGTTTAAAAAAGGACAAGGATATATATAAACTTTTTGGTTTGACAGGAAGTGAATTTGTAGTTTCAGTATTGGGTCCTTCTAAAGTAGAAAGTTTTCATGAAATAGATATACTTTATGGTAAAGAACTAAGAGAGGGTAAATGGCTTTATTTCGATTTCTATAGTGGATTGAGCTATTTTTCTCATACTATAAATACTCCCGAAAAAATACCTGGATCAGGAACGAATAGTGGCGGGTTTTCATTTACAACATATGAATATAGCTACAATGAAGACAAGAACAACACCATTGGCTTAGTCCTACAAAGTAATATTCGATTTAGAACTGGAAAGCGTTTTTCAATGGGGCTTCAATTCCACTCCAATATAAATACTGTAAACACAATATTTAGTACTGGGCTTTTGTTACATTGGAAACTTGGAAGAAAATCAAAATTAGACTGAGTGTTTTTACATGCTGTTTATAACTCGTGGATATAAGCATTGAACTAAATAAAATGATCATTTTTAAAGCCTTTTCTTATGGTTATGGCTTTTGATTCGTTTTTTTATTCATCTTCAAATTTATAATCAAACAATCCGCATTTTCTCTTATACTTACCTTTAACTACTTCTGAATTTATGATAGTTCTTATAATAGTGTTTAGTTCTTTTTTCTCAACTTTACCAATAGCGGTGTGTGGATCCTTTTGTAGACTTTCTTCTATTGTCTGCTTCTCTATATTGTGTATTTCTGAACAGTCAACATAGGAATCGGTTAAAAGATATTCCTTTCCTTCACATTCTAAAGGTATTTGGTGCGATTGTAACTCTGAGTTATAATTTACATTTAGATTTAGTTCGGAATTAATTAATACAGAAGCTAACGTTATGTTGTCCTCATTAAAACCAATAACAATAAATCTTTTTATTTTTGGAGGGTTCGTAAAATCAACAAAAGCCCTTAAAACAGTACCAAGTACAATTCCCTCTGGTAGTAAAAGAGATTTTTTTTCTTTTTTTGAAAAATAATCTCCTAACCTCACTAAAACCTAATGTTTTTCAATTCGTCTTTGGAAGCAATATAGCTCAGCATGGATTCATCAGCACCTCCTGCTTTTGCAATTTCTAATTTATCCATATAATGGAATGCATTATCCCAAGCAGAATCGTGTGATTTATCGGTTAATTGTTTAAAGTTTAATTCAATATTATCTTCAAAAGATGCGTCTAAGCATTTCATTTCAGAATCCGATAACCATTCATTATCTGCTTCGTTTGTAGCTGTTACTTTATAACCACTAACTGATATTAATTTTGAAGCTTCAATTATTGACTCATCTAAAAAGGAATCTCCTTTACAACAATTAATGATATTAAAGGCGTTAGAAGGTACTGGTCCAAATTTCATAGCTACATAACTATCATCTGTAATTGGTTTTCCAAATAAAGATAAATGTTTTCTTTCAGCGAAATAAAGAATTTTGAACAACTGATGAGTATCTGTTGTTCTGTCGTCTATCTTATTAAGAATATATAAGAGACTATTTATAATAATTGCAATATTATCTTTCATATTAAAGGCTGTGCAAAGGTACATTATTCTGTTAAACTACAAAAATAATACCACTTAACTATGTAATTTAACACTTTAAGGTCAATTATTAGCAAGTCTCTTATAACTCATAACTCAATATACTTTCTACGTCCACTAAAAACTTATCAAAACGTTCATGTCTTGATAAATGACGAGTATTAAATCTCGTTGCATATTCATCTAAATAACGGCTTATATGTTTATCACTCACTTGGTGATATATTCCATATAATCCACGCTTTAAAACACTCCAATAGTTCTCAATAGTATTAATGTGTAATTTCCATCTACATAAATACTGAGTGCTTAACGTTATCATGTGTATACGTTTTATGCAGTTTACTATAGACTGTTGTTTCATCACTATAAATAGTTGACCCTTTAAGAACGTTCTTTTCAATAAATAAAACCATATTATCGGTATGAGCTCTGGGCACATGCTTTAAAACTACGTTTCCGTTTCGCTAGATAAGCCCTACGATTACTTTTTTATCTTTAAAGGGTTTACCATGGTTCATAATAGTTTAGTCCTTAGACGAACGCTTTTTGTTTAAAGACCTGTTCCCTTTTTTACCACCAACATAAGCTTCGTCAACTACTACCATATTGTTTTCGCCCAACATTTGTGATGTTTTGTCTTTCAGCATTTCTCTAATTCTATGTAATACAAACCATTCAGTTTTTTGAGTGACTACTAAAGCAATTGCTAATTGTACAGATGAAACACCTTTTTTGTGAGAAGTTTCTAACCAAATAGAAGCAAACCAGATTCTAAAAGGAATTTTAAAGTTTTCAAATATAGTCCCAACTTTTACAGATAATTTCTTATAACATTCGCTGTTAGCGCATTTATTACATCTATTAATTTTATATGTACGCTCACTACCACAACGAGGACAAACAACGTTACCATGCCAACGTGTTCGCTAACAGTAAGCTATACAAGTCTTTTCGTCCTTAAAATAGTCTAATAACTGTGGAGTGATTTAAAATTTATAATCTTATTATTAATTATAATACAATTATATCCGAATATATTGGTACATGCAAATAATTTCGAATATTTTTGTAGATTTGTATTATGACTACATATAAAGAAAGAAAAGAAAACCAATATAATTTCGTTTTAGTTAAAAACGATTTAGTATTAGGTACGTTTGGTAATCTAAGAAAGATTACAGAGTTCATAAATTATGATGGATTCCCTAGTTATTGGACATTAATAAGAAAGAAAAAATTTCCTATAAAAGCAGGAAATCACATGATATTTAAAGTTAAACACTACTGATTCAACTCAGTAAGACACAAAAGATATTAACATCTTGTTTTTTTAATAATTCATAATTAATCTAAATAATCGATTAAGTGCCTTAAAAAACAAATAAAAACCTCGAAATTATGCTTTTTAAATGATTTTAAATGCATTTGTACTACTTATTGTTAATAAGTCGGTTTTTTGTTTGTTTTTTATTTGTGTAAAACTCATTCATTTGATTACCTTTACAAATAATCTAGATTTAAATAAACAGATAATGCACACAACAAGAGCTCTTATATATGAATTAATTTCAGCAAAAGATAGCCTTATCGATCTAAGAAACATATTAAATAAGAAAATAACTAATATAATAGATGTTATTGAAGAACAGGGCTATGATGACAAAGGGAATAATATTGGGCATGCAAAAGAATTAAATGTTATTGATGTTGTAAGTGATACTGAAGTCTGGGCAAATTTCCCAAGACTTGCTAAGACTGATAAACAATTGCTTTGGTTATTTGAAAATTACTTTAAAAAAGGAGTTAAATTCTCAGAAATACAAAATGAATTTAACATGTTTGTAGGCAAAAAGCAAAGAGTAGACAATATTGCAAGAAGGCTAAAGAGAGAAGGAAAACTTGTAGTTGTTAAATACAATAACTCTAATAAGTTGAGTTATTGGGGATTGCCAAGCTGGATTAATGAGTTAAATAATGATTTTACACAAATAAACACACCAAGCAAAGAGAAGCTACCTCATGATATTTACGAAAAAAAAGTAGTAAGAAATTAAAAAAATAAGGAGATGCTTGAACATCTCCTTATTGCGGATTAGGATAGTCCTAATCTCTAAATTGTTTAACTTAATACCACGTCACATGGCCAAAGTTGTTAGAACAATTCGTGTAGTTCGTCGTCCTATTAGGATCACTACTACTCGTACGATTCGAGTTACAACGCGTATAATACGCAAGTAACTCTATTTTTTTAGTGGAGCTGAATAATAGTAAACTCCTCTATTTATTTTCAAGATTGTAATAATGGGAGGTTGAAGCCAGTCTCATTAGCTGAAAGAAGGTCTCATTAGCCTTGCTTAAGCCGAGTTTGATATACTCAATTCCATTATTTCAATTTTTATTACCAAACGTCGAAGTTCACACCTTCGGCGTTTTTTGCAATACAAATATACAATAAAAATTGATTTAACCAATAATTATTGCAAATATAATATATATGACTATATTTGATCATATATACTATATATGCATATTGGAAACAGCAACATAAGCAATCTATTTATTGTTATTCATCAAAATAAGGTTTTATTTATAAAGTCTTCTTTGGTTGATTTCGTTACTGAAATGAAAAAACACGAGCCTACTATAAAAAACAGAAATTACTTCACTAATTATTTTAGAGACTTCAACATTTACTATTACCAAAACCCAAAAACTGGTAAGCAATATACTTTTGAGAAAATAATAAACACTAAAGAATGAAAGATTTTAAAAGAGACAATCGCTTTTGGTGGGTAAACAACCCAGTAACTAAATGGATCATTAGGGTTTTTCTACTTATAGTCTTAGTCTCTGCTATTCTAAAATATTTTAATATTATTAATTAGGTTATTCTATTTCATTAACTTGTTGTTCATTACTTAAAAAAAATAAAACGTATGAGAACAATTGAGTTAACAGGTTCTAACGAACAAAAAATTACCTTTTTTATAGACAAGATTGAGTTTGTTTCTGATAGGATAGACGAAGGGGGTAACACAGTCATTCAAATATCATCAAAAACTATTCGTGTATTGGAAAGCTACAAAGATGTATTGTATTTAATTAATGCTTGATTGATTATCTAAATTTACCAAAATAAAGTTTAAAAGACTCGTTTACAGAGGCCAGTGTGAACTAGCTATTACAGGAATTGGCGGGCAATCCACAACCTATAAATGGCTCACAAAGTTCGAGTAGCGAATTTTTAAGTGGCCCAAACACCTTAAATGAGTGCCAAACTAGACAATATACCGCACCTTTCGTTCACAAAGTAAATGACTATGTATGGACCTTATCTGGTGATAATAGCGGGTATTGTGATTGGGAAATTGTTAGTGGCCAAGGGTCAAGAATTGTCACCATTAGATCTGGTGTTGGCTTTGGTATATTGACGTGCAGACCTCGAAATAGTTGTGGAAATGGCACAATGTTCTACAAGAATTTACATGGAAACGAAGTAACAGAGAGTAATTGTGGTCCACAATTAAGAATAAGTCCAAACCCTAATAAAGGAGAAACCATTTCAATTGCATTAAAGCTGCCTCCAAATGATCCTTGCAACCAGTTTAGAAGTGACACAGAGACTCTTGATTTTAGCAACTATATAGGTAAAAACCTATGGATTTATAACTTTTATGGCAATTTAATATATGAGAGTCTGGAAACCTCAAAAGAGACTCATATAAGAAGTCTTAATCTAACTGCTGGAATGTACGTGATAAAAAGATTAGACGCCTATGGCAAGCTGCATATTGGTAAATTAATAATAGAATAGATAAAAGAAATTAATAAAAATCCACTACCCTAATAGTTAGTGGATTTTCCATGTTTCCAATTAAACGGTTTTAGTCTTACTGTAGCAATCCTTTTCAAACAAAAGAGAAATAAGCTCTAATTGAATGCAATAATAAACGCTACTATAAACAACGTAACTTTTAAAGCGGTTTCAATACTGCTAGAGGTTTGAAATTGATTACTTCTTATGCGCTGTTTTAAGCTAAACAGAGAATTGCTTTTTAAATCTTTTAAATTTTGTTTTACAATGGCCTTGTAATTAGAATTTAAAAGGCCTGAGTACGATTTGTGATCTTGATTTGTGATGATTGATTCCATAATGATTGATTTTGTGGTTATACAAATACAACGATTCAAATCGAATTTTGTAACAACACGCTAACAAGCCAAAGCACTAAAAACCAACACAAAAGCGCTCAAACCTCAAGCGAAATCTATAAAAATATAAAGCTAAAAATAATTGAAAAATTATCGATTACGCCAAAAGAAAGGGGTGAATAAAATTAAAACCGTGAACAATTCTAAACGTCCAATAAGCATTAAAAAAGCAGACCACCACTTACCAACATCTGGTAAGGCATCATAGTTATTTACCGGTCCGAAATCTCCTAAAGCTGGCCCAACATTTCCTAGACTGGAAGCCGATAAACCAATGGCAGATACAAAATCAATTTGCATCATTGAAAACCCTAGAGTACCAATAATAAATGTTAAAAGATAGAGGATAAAAAATCCTAAAATATTAAATACAATCTCTCCTGAAACCGACCGTCTATTATAGCGCACGGGTAAAATAGCACTGGGGTGTAATGTGCGCTTAAATTCTAAAAACCCATTTTTAATGGTAATCAGGTGTCGCATTATTTTAATACCTCCAGAGGTACTTCCTGCAGAACCTCCTAAAAACATCATCCCAAAGAAAAATAGCGTTAAAAACGGCGTCCACAGGGTATAATCTGCACTTACAAATCCTGTAGTAGTCACAATAGTCAACACTTGAAATAAAGCATGCCTAAAAGCACTTTCACCCTCTCCCAACACCATTGGATGCTCAATAGATGAGAGGCTTGGATCTGCATTAAAATAAATGATAAGTGCGGCGATTATAGTAAACCCAGCAATAAATTTAAAATACAGTCTAAACTCTTCATCCTGAAATACTTTTTGTACTTTTCCTTTAAAAGCAAAGTAACTTAATACAAAGTTGGTTCCCGCTAAAAACATAAAAACCATAATGATGTATTGAATCATTGGCGCATCATTCCAAAACGCAACACTTGAATTTTTGGTTGAAAACCCTCCTGTTGACAAGGTGGTCATCGAATGATTTATAGCATCAAAAAAGGACATCCCTGCTACTTTAAGTAAAATCGTTTCAGCAGCGGTATAAGCAAAATAAATTAACCATAAACGCTTGGCGGTATCTGTAATACGGGGATGTAATTTATCTGCACTTGGGCCAGGGGCCTCTGCCGCAAATAACTGCATCCCACCAATGCCTAACAAGGGTAAAATGGCTACTGCCAGTACAATAATACCCATTCCACCAATCCAATGTGTTAAACTTCTCCAGAACAAGATCCCTTCTGGCATGATTTCAATATCATTCAAAATAGTAGCGCCAGTAGTGGTAAAACCAGACATGGTTTCAAAAAAAGCGTCTGTAAAACTAGGTATAGATTCCGTTAAAAGGTAAGGTAAGGTTCCAGACAAAGCCATAACTATCCAACCAAAAGAAACAACAATATAACCTTCGCGCTTATTCATTTCCTTTTCATGATCTTTGGTAGCATACATTGCAAAACCGCCGATAAGCACCGTAACAAGCCCTGATAAAAATAAATTTAGCGTAACCCCATCGTTATACGTTAAGCTTACTAAAGTAGCAAGCAACATAAAACCGCCATTAAACAGGAATAATAGCCCAAAAAAATGGAAAATAATTTTAAAATTGAGTTTTAATCTTTTACGCATTATAGGAAAAGTTTCTCTACTTCTTTTATAGATCTGGGTAAACAACAAACAACAATATAATCGCCTTCTTCGATTTTAAAACCACCTAATGCAATTAAGCCTGCGCCATCTCTAATGACACCTCCAATAATTGCAGAACGTGGAAACTGAATGTCTTTTATCTGCTTATTACAAATTTTAGAATCAGATTTGACTCTAAATTCTAATAATTCGGCATGTATGTTGTTCAATTTGGTCATAGCGACCACTTCACCTTTTCTAATGTATCTAAAAATATTATTTGCAGCTAGTAGTTTCTTATTCACTAAAGTATCAATACCTATAGACTGTGATAGCTCAAAATAATCCATATTTTCAACTAAAGCGATAGTTTTCTTTACGCCTTTAGACTTCGCAACAAGACAGGACATAATATTGGTTTCAGAATTTCCTGTTACCGCTATAAAAGCATCCATATCCTTTATATTTTCTTCTTCCAGAAGCTCCACATTCCTACCATCTCCATTAATAATCAACACATTAGATAAGCGATCTGCTAAATCCATCGCTTCCTCTCTGTTTTTCTCAATGAGTTTGACATTAAAATGTTTTGCACTTAAATCTCTAGCCGTTTTATAACCAATTTTACTACCACCAAGAATCATAACATCTTTGATAGCGGTATTTGCTCTACCAGTCATTTTACACAATTCCTGACCACCGCCTTCACTAGTAATAAAGACCACAGTATCGCCTTCTTTAAACTGTGTATCGCCCCTAGGTATAATAGTATATTGGGTACCAAAACGCTGCACTGCAATAGGCACAAAATGAATTTCACTAAACAGTTCCGCTGCTTCCTTTACTGTTCTACCAACAAAGGATGCCGTTCTAGACAAATTTAAACTTACCATGGTTAAAGCGCCTTCTTCAAACTCATAACTTTCATTAAAAGCAGACTGACTTAACAATAATTGAATTTCAGATGCCGCTAAAGACTCTGGCGAAATCAGTTCATCTATACCAAAGCGTGTAAAACCTACTTCATCTTTATGTGTAATAAACTCTGTGTTCGAAATTCTTGCTATCGTACGCTTGGCACCAAGTTGTTTTGCCAAGACACATACCGTAATATTTGTAGTTTCTGAAGCAGTAACACCTATAACCAAATCACTCTGTTCTACCCTAGCCTCTTTTAAAATAGCAATAGACGTGGCATCTCCCTTTATAACCCTAATATCTAAATGAGTGTCTGCATACGAAAGGCTCTCGCGATTCGTATCAATAAGTGTAATTTCCTGTGATTCGTACGACAGTAATTTAGCCAAATGAAATCCAACTTCACCAGCTCCAGCAATAATAATTTTCATTCTTTATTTTTCTGAAAAGTGATACAAAGATAACCAAAAAGATAACCAATTTATAATTTAAATACATTGAAAATGTTACACATTATATGCTTTTGACTTGTACATATATAAATTTTGAATTAATAATATCCCATCTTCAACTCCTATTAGTGTAAATTAAAGAAATCGCCTTAAATTTGTAAAAAAAATATTTTGGCAAAAGTAAAACCTTACAAAGACAGCGACCTTGGTAAAAAAGAACAGGTAACACAAATGTTCGATACGATTTCTGGTGATTATGATGGTTTAAATCGTGTTATTTCATTTGGTATTGATATCAAATGGAGAAAAAAAGTAGTGGCTATAGTAAAAGAAGCACAACCAAAAACGATTCTTGATATTGCGACCGGTACTGGTGATCTCGCTATTAATTTAGCTGAAACCAATGCCGAAAAAATAGTAGGTCTAGACATTAGTCGTGGAATGCTTGACATTGGAAAAGAAAAAATAAAGAAAAAAAACCTTTCTGCTAAAATAGAAATGATTTTAGGTGATAGCGAAAACATGCCTTTTGATGAGAATAGCTTTGATGCTATTACCGTCGCTTTTGGTGTGCGAAATTTTGAAACACTAGAAAATGGCTTAAAAGAAATCCTTCGCGTTCTCAAACCTGGCGGCACTTTTGTTATTCTAGAAACATCAATGCCAGATAAAACACCTTACAAACAAGGCTATAATTTTTACACTAAAAACATACTACCGCTAATAGGAAGAATCTTTTCTAAAGACAAAACAGCCTATAAATATTTGTGTGAATCTGCCTCACAATTTCCATATGGAGAAGCGTTGAACAATATTTTACGTAATATTGGGTTTATAAATGTTAAAGATTTGCCACAAACTTTTGGCGTGGCTACCATTTATAAAGCATCAAAACAATAAAATGACGCAAGCATTGCAAAAACGTATTAATTCTTTTAATATTAATAGCAAACTGCATGTGACCGTTTTAAGAAATATGTATTAGCACATGAAAAATATATTTGCCCTAATAACTTTACTATTTGTAGTATCTACAAGTTCTGCACAGCTATTTACTAAGAAAAAAGTGCAAAACAACCCAAATATGGATAAACAAATCCTGAGTTGGGGCTACTACTTTGGTGTAAATAATTTAGACTACAAAATAGATTACAAGACTAATGCCGAAGAGATTCAAACAGAAAAAACATTTGGTTTTAATGTGGGTTTAGTTGGTGATCTTCGCGTTAACGATTATATTAATTTAAGATTGGAACCAGGTTTAGTTATTGCTGGGAGAAATTTAATGTATCCTGAGAGCTACTTTGACGGTATCGATGATACTAACAAATCTGATTTCATACGAGAGGTTAAATCAACCTATGTTTACTTTCCCTTACTAGTGCGTTTTTCAACGCAAAGAATTAATAACTTTAAGCCGTTTATCACTTTTGGTGTCGCGACTTCCATCAATTTATCAAGTAACGAGAAAAACCCTGAAGACAACAGCGGAGGTGAATTCAGAACCACAACAAGTACGCAGTTTTTCGATATTGGTTTTGGTATTGATTTCTATTTATACTGGTTCAAATTCACACCATCCATAAGAGGTGTTTTTGCCATTAATGATGAGTTGGTACGTGATGTGGATCCTAACAGTCCATGGACCGGAAATATAAATTCCATGAAGACACGTGGTGTTTTTATAAACCTAACGTTTAGGTAGCCTTCAGGATTTCGTTTCCAGTTGCAGTTGCTCTTACCCACCTAAGCAAATAGGACAAAAAAGGTATTCCGTCTCAGATTTCAGCAAGAGTTCTTATAAAAAGGCCTATTGTTAAAGTTCCTTTACGTTTTAAGAAATGACGAATTCAGCTTTTTTTTACTGAAATAAAAGAAGGGTTACATAAAAACCTTGTGGCATTACCCCCTCTTAAATTCACTCAACAAAATAGCAGTGGCCGTAGCAACATTCAAACTTTCTGTAGCTTGTACGTCGCCAAACCGAGGAATTGCAATGCGTTGTGTGATTCGTTTTTCTATTGCTTCAGAAATTCCATTGGCTTCATTTCCCATAACGAGAATCCCTTTTTTAGGCAAGACACTTGTATAAACATTCTCGCCATCCATATAGGCACCAAATACTGGCACGTTGGTTTCCTTTAAAAATGTTTCTAAATCGGTATAAGTTACATTCACTCGCGTTATAGAGCCCATTGTAGCTTGTATTACTTTGGAATTATAACATTCTACCGTAGCTTCACTACACACCAATTCTTTAACACCAAACCAATCGCATAACCTAATAATCGTCCCCAAGTTTCCAGGATCTCTCACCGCATCTAAAGCGACAATAAGTCCCGTGTTTAAGATGGGCTTCGGTTCTGGAATTTTAAAAACCGCAAGCACTGTGTTTGGTGCTTTTAAACTACTAATTTTTTTTAGCTCAGCTTCAGAAATAATGGTTTGCTTTTCGGCATAACTATTGAAGCTATTGGTAGAGAATACATGATGAAGTTCTAAAGAAGACTCTAAAAGTTCGTTAACCGTTTTTAAACCTTCGGCTATAAAAAGACCTTCTTGTACTCTATATTTTTTTTGCTTTAATCGCGTTATAAATTTTATTTGGCTTTTTGATAGCATTTAAAAAATGTATTTTTGAATCCGATGTCATTTAAATTATAAACAACTTTAAAAATTAACCTTTTTAATCTTCAGCTATTTGAAACAGCAGTCTTCAAAAATACTATTATTAATTGTAATTATTGTTTTTTTTAGCTCTTGTAATTCGGTAAAAAGAGTAGCAGAAAACGAATATTTACTTACTAAAAACTCACTTACTGTAAATAATGAAAATGAAGACAGTGAAACGATTACTAACTTAATTTATCAGAAACCAAACAGCACTTTACCCCTTATTGGTACACCTTTAAGGTTGCATATCTATAATTTAGCAAGACCCAATATTGATTCTATTTTAAAAGCAAGGGCTAAAAGAAATCCAAAACGCCACAAACGCTGGGAGCATTTTTTATCTAAAAAACAACAAAATAAATATTATAAGTCACGATTGAGCTTTAATGATTGGATAAAGGAAACTGGTGAAGCTCCCGTTATTATTAATGATACACTCTCCAAAAAATCTATTAAACGTTTAAAAGATTACTATTTTAATTATGGCTGGTTTGATGTTAAAGCAGACTATGAAACCATAAGAGACAGCAACCAAAGAGGTCGCGTGGACTATAAGGTAACTACTGGAAAACCGTACATTATAGATTCAATATCTACAAGAATTTCAACACCCATAATAGATTCATTATACAAACTATCAGAAGACCAATCTTTAATAAAACTTAACAAACAGTATAAATCTATAGATGCCGTTAATGAGCGAGAGCGCATTAACGACTTCATGCTAAATTCAGGCGTGTACCATTTTTCTCAAGATCATATTTATCTAGAGTATGACACGATTGGTAAGACGAAAAAAGTAAAACTAGAAATTCAAATAAGCGATAGACAGATACGTTTTGAAGACACCACCTTAACCGAACCCTTTAAAATCTATAAGGTAAAGGATGTTAATATTTTTACAGATTCTGGTTATGAAAATCGAAATAAAGCCATTTCAGACTCTACAACTTATAACGGTATAAACATTTACAGTAAAGACCCATTACGTTACAGCCCAAAAACCTTAACTGATGTGGTTTTCATGAAACCTAACACCCTTTTTAAAGACAAACACAAGCCTCAAACATCACGTCGTATTAGCAATTTACGCACCTTTAAATACCCAAAAATTGATTATATTGAGAATGAGGCAGACACGACATTAACCACTAATATTTACCTCACGCCTTTAAAACGATTCTCTCTAGGTTTCAGTGCAGAAGCCTCCCAAAGTAACATTCAACGTATTGGGTTTGCATTAAATCCCAGCTTACTAATGCGTAATGTTTTTAAAGGAGCAGAAACACTAGAATTATCGGGTATTACTTCTATTGGCGCTTCAAAAGATGGCGCCAATGACCGCGATCAGTTTTTTGATATTAATGAAATTGGTGCCGACTTAAAATTAACCATCCCAAGACTATTCTCACCTTTTAATACAGAAAAAATTATTCCCTCGTATATGTTTCCCAGTACGAGAATTAGCCTTGCAGCAACAAGTCAAACTAACGTAGGTTTAGACAAACAAACCTTTACAGGTGTCTATAATTACAAATGGTTTCCTAATGACAAAGTCACCAATCGTTTAGACGTATTTAATATTCAGTTTGTACAAAATTTAAATACTGCCAATTATTTTAAAACCTATCAAGCTTCTTTTAATGCTTTAAATACTATTGCAATAAATTCTGGATATATAGATGAAAACCAAGCACTAAGCATTCCTAGTGGGGCAAATGCATTTATAGCAGAAGCTACTAGCGGAAGTTTAGGCGCTGCGATTTCCTCAAATGATTTACGAGCAATAAATGCTATAGAAGAAAGAAAGGATAGGTTAACTGAAGACAACCTTATTTTATCTTCAAGTTTTAATTATGTAAGAGATAGAAGAGATAATTTATTTGATAACGATTTTTCTATTTTAAGATTAAGACTAGAATTAGCAGGTAATGTACTGTCTACAGCTTCTGATATTTTTGGGTTACAAAAAAACACAAATAATAAATATGAAGTATTTAATGTCGCTTTTTCACAATATGTAAAAACGGAGTTAGACTATGTAAAATATTGGAATTTAGGAAATAAAAATGTTGTTGCAGTACGGTCTTATTTTGGTATTGCAATACCGTACGGTAATTCAACAAGTATTCCGTTTTTAAAAAGTTTTTTTGGTGGTGGCGCTAATGATATTAGGGCTTGGTCAGCCTACAATTTAGGCCCAGGTAGCTCGCAATCAACCAATGAGTTTAATGAAGCCAATATGAAAATCACATTAAGTGCTGAAAATCGTTTTAATGTTTTTGGTGCATTAAATGGCGCTGTTTTTATTGATGCTGGAAACATTTGGAATGTGTTAGATGAAATCAATGACGATGCCGCCACTTTTAATTCATTCTCCTCATTAAAAGATATAGCAATTGGCTCTGGTTTTGGACTGCGTTATGACTTTAATTTCTTTATCCTCAGAGGTGATATCGGTTTTAAAACCTATGACCCCTCGTACAGTTTGGGCAACCGCTGGTTTAATGACTATAACTTTAACAACGCGGTTTATAACATAGGAATTAACTATCCTTTTTAGATCTGAAATCTAAAAAAGCACTACAACGATTTCGGTGTTTTATCCATACTTTTCTTAGCCAATACTCAAAAATTGATTACTTTTGATATTCAATTCTTCAACTAAAAACATATTAAAATGGCACACCAAATAAAACCAGGAGTAGCAACAGGAAAAGAAGTACAAGCGATCTTTAAGTTAGCAAAAGAAAAAGGCTTTGCCCTACCAGCAGTTAACGTGATTGGATCTAATTCTATTAATGGGGTCTTAGAAACCGCAAAAGCGTTAAATGCGCCTGTAATTATCCAGTTTTCTAATGGCGGTGCAGTTTTTAATGCCGGAAAAAGTTTGAGCAATGAAAATCAAAAAGCGGCCATTGCAGGCAGTATAGCTGGTGCGAAACATGTACACTTAATGGCTGAAGCGTATGGTGTTCCTGTGATATTACACACAGACCATTGTGCTAAAGCGTTATTACCCTGGATAGATGGTTTACTAGAGGCCAGTGAGCAGCATTTTAAAGAAACAGGAAAGTCGCTTTACAGCTCTCACATGATTGATTTAAGTGAAGAGCCTCTTGAAGAAAACATAGAAATTTGTAAATCATATCTTAAGCGTATGAGCAAAATGGGGATGACTTTAGAGATCGAATTAGGTATTACTGGAGGTGAAGAAGATGGTGTTGACAATAGTGATGTAGACGAATCAAAACTTTACACACAGCCAGAAGAAGTGGCCTATGCCTACGAAGAATTAAGTAAAATAAGTGACCAGTTTACCATAGCAGCAGCTTTTGGGAATGTTCATGGGGTTTACAAACCTGGAAATGTAAAATTGACTCCGAAAATTTTAAAGAATTCTCAAGAATACATCACAAAAAAATATAATGTCCCGCACAATCATATTGATTTTGTTTTTCACGGTGGCTCTGGTTCAACCGAAGCCGAAATACAAGAAGCTATTGGCTATGGTGTGATTAAAATGAACATTGATACAGACATGCAATATGCCTTTACGAGCGGTGTACGAGATTATATGGGAGAAAAAGCAGACTATCTAAAATCTCAAATAGGAAGTCCTGATGGGCCAGAATCTCCAAATAAAAAGCATTATGATCCAAGAGTTTGGTTACGTAAAGGAGAAACTACTTTTGTTGAGCGACTTAAAAAAGCATTTGAAGATTTAAATAATGTTAACACGCTTTAAGCGTAACAGTCTTTAAATTAAGCAACTCTTATAATTTATAATCCCATTGTAACATCGTTTAGAATGGGATTCGTTTTTTTAAATCATCCTTGAAAAGAGATAGCCCCAACAAATTTTGAGTTTGAGTAATAAAAACAGTAATTTTGTACGCTTTATTAAAGCAAAAACAGAACTAATTAATAGCAACGATTGAGGCTTAGACCACTAATCTTCAATCAGATCTCCCAAAACTTTGGGATAAAATATAGAATCAATATGGCTTGGTTTAAAAGAAAAGAAAAAGGTATTACCACTTCTACAGAAGAAAAAAAGGACATCCCTAAAGGTCTTTGGTACAAATCTCCTACCGGAAAAATAGTAGACTCTAAAGAACTTGAAAAAAACTTCTATGTGAGTCCTGAAGATGATTACCATGTAAGAATTGGTAGTAAAGAATACTTCGAAATATTATTTGACGATAATGAATTTGAAGAATTAGACGCTAAATTAACGTCTAAAGATCCTTTAAAATTTGAGGATACAAAAAAATACCCAGACCGATTAAAAGCCGCACAAGACAAAACAAATTTAGTAGATGCTGTGCGTTGTGCTGTTGGTAAGTCTAAAGGAAAAGAACTCGTTATAGCCGCAATGGATTTTGCGTTTATTGGTGGTTCAATGGGTAGTGTTGTGGGTGAAAAAATTGCTCGTGCCGCAGATTACGCCTTAAAAAACAAGCTACCATTTATGATTATTTCAAAATCTGGTGGTGCACGAATGATGGAAGCGGCTTTATCTTTAATGCAACTGGCAAAAACCTCGGTTAAACTGGCACAATTAGCAGAAGCGAAATTACCATACATTTCGTTATGTACAGATCCAACCACTGGCGGAACAACAGCCTCTTTTGCGATGTTAGGCGATATTAATATTGCAGAACCAGGTGCTTTAATTGGATTTGCAGGACCAAGAATTGTTAGAGATACCACAGGAAAAGAATTACCAGACGGATTTCAAACTTCTGAGTTTTTATTAGAACATGGTTTCTTAGATTTTATTACCCATAGAAAAGCACTTAAAAATAAGGTGAATTTATATATCGATTTGATTACCAATCAACCCTTGAGAGCCTAATTATAAAAGGCTATTATGGGACTTTTTGTACCAATATAAAGCAATACGCATTTTGAAATAAAAATATTTGAAAATCAATTAAAAAGCGTATATTTGCCGCTTGAAAGATAAGCTTTCATATACATAACAATCATTTACAACAATATTAGAATGTATCTAACAAAAGAAGAAAAAGCAAAACTTTTTGCTAAACACGGTAAAGCTAAAAACGATACTGGTTCTGCAGAAGGACAAATTGCATTATTCACTCACAGAATTAAGCACTTAACAGAACACTTAAAAACCAATCGTAAAGATTATAATACAGAGCGTTCTTTAGTCATGTTAGTAGGTAAAAGAAGAAGCCTACTAGATTACTTAACTAAGAAAGATGTCTTAAGATATCGTGCAATAGTAAAGGAATTAGGATTAAGAAAATAATCTCAATAAAAAGACCACGCCTTCCAGCGTGGTTTTTTGGTATATAACAACTCGCTTTGGAAGAGTCTAAACTCCAAAATTGAAGAAGCTAATTATAGTTTTTCATTGGTCACAACTACTACTACACAACACAACTACCAATGTTTAATTAGTATTAAAACTTATTTATGATTCCAAAAGTTTTTAGAGAGGTCATTGACCTAGGTGATGGAAGAGAAATTTCTATCGAAACCGGAAAATTAGCAAAACAGGCACATGGTTCTGTTGTTGTACAGTCAGGAAAATGTATGTTATTATGTACAGTGGTTTCCAATTACGAACAAAAAGATCTTAATTTCCTACCCTTAACGGTAGACTACAGAGAGAAATTTGCAGCTGCAGGTCGTTATCCAGGTGGTTTCTTCAAGAGAGAAGCGAGACCAAGTGATGGCGAAGTACTAACCATGCGTTTAGTGGATCGTGTATTACGTCCATTATTCCCAAAAGATTATCATTCTGAAACACAGGTGATGATTCAATTAATGTCTCATGATGACGATGTTATGCCAGATGCAATGGCAGGTTTAGCCGCTTCGGCAGCTATTCAATTATCAGATTTCCCTTTTGAATGCCCAATTTCTGAAGCTAGAGTTGGTCGTGTTAATGGCGAGTTCATTATTAACCCAACACGTGCGCAATTATTAGAATCCGATTTAGATATGATGATTGGTGCTTCTGCAGATTCAGTAATGATGGTAGAAGGTGAAATGGATGAAATTTCTGAAGAAGAAATGGCAGACGCTATTAAATTTGCTCATGAAGCCATTAAAATACAATGTGCTGCACAGGTAAGATTAGCTGAAGCCTTTGGAAAAAAAGAGGTTCGTGAATATGAAGGTGAAAAAGAAGATGAAGCTTTAGAAAAGAAGGTGCATGATATGGCTTACGATAAAGTGTATGCTATTGCAAAAGCAGGCTCTGCTAAACACGAAAGAAGTGCTGCCTTCCAACAAATAAAAGAAGATATTAAAGCCACGTTTTCTGAAGAAGAATTAGAAGATTATGGCGGTTTAGTCTCTGATTATTATCGTAAAGCTGAAAAAGCGGCTATTCGTGATTTAACCTTAAATGAAGGGTTGCGTTTAGACGGTCGTAAGACAGACGAAATTAGACCCATTTGGTGTGAGGTAGATTACTTACCATCAACACATGGTTCTTCTATTTTTACACGTGGAGAAACACAAGCTTTAGCAACGGTAACTTTAGGAACCTCAAGAGATGCAAATCAATTAGATATGCCATCGTTTGAAGGTGAAGAGCGTTTCTATTTGCATTATAACTTCCCTCCTTTTTGTACTGGAGAGGCAAGACCAATTCGTGGAACCTCTCGTAGAGAAGTAGGTCACGGTAACTTAGCACAACGTGCTTTAAAAGGTATGATTCCTGCAGATTGCCCTTACACAGTAAGAGTTGTTTCTGAAGTGTTAGAATCTAACGGTTCGTCTTCTATGGCAACAGTTTGTTCTGGAACTATGGCGCTAATGGATGCTGGTGTGCAAATGATTAAGCCTGTTTCTGGTATTGCAATGGGATTAATTTCTGATGCAGCTTCAGGAAAATACGCTGTATTATCTGATATCTTAGGTGATGAAGATCATTTAGGAGATATGGACTTTAAAGTAACAGGTACTGCTGATGGTATTACCGCTTGCCAAATGGATATTAAAGTAAAAGGATTAAGCTACGAGATTTTAGTGAATGCACTAAAACAAGCGCGTGCAGGTCGTTTACATATATTAGAGAAGTTGGTTGAAACGATTGCTAAACCAAATGCAGAAGTTAAAGAGCATGCTCCTACAATGGTAACAAGACGTGTGCCTAACGAATTTATTGGCGCATTAATTGGCCCTGGTGGAAAAGTGATTCAGGAAATGCAAAAAGAAACGGATACGACTATCGTTATTAACGAAGATCCAGTAACCGAAGAAGGCATTGTTGAAATATTAGGTGTTGGAAAGAAAGGTATTGATGCTGTTATGGCAAAAATCGATGCTATTTTATTTAAGCCAACAGTTGGTAGCGTATATGAAGTGAAAGTAATTAAAATGTTAGATTTTGGTGCTGTTGTAGAATATTTAGATGCACCAGGAAACGAAGTGTTATTACACGTTAGTGAATTAGCATGGGAACGCACAGAAAACGTTAGTGACGTTGTAAATATGGGTGACGTTTTTGATGTGAAGTATTTTGGTCTGGATCCAAGAACTCGTAAAGAAAAAGTCTCTCGTAAAGCTATTTTACCAAAACCAGAAGGTTATGTTGCGAGACCACCAAGAGAAAGTAACGATCGTGGTGGACGCGACAATAAAGGGAGAGATAATCGCGGACGTGATAATCGTCGTGACGATAGAAAACCAAGAGAAGATAAAAAAGAAGAGTAATTCTTTTCGTTCTTAATATGTTTAAAAGCCCATCAACTATTTGATGGGCTTTTTTGTATTAAATTAATGCCAGATCCAGACCGCATCAATACTTTCTTAAAATCGTAACTTCCAAAAATCAAAGGAACTCCAATGATCCTTAACTATCTAACATTGTAATCTACTATTTCCATCATTTATTTTCGTATCTTAATCCTCTAACCATAACACAGGCTTTTCAATTGCGTTTACAATCTTAAATTATATGCGCAGCCCTGTTTTAGGATTTAAAGGTTATTTAACATAGAATACTTGAATTTACAATTTGCCAACATCTTTAATTTGAGCAAAAAAGAAAATATTAAACAAGTACTATCATAGCCTTCTTTATTTTTTACTAGCTCTAATACCGCCAATTTGTCATAAAACACAGAGACATATTCTCATGGAGAATTAAAGAATATATGGCTAAGACCCCTCATTTTTTCATAAATCATGAACAAAGTGACGTAAAATTATCAAATTGATGATTTTTAGAAAAAAACAAATAATCACCTCCTTCTGCATAATACTTGCACTAAAGAGGGTATAATAATATTAAAATCAACACCTTAATTAAATGAGAGTATTAGTAATTGGAGCAGGAAATATGGGTTTAACGTATGCTGAAGGTATGGCACAATCACCATTATTGAGCAAACACAATTTAAGAATTTATGATACCGATCCAAAAAAAATAAAAAAACTAAGCAAGTTGCCGTATTTCAATGTTTTTGATAACTTAGAAGACTGCCTACCAAAGGCCGATATTGTTTTCTTAGCGGTAAAACCTTACCACTGTGAAGCCTTATTTGAAACGATGAAACCAATGACTAATGACCACCAAATTTTCGTGTCATTAATGGCTGGTGTTACGTTAGATACCATTAAAGAACAGTTAGACAAGAAAAAAGTCATTAGAACCATGCCTAATTTACCTGCTAAAGTAGGTAAAGGGGTGACATCATATACAGAATCTAAAGCCGTTTCTAAAATAGAACTTATCATGGTTCGTAATCTTTTAGACACAACCGGGACTTCAATTCATGTAGAAAATGAAAATTTTATTGATGCTTCTACAGGAATTTCTGGAAGTGGTCCTGCCTATGTGTTCTATTTTATGCAATCGATGCTAGAGGCCGCAAAAAAAATGGGCTTTTCGGAGCACGACTCCAAAGTCCTAGTCAGCAGCACTTTCGAAGGCGCAATAGAACTATTCAACCAATCAGATATTTCACCAAAAACATGGATAGAACGGGTGGCTTCAAAAGGCGGAACAACGCAAGCAGCAATTGATTCTATGGATGATAATAATGTAAAACAGCTTATTGAAGATGCCGCTTATGCCGCTTTTGATAGAGCTATTGAATTGGGTAAAAAATAAATATGGACATTAAAAGAGTTGTAGTAAAGGTAGGTACAAATGTGCTAACGAATAAGGACAATCGTATTGTGGGTCCTGTACTAAAGGAATTAGTGAGGCAAATTGCAGAACTGTATGAGCGTGACATTATGGTGATTTTGGTGTCTTCAGGGTCTGCTATCGCTGGTAAAGAAGTTTTAGGCGATACAAGTATCACCGATAAATCTATAAGAAGACAAGTCTATTCTGCAGTTGGACAGCCAAGAATGATGCGGCATTATTATAGTTTATTTCACGACTATGGTATGCGATGTGCCCAAGTTTTGGCTACGAAAAGAGATTTTGATATGGGAAAGCATCGTGAAAATATGATTAACTGTTACGAAGGCTTATTATCTGAAGGTGTTATTCCTATTGCTAATGAAGACGATGCGGTTTCTTTAACCATGTCAATGTTCTCTGATAATGATGAACTTGCCAGTTTAGTTGCTGAGTTATTAGATGTAGATCGGTTGATTATATTATCTGATACCGATGGTCTTTACACAGGACACCCGGACGATGACGACTCAGTGAAATTAAATGAGGTTAAAGGCGATCAGAATGTAGAAAAATACGTTCAGGCCTCAGAAAAACAAGAAGGTGAAGGTCGCGGTGGAATGGCTTCGAAATTAAAAATAGCAAAAGGTACTGCCAAAAAAGACATCCCAACCTACATAGCCAATGGGAAACGTAAAAATGTTATAGTCGATATCATTGACAACAAACCAATAGGAACAAAATTTATTAATTAAAAACACAAAAACATGAAACTTTTAAGTTCAGATATAAAGAATAAGGTATTGAGTACCATGATGAAAATTCTGGATAGAGAACGAGATACTATTATTAAAGAGAACCAATTAGATTTAAAGGCTTTTGACAAAGAAGATCAAGCGCTATATGACAGATTGGTAGTCAATGAGGCTAAGGTAAATGGCATGATACAGGCCATTAAGGAAGTGCAAGCACAGGACGATCCCGTAGGACAAGAAATCTCAAACATTACCTTAGATAGCGGTCTAAACATTATCAATAAGACGGCTCCTTTTGGCACCATCATGATTATTTATGAATCACGGCCTGATGTCACGATTGAAGCAGCTGTAGTTGCCTTTAAAGCCAATAACAAGATATTATTAAAAGGAGGTAAGGAAGCTATAAACTCTAACTTGATTTTAGAGAAATGCTGGCATGAAGCACTTTTAGAAAACGGGCTGTCTAGAGATTGGATTAAGTTATTGCACTTAAAAAGAGAAGAAACCCAGGAATTCCTAAAAAATCCAACTGAAAAGTTAGATTTAATTGTGCCCCGAGGTGGCGAACGCCTTATAAAATTCGTGAAAGACAATGCATCTTGTGCTGTATTAATTAGCGGTCGTGGTAACAATTTTTTATATGTCGCTGAAGATGCCGACTGGAAAAAAACAGTAAAAGTCATCGTAAATGCTAAAACAGATAAAATTTCAGGATGTAATGCACTAGACAAAGTTTTGGTTGATAAAAACATCCCTGATTACGAAGCTAAAATCAAGGAGCTACAAACCATCTTGGAAAAATTAGAGGTCGACATATTAGTTGATGAGTCGCTGTCTAAAGTATTACCAGAGAAAACGAAGACCACCGATGAAAACGTTTGGCATGAAGAGTTTTTGGCTATGAAAATTTTACTTGGTGAGGTAGGAGATATAACACAAGCTATTGATATAATCAACAAGTACTCCGGCGGACATTCCTCAACAATCATGACTGAAGATAAAAACAATGCTACTTTATTTATGGAGCAGGTAGATAATGCGGCAGTATATCACAACGCCTCTACACGATTTACAGATGGTGGCCAAATGGGCGTTGGCGCAGAATTAGCCATAAGCACCGACAAGTTGCACCATAGAGGTCCATTAGGATTAAAACAATTGGTAACCAACAAATATTATGTGTTTGGTGATGGCCATATTAGAGAATAAACACAATCAAAAGCATCTTCAGATTACATTTGAAGATGCTTTTGTTTTAATATAGCAACCGTGATTCTCATTATAAATTAGAGAACTAAGGCATATAGTGAGGCTTTATCAAGAGTCGTAGTGCCACTTTCTTATTTAAATTTTTTGTAGTAAATACCTAAAAACCTGTGTTTTGCGTTCTAAAAGTGGTATCTTTTATGTTTTTTGCAAAAAAATATTCTTTTTGTTGTAACAAAATGTAACCTATTTACGTATAACTACTGATAGCAAATTATTCACTCCCGAAGTTCGGGATAAAAATCACACTTTTTAAATGAGACAACTTAAAATTACCAAGCAGGTTACCAACCGTGAGACCGCATCATTAGATAAATATCTACAGGAAATTGGAAAAGTTGACTTAATTACCGCAGACGAAGAAGTAGAATTAGCACAACGTATCAAGGCTGGCGATCAGTTAGCACTTGAGAAATTAACGAAGGCTAATTTACGTTTCGTAGTATCGGTAGCTAAGCAATACCAAAATCAAGGATTGACCCTACCCGATTTAATTAACGAAGGTAACTTAGGTTTAATTAAAGCTGCACAACGTTTTGATGAAACACGTGGTTTTAAATTTATCTCATATGCTGTATGGTGGATTCGTCAATCGATTTTACAAGCGTTAGCTGAGCAATCTCGTATTGTACGTTTACCGCTTAACAAAATTGGTTCTATCAACAAAATAAATAAAACCTTTGCTTTCTTAGAACAAGCACATGAGCGTCCGCCAAGTGCTGAAGAAATTGCAAAAGAATTAGATATGACTATTAACGACGTCAAGGAATCTATGAAGAATTCTGGACGTCACGTGAGTATGGATGCGCCTTTAGTTGAAGGTGAAGATTCTAACCTTTACGATGTATTAAATTCTGGTGAGTCACCAAATCCAGATCGTGAGTTATTACACGAATCTTTACGTACCGAAATAGAGCGTGCTTTAGAGACCTTAACCCCTCGTGAAGCAGATGTTATTCGTTTGTATTTTGGCTTAGGAAATCAGCACCCAATGACCTTAGAAGAAATAGGGGAAACGTTCGACTTAACCCGTGAGCGTGTAAGACAAATTAAAGAAAAGGCGATTCGTAGATTAAAACATACCTCTCGCAGTAAAATATTAAAAACATACTTAGGCTAAAACCTAAGTTACAGTAACAAACAGTTTATCATAACTGTTCGTTTTTTGATTGATGAAGAACCCGCGGCTGATTACCGCGGGTTCACTCATTTAAAACCTATTGTAAATCCTTTTTAGAAAAAAATTACTACCTTTATGTAGCTATTACTACTAATATCTGTTGTTAAATCATTTATAATGTTAAAGGCAATCTGTTATATTAGTACTATAAAAAGTAAAACATCCCAAGAGGATTTAGATAATTTATCTTATTTCGTATCCTCTAAAAACAACGAACTTGATATAACAGGCATTCTTATCATACAACAGGGGCATTTTTTTCAAATCATGGAGGGCGTTCAAACTAAAGTTGAAACCATATTTGATAAAATAAAAAAAGATTCACGTCATAGCGGCTTAATAAAGCTACTTGAAACCAAAATAGATTATCGCATATTTGAAGATTATGAAAGTGGAAATTTTTCTGTTATCAAAGATTTTTCAAATCTGAAAAAGTTACGCATTTACTTTAATTGGATTAAAGAAGCTAACATTTTAGAAGTTGACGAATTAATAACACTCACCAATACGTTCCTTAATTATAACCAGAGACTTTAAAAAGAAATCCAACTCAAATCCTCCCTTCTCATTTACAATTACATGCTAATATAATAGTTCGTATTTTATCAATTGTTAATCCCCAAGCAGTAGCATATGCTCAGCTATTAATGCTATTGCGTCTAATCTTACTCGCTAAAATCTGTAGTTTTAAATAATTAGTTATATTTGATGTAACCTTCAATTAATCAACTATGTATAAAACTGTTTGCTATCTCAGCACACCAAGCAGAAACCTGTCCATTTTAGACTACGAGAACCTATTCTTCACCACCAAACAGAATAATGACCGACTAAATATTTTTGGTGCCTTAATTAAAACCCAAGACGTTTTTTTTCAAATTATTGAAGGAGAAACACCAATTATTGATGCGCTTTATAATAAAATAAAAACGGACTCAAGACATAATCATGTTATTGAAATGCTCAATCAGCCCATTGAAAGCCCTACATTTTCCAATTTTGGTGCTGGCTACGCGATAATTAATAATGAAGACGCCATAAGAGCATTATACAATTATATCAACACCTTAGAAAGCAAAAACACAAAAAGCGATTCTCTTTTTCGTAATATTATTTCAAAACTAATAAATGTTGACGCTTAAAAATGTTAGTTTTGCAGAAACAACACAAACTACAATATTCATGTCTTCAAAATTAATTGCACCTTCCATGCTTGCTGCCGATTTTGGCAACCTACAACGGGATACAGAAATGGTTAATAATAGTGATGCCGATTGGTTTCACATAGATGTCATGGACGGACACTTCGTTCCCAACATTTCTTACGGGATGCCAGTAATTGCAGCTATTAAAAAGCACGCCACTAAGCCCTTAGATGTGCATTTAATGATTGAAAAGCCAGAACGCTACATTGAAGAATTCGCAAAAGTTGGTGCAGATATTATTACTGTGCATCATGAGTCCACGGTACACTTACATCGCACACTACGACAAATTAAAGACGCAGGTTGTAAAGCTGGAGTTGTTTTAAACATTTCGACACCAGTGTCTGTACTCGAAGATATATTACCAGAATGTTATATGGTTTTATTAATGTCTATTAATCCCGGTTTTGGCGGACAAAAATTTGAGGAAGTTACCTACGAACGTGTAAAAAAACTTCGAAAAATGATTGACGAGCAAGGCTTAGACACCCTTATAGAAATAGATGGAGGCGTTACAGATAAAAACATTAAACAACTGGTAGATGCTGGCGCTAATGCTTTTGTTGCTGGAAGTCATATCTTTAAAAGTGATGATCCTATTAAAACAACAGCTAAGCTTAAAGCTTTGGCTAACCAATAAAGCGGACTCATTTTTTAGCCTCTCCTAATTTACCAAGGTAAAAAGTAAACGAGCGAGGGGTTAATAACCCGCAAAATCGAAATTCAACATTTGTTTAACGTGTTTGTAAACGTTTGGATAACGACTTCTAAACTCGAGAGGTGTTTCAATAAAATTTTCGATGATTACCGCCGTAAATTCAAAATCGTTTTCAAAAGCGTAGTTTCTAAAATAGGCCGATTTTTGCATGTGTAACTTAAAATTTACTTTTGAATCTATATATTCATGTAATGCTTCTAAGCTGCTAATAAATATATGTGCACTAATATCGTTAGTTCGCTTGGAGCTCAAATAACTTAAGTGTAAAGCATGAACAAATTCGTGAATGCCTAAGTTTAAATTATCATCTTCAACTTTATGTCCATGTATAAAATCTTTCCATGATAATAATATGGCTCTATAACCTGGGTTAAAATGACCTTTATGATAATTTCTATCTAGCGTGGAGTAGAAAATCGAAGGATAAATTAAAATTTTATCTATTAAATTAATGGCATAATCTCTAAAACCAAAGGTGAGCATGATAGCCGTTGCTGCCACTAGAATTTTCTTTTCATCGTCTATTACTAAACCTTCTTTCCCTGTAAATTCTACTTGAGATAGGAATTTAAAAACACGATGTCTAAAATATTTCTGTTGCTTAACATCTAATCGCTTATAGAATTTAAAATCATTCTCCAATAATTTCTTTTGGCTTGGACTCAACTCTTTAGTCACTAGATAAAAATGTCTGAATAGCGGTTTTTTTGCTATAAAATCTATATAGAACCCTTCTATAAACTTAAAAACACCTATACCAATTATAAAAAGACCACAAGTGATTAGCACTACAGAAATGGTATTTAAAAAGGCTGGGTTTTCTGATTTGTTTTGGAGTAAAAAAAGGAAGTTAATCATAAATCATTGGGAGTGTATGTGTTAGCTATGTTACAACTTCAATATTTGCGTAACATGCTTATAGCCCTTTGGAAAATGAAGTAAAAAAAACATAAGCGCAGGCATAGTAAATATAGATTACGGGGCTTACTAAAGTATGAAAAATAAAAATAGCATTACTTAAAATTAAATTTTGTGTCGCATTACTATTGTATTAGTAGTATAAGTTGACGACTTAGCTTTGCTAGAGGCTCCACAGAGTTCATACCAAGCTTAGGGATTCAAAATTAAAAAGACTATACTTACAAATTCAAGCCCGCTTGATTTATACTATACTTTAAAAGGATTACTACGCTGCGCTACGTCATCCTCATAGCTCCGCTTTGATAAAAGAAAAGACTATACTTACAAATTCAAGCTCGCTTAATTGTTCCCATAGATTAAAAGGATTACTACGCTGCGCTACGTCATCCTCAAAGCTCCGCTTTGATAAAAGAAAAGACTAAAAAAATAAATTTCAAGCAAGCTTGATTTATTTTTTTAGTCTTTTCTTTTCATTCGTGACCGCGAGAGGATTCGAACCTCCAACCCTCAGAGCCGAAATCTGATATTCTATCCAGTTGAACTACGCAGCCATTTTATTCCCATGAAAGTGGGAATCTCAATATTTATAATCTCTTACCCTAATTTAGCTTTTACTATATTCGAAATGGTTTTCCCGTCTGCCCTTCCAGCAACTTCCGCACTTACCATCCCCATTACTTTACCCATATCTTTCATGCCTTCTGCTCCTGTTTTAGCAATAACAGTATCAACCAACTTGGCAACCGCGTCTTCACTCATGGCTTCTGGCAAAAACTGTTCTATAACTTTAGCTTCTGCTAATTCTGGAGTAGCTAAATCTTCTCTACCTTGCTCTAAAAAAATAGCGGCACTATCTTTTCTTTGCTTGACTTGTTTTTGAAGAATTTTTAATTCTTGTTCTTCAGTTAACGCTTCTTTTGCTCCATTTTCAGTTTGTGCTAATAATATTTCAGCCTTCACTGCTCGTAACGCTGCTAACGCCAAGGTGTCTTTACTTTTCATAGCCTCTTTTAAGGCCGTCATTATGTTAGCTGATAAACTCATTTTATATTCCTTTTTTCAAGTACGAAGATAGGAAATTCTAACAGGATTAAACCGCTCTACTTTGAAACTTCTGAACAGAAACAGGACTATTTTCAAAATCGATGAAAATTGATAACATTTGAATCCACTTAGAAACAAGCAAACCAATTAAAATCCAAAAAGTTATAGAACGCTCTGGATTTAATTTGATTAAAATTATCTACTTGCTATTAATCTACATTATCGTGCAAAAAAGAATTATTATTTCTTAATTGAATGTCGTCGTTATCATCTATACTTAGACTGGTTTTAGACACATTTGTTGCTGAAGAAGAATGTTTCGTTTCATCTAAAGTTGTTCCCTGTCTCTTGTAAGCCGGAATTTTCTCTATATCCTCAATTTTAGAGGTATTAAATTTATAGTTAAAATTCTTCATCTTTTCTCTTCTATCATCTGCACGCTCTTTTAAAATATCTGAAATCGAACAATTCATAGGATCAAAATCGCCCTCTGGCCTTGCCTGTTCTTCTTCTTTAGCTAATACTTTCTTTTCAAAAACAATTTCTGTGTCTATAAATTCCTGAACTTGAGTTTTCGTGTTTTTATTTAGTGCCGAATTTACTTCGGTATAATCGTCTAAAGCATAACGTACTTCTTCATGCTCTCTTATTTCAGTAACTGGAATCAATTCAACATGATCATTAACTTCATAGTCTTTTATCTCACTTGTTAAATCATGAATAATAGGCGTTTCAGTTTTAGATGTTTCTTCCACTGTTGGCTCATTAATAGGCAAGTCGAAACTCAATGTAATTTGCTTTCTTTCTTCCGCTTCTACTACTTCAGTATTTTCCGTTTTTGTTTCAGATGGTGTTATAACAAACTCTTCTTCATTTTCAAAATTTACAACAACTTCATCATATACAACATCCATGTTTCTGAGGCTTTCTGTCGTTGGAATCAATCCGAAATCTTCATAAACCACACTACGCTGTTTGTTCACTTGTTCCATTTCAAACTTGCTTAACGTATCTTCAGTATCGGCTTCAATATCTAAAGTGTGTTTTACAACTGGTATTTCTTTCTTTACTTCCAACGCTATAGCCGGAGTAGTATTAGCTGGTTTGCGCTCCTCTGAAGTTAAATCCTTCTCAAGACTCTGGTCTTCTTCCAAAGCATGTATTACTTTTTTTGCTTCCGTATTAGAAATCTCATCTTGCTGCTCTACATTAAAACCTGTAGCAATAATAGTAACTGCAATTGACTCTTCTAATGATTCATCTTCACCAACACCCATAATAATATTTGCACCATGGCCTGCTTCTATCTGAATGTGATCGTTAATTTCACCTATCTCATCAATAGTAATTTCCTGAGAACCAGAAACGATTAGCAACAATACGTTTTTAGCTCCTGTAATTTTATTATCGTTCAACAATGGTGAATCTAATGCTTTAGAAATGGCTTGCTGCGCACGGTTTTGACCAGCCGCAGTTGCAGAACCCATAATGGCTGTACCGCTATTGCTTAACACCGTTTTTGCATCACGTAAATCGATGTTTTGTGTATAGTGATGCGTTATTACTTCGGCTATACCACGAGACGCCGTTGATAACACCTCATCTGCTTTAGAAAACCCTGCTTTAAAACCAAGGTTACCATAAACCTCACGTAATTTATTATTATTAATAACAATTAATGAATCGACTTCTCCACGGAGTTTTTCAATACCAATTTGAGCTTGCTCGTTACGCATTTTTCCTTCAAACTGAAAGGGCATCGTCACAATTCCAACGGTTAAAATATCCATTTCTTTAGCCATTTTGGCTATTATTGGCGCTGCTCCTGTTCCTGTTCCTCCACCCATACCAGCAGTGATAAATACCATTTTAGTATTCGTCCCTAACATTTGCTGAATGTCTGAAAAACTCTCAACAGCAGATTGCATACCTACATCTGGATTGGCACCGGCGCCAAGACCTTCAGTTAAATTTACACCTAACTGAATTTTGTTTGGAACCCCACTGTTTTGTAATGCCTGCGCATCGGTATTACAAATAACAAAATCGACACCCTTGATGCCTTGCTGGAACATGTGATTAATAGCGTTACTCCCACCTCCTCCTACACCAATAACTTTGATGACATTGGATTGATTTTTAGGTAAATCAAAAGTGAAATTTTCGAATTCATTGTTGCTCATAAAATTCTATTTATTTAAATCAATTATTTTAGACGTTGCAATGCAACGTTTTTTATCTTTATTCGTTTAGACGCTGCACTACAACGTCTTTTTATTGTTTATAGTTGCTGTGCAAGCGTTATTCAGCATTATCAAGGAAATCCTTAACACGCTCAGTTAACGCATCTAAAAAAGAGCGCTTTTGTTTTTTTGGCAGTTCAACTGCTACGTCTTCTTCTTCTATCGTTTCATCATTTTCTATAGCCGCTACAAGCTCTTCTTCAATTTTTTCTGCTTTTATGCGTTCTTGGCGTTTTAAACCATCCATAACCAAACCAACTGCTGTAGCGAACAATGGACTGGTAACAGCATCATCGCTATCTCCAGCTAAATGCTCGTTTGGATACCCTACTCTAGTATCCATTCCTGTAATGTATTCTACTAATTGTTTGAGATGTTTTAACTGGCTACCACCACCAGTTAAAACAATTCCTGCAATTAATTTCTTCTTTTGTTCTTCGTGACCATAGTTTTTAATTTCTACGTAAACCTGTTCAACAATTTCCACCACTCTGGCATGAATAATTTTTGATAGGTTTTTAAGTGTTATTTCTTTTGGATCACGACCACGTAAGCCTGGAATAGATACAATCTCATTGTCTTTATTTTCTCCTGGCCATGCTGAACCAAATTTTATTTTTAATAACTCCGCTTGCTTTTCAATAATAGAACAGCCTTCTTTTATATCTTCTGTAATCACATTTCCACCAAACGGAATAACTGCTGTATGGCGAATAATTCCGTCTCTAAAAATGGCCAAATCTGTAGTTCCACCACCAATATCAATTAAGGCAACACCGGCTTCTTTTTCCTCCTGGCTTAATACCGCGTTTGCAGATGCAAGCGGCTCTAACGTGATCCCCTCTAATTCTAAACCTGCACTTTTAACACAGCGGCCAATGTTTCTAATAGAAGACACCTGACCCACAACGACATGAAAATTGGCTTCTAATCGACCACCATACATTCCTATTGGTTCTTTTATTTCAGCCTGACCATCAACCTTATATTCCTGCGGTAGAACATGAATGATTTCTTCTCCCGGCAGCATCACTAATTTATGAACTTGATTGACTAAACGTTCAATATCGTACTCATCAATTACAGTTTCAGAATCTGGTCGTGTAATGTAATCACTATGCTGTAAACTGCGAATATGCTGACCCGCTATTCCTACAGTCACCCCTTCAATTTTTAAAGCTGCAGCAGCTTCAGCCTCTTGGATAGCTAATTGAATAGATTGAATCGTTTGTGTTATATTATTAACCACACCACGATGCACACCTAAACTCTTAGACTTTCCAATGCCCAAAATCTCCACCTTTCCATACTCATTTTTGCGACCTATCATTGCCACAATCTTTGTGGTTCCGATGTCTAATCCTACTGCTAAATTCTGTTCCATAATTTATACTTTAGTACAAACAACTTGGTTTTCAAATTGCAAATTCACTTTGCTATATTTTTTTAAACTCTTATCCTTAATCGCTTTATTATAAAACGCCTTAAGGTTGTTTATTTTTTTATCTAAATAATTCAAGCTACCTAACTGCACCGTGAATTGACATTGCCTTAATTTTAAATCTATAGATTTATCATTATTCTGATGAATCTCAACCACGTTGGTTTTTAAAAACTCATCATTCATAATTCTGCTAGCAATGGTGTAAACCACTGCTAAATCATTTTGTTTTACATGACCGGTAACCATTGGTACACGTGCTGTATAATTTGTTGACAAAGGCATGTAACCACCTTTACTGTCTATGTAATAAGCACTTGGACTACTGACTCTTGCGATTGGCATTTTCTGTTTTATTTTCACTGAAAACCCACCATTTACTCGCAAAAAAACCTCAGCACTTTCAATCATTTTATGAGCATTTAGGGCCTGCTCTAAACCATTCAAATCTAAAGTTTCTTTGGGCACACTCGTAACAGGTCGTTGATTTTGTATTAACAATTTACTAACAGTCGCGTGCGTGACAAATGGTTTCTGATCATCAACAAATGTCACAATAGGCTCAGCGACCTTTCGCCTGTTATTTCGTTTTGAAGTAAAGGCATACAAAAACACTACAATCGCCAATAACCCTATGATCTTTATGTAGTTCCAATTAATTCTCATCAATTAAAGCGGCTTTAATATGTTTAACTTCTTCACCAATATCTCCTGCTCCAAGAGTGAGGATGATTCTGGCTTTACTTTCTTTTATTTTTGAAATGATCTGTTTTTTCTGAATTAATTCTTTCTTAGAGTTAATAATTTGGCCTAACAACCATTGTGAATCTATCCCTTCAATTGGTAATTCTCTTGCGGGGTAAATATCTAACAATAATAACTCATCAAATTGAGATAAACTTTTAGCAAAATCAGCTCCAAAGTCACGGGTTCGGCTAAATAAATGTGGCTGAAAAATGACCAAGACCTGATCTTTTGGATACATCTCTCTTACTGCTTGATGTGCTGCATCAATCTCTGTTGGATGATGTGCATAATCATCGATAAACACCAGATCATCTGTTTTAATGTGATAGGTAAAACGACGTTTAACCCCCTTATAAGATGCTAAAGCCATAGCGAGCTGCGGTTTGGGAAGGCCATATTCTACAGCCATCGCTAAAGCTATTAGTGCATTCGACAAATTATGTCTACCAGGTAGGTTAAATTGAACTTGTTTTAGCACCTCTTTTGGTGTTTTTACATCAAAACTATAAGTACCGTTATTTATTGTTATGTTTTGAGCTGAATAATCAGAGTCATCTTCTATCCCGTAAGTTATCCCTTTTAAAGGCAAGCCGTTTCTAACAAATAATTTTCCGTTCGGTTTAATTTTTTTTGAAAATGCCTCAAAGGACTCATGTAATGCCAAAGCATCACCATAGATATCTAAATGATCTGCATCCATTGAAGTTATACAAGCTAAATCTGGTGATAAGGTTAAAAACGAACGATCAAACTCATCAGCCTCTACAACACTTACTTCATCACCATTTTCAATTAAATTCGAATTATGGTTTTCACTAATGCCGCCTAAAAAAGCCGTTAGCTTTACATCACATTCATACAATAAATGTCCTAAAATACTAGAGGTCGTTGTTTTTCCATGTGTTCCTGCCACAGCTAAACAAAAAGTATTTTTTGTAATCAACCCTAACACCTCTGAACGTTTTAAAACAGCAAAACTATGGTCCCTAAAATAGGCTAACTCTTTATGATCTTTTGGTACCGCTGGTGTATAAACTACTAAAGTGTTTTCAGGATTTAAAAATGGACCATCGATAGCCTTGACCGCATCCTCATAATGAATGCTAATACCTAAACCCTCCAAAACTTCTGTAATTTCAGTTTGTGTTTTATCATAACCAGCCACAGCTTTTCCGTTCGCAATAAAATACCGTGCCAATGCAGACATACCAATCCCTCCAACACCAATAAAATAGACGTTATGTAACTTGTTTAGGTTCATTTATTTTTTTTGTTCAATGTGATACTACAGTACTCGTAAGCGCATCAAAATGACGTTGTTCTTATTTATATATTTTATTATTTTTTTAGAAGTTTTTCAACTTCATCAACTATTTCTTTTGTAGCATTTTCTAATGCTAGTTTTTTAATATTACTACTTAATTCATTTTGCCTTTCTACTGAAGCAACTAACTGTGAAAACTTATTCTCAAAATCTACATTCAAATCTTCCTGAGCAATCATCATTGCAGCATTTTCTTTAACCACAGCCATTGCATTTTTAGTTTGATGATCTTCTGCTACATAAGGAGAAGGCACAAAAATGACCGGTTTTCCAACGATACATAATTCTGAAACAGAGCCTGCTCCTGCGCGAGAAATAATAAAATCTGCCGCGGCATAAGCATAATCCATTTTATTTATAAAGGCATGTACCTGGACATTTTTTGTATGACCAACAATTTTGTAATCGTCGTAATACAATTTCCCGCATTGCCAAATGATTTGTAAATTCTGCATTTGCAGAAACTCTATTTCATTTTTTATTAATTCATTTATCGCTTTTGCCCCCAGACTTCCTCCTAGCACTAACAGTGTTTTTTTATCTTCAACTAAGTTGAAATGTTTTAAAGCTTCTGATTTTTTAGAATTAATATCTAATAAATCCTGTCGTACCGGATTTCCTGTTTTGATAATTTTATTCTTAGGGAAAAAACGCTCTAAACCATCATAAGCCACACAAATTTTCTGTACTTTTTTTGATAATAATTTGTTTGTGATTCCCGGATAGGAATTCTGCTCTTGTATTAAGCTTGGTATCCCTTTTAAAGCAGCCACATGTAATAACGGACCACTAGCAAACCCGCCTGTTCCAATCGCTACATCTGGCTTGAAATTGTTAACAATTTTTCTGGCATTCCAAAGGCTATTCACTAATTTAAAAGGAAACATCATGTTCTTCACCGTTAGTTTTCTTTGAATACCTGAAATCCACAAGCCTTTAATTTCATAACCTGCCTGTGGTACTTTCTCCATTTCCATACGGTCTTTTGCACCTACAAATAAAAATTCAGCGTCAGGAAAACGCGATTTCAATTCGTTCGCTATAGCTATTGCAGGATAGATGTGGCCACCAGTTCCGCCTCCAGATAATATGATTTTATAAGTGTTCATTATATTGCTTCCGAAAGAATTTCTAACGGATTATCTTCTGTATTTTCTTGTTCTTTAATTTCTTCTCTTTTCGCACTTACACTAAGAATGATTCCTATGGCTAAACAGGTCATCCAAATAGAGGTTCCCCCACTACTTACCAATGGTAAGGTTTGACCAGTTACTGGAAATAACTCTACAGCTACAGCCATATTTATCATGGCTTGAAATACGATTGGTAAACCAACCCCTAGTACTAATAATTTACCAAAAATAGTATCTGCTTTTTGTGAGACTATGACTATTCTAAATAACAACCACATATACATGGTCATTAAAAATATGCCCCCTATCAACCCAAACTCTTCAATAATAATCGCAAAAATAAAATCGGAAGAGGATTGTGGTAAAAAGTTTTTCTGCGTGCTTTTCCCAGGACCAACACCTGTAATATAGCCTGAGGCAATGGCTATTTTTGCTTTTTCTATTTGATAATCTGCCTCTGTATCTCCTTCATCTGTGAAGCTTTCTATACGACTCATCCAGGTATCAATCCTGTTTGGCATAGCCTCTGGGAATGCCTTAGCAACAACTACAAATAAAGCTAACCCTAAGATGCCTGCGCCAACAATAGCGACCAAATAACGAATAGGATACCCCCCTAAAAAAACCAGTATTACAACCATTAAAAAGATAAGCGCCGTTGTAGAAAAGTTAGACGGTAGTATTAATGCTAGCATTAAAAACACGGGCAACCAAAGGGGTAAAATAGAGTCTTTAAAAGTGATTTGTTCATCTTTCATTTTAGACATGTATCGCGCCACATACACCATGAGTACAACGGATGCCAAAGTAGAAGTTTGAAAAGACATATTAACAAAAGGGATACGAATCCAGCGACTAGCATTGGCGCCCGCAATTGTTGTGCCTTGCAAAACGGTAACCACTAATAAAATCAAAACAATAGGAATCATAACCATCGACAAGCCACGGAAATAACGATATGGTATTTTATGTACGCCGTACATAATTGAAAACCCTAAAAACAAATGCATAAAGTGCTTTACAAAAAAAGAAAAGGTATTTGTACTACCACCAACATATGCCAAATTACTCGCAGCACTGTACACAGGTAAAAATGAGAAAATAGCAAGTAAGGCTGCTATTGCCCAAATTAATCGGTCTCCTTTTATATTTTTGAATAGTTTTTGCATTCCCATTTGTACTTCAAACCTCTTAACGCACGCGTTATTAATTTATTTTTTTATTCGTTGATCTTCCATTTCTTAAAGGGAAGACTTATTTAATGTTAATTATATCATTCCTCAATTTCCTCATTAATGCATTCCCCTTAGAAAGAATGAAAAGGGGCTATAAATTTCTTACCGCATCTTTAAATTGACGCCCACGATCTTCATAGTTTTCAAATAAATCGAAACTTGCACAAGCAGGTGATAATAAAACGTTATCTCCAGCTTCAGCAATTCTATAGGCTATTTTCACCGCCTCACTCATAAACTGAGTTTCCACAATAATATCTACCATGTTACCGAAATTTTCCAAGAGCTTATCATTATCAACCCCTAAACAGATAATCGCTTTTACCTTTTCATTTACAAATGGAAATAACTCTGTATATTCATTCCCTTTATCTGTACCACCAACAATCCAAACGGTTGGCGCATCCATACTCTCTAAAGCATAATAGGTCGCATTAACATTTGTGGCCTTAGAGTCATTAATGTATTGTACTTTATTAATTTTAAGCACTTGCTCTAAACGATGCTCAACACCATGGAAATTCTCTAAGCTTTCACGAATGGTTTGCTTTCTAATTTTTAGCAAATGCGCTACCGTTGAGGCAGCCATTGCATTTTTTATATTGTGTTTTCCTTCTAAGGCTAAATCGTTTGTTGGCATAATTATCTGGTCGTTATTTATTGTTATTTTTATATTCTTTTTATCTAAATAAGCCCCATTTTCAATGGTTTTAACCAAAGAAAAGGGCAGTAATGTGGATTGAATGTCGTTTTCATCGAGCCACTTTTTAATGACCTCATCATCTGCATCATAAATTAAATAGTCGTCTTTGGTTTGATTTAGAGCAATTCTGAATTTTGAATTGATATAATTTTCAAACTTATACTCGTAGCGATCTAAATGATCTGGCGTAATATTGGTTAAGACAGCTATTTTTGGTTTAAAATCTACAATCCCATCTAACTGAAAACTACTAATCTCTAAGACGTAGTTTTCAAAATCAAAGTCTAAAATCTGTTTTGCAAAACTGTCACCAATATTCCCAGCCAAGCCTACATTTAATTCTTGTTTTAAAATATGATGTGTTAATGATGCGGTTGTTGTTTTTCCATTGCTTCCCGTAACCCCAATCAAAGTGGCATTCGTGTATTTTGAAGCAAATTCAATTTCAGAAATTACTGGGATTTCTTTTTTTATAAGCTGCTGCACTAAGGCAACGCTATCTGGAATCCCCGGACTCTTCATCACCACATCTGCATTTAAAATTTTAGCAGCGGTATGCTGTTCTTCTTCCCATTCAATCTCATGATGTCTAAGAACTTCTTTGTACTTTTCTTTTATCATTCCTTTATCCGAAACAAAAACCTCATACCCTTTTGCTACTCCTAAAAGCGCTGTACCTACTCCGCTTTCGCCTCCTCCTAATATGACTAACCTCTGTTTTTTCATTTCTAAAACGAAGCGTTTCAACTATGCTTCGTGTACTATTTAATTATCTTAATTTCAATGTCACTATTGACAGTATTGCTAGTAATATGCCTACAATCCAAAAGCGTGTTACTATTTTACTTTCATGATAGCCACCCTTTTGATAGTGGTGATGCAGTGGCGCCATTTTAAAAATACGCCGTCCTTCTCCAAGTTTCTTTTTCGTGTATTTAAACCATGTTACCTGTAAAATAACGGACAATGATTCCGCGAAAAAAATCCCACACAATAATGGAATTAGTAATTCTTTTCTAACAGCAATTGCGATTACTGCAATCACACCTCCAATAGTTAAACTACCTGTGTCTCCCATAAATACTTGTGCTGGATACGTATTGTACCACAGAAAACCGATAAGCGCACCAACAAATGCCGCTATAAACACTACTAATTCACCCAGTCGTGGAATAAACATCACATTGAGATAATCTGAAAAGACGAAGTTTCCTGAAATGAAAGCAAAAATGGCTAGCGCAAAGACAATTATGGCGGAACTCCCTGCTGCTAAGCCATCAATGCCATCAGTTAAATTAGCACCGTTGGATACTGCTGTAACGATGAATATAACAATTGGAATAAAAATTAACCAAGCATATTTACCAGTAGCGTCACCAAACCACGATGTAATTTGAGCATAATCGAACTCATTATCTTTTACAAAAGGAATGGTGGTTTTAAGCGATTGTTCCTCCGCTCTAAACTCTGCCTCAGAATTTTGTGTTATTCTTTCAGTTTCATAAACAGGATTTGTTTTTTCCTGTCTAATGGTTACATGGGGATGGAAATACATAATAGAACCCACAAAAACACCTAAACCAACTTGACCTAAAACTTTAAACTTACCACTTAAGCCTGCCTTATCTTTTTTGAATACTTTTATATAGTCGTCAGCAAAACCTACTAAGCCCATCCAAACCGTGGTAACGATTAGCAGAATAACATAAATATTGTCCAACTTTGCTAATAACAACACTGGTATCAACGTTGAAAAAATGATGATTAAGCCTCCCATTGTTGGGGTTCCAGCTTTTTCAACC